>NZ_DATEJY010000097.1:0-10246 GCF_035277725.1 Dyella sp. | reverse complement strand
CATCGCCGGATATTTCGTGCCGCGCCTGGCGAACGGCAAGGACCTGCCCGAAGGCGTGCAGGGCAAGGGCGTGCACTCGATCTACACCGAGTACGACCGCAACATCATCTGGGCGTTCGCGGGCAACGGAGCCTACGCGCTGTCTTCGCCGCTGCTCGGCAAGCCGGTGCTGAAGGAGCCGGCGAGGCCGTGGCCGCCGCGCTGATCGAGCGGGTGGGGGCCGAATTGGGGTGGCCCCCGCGGGGATAGCGGCACTCCGGCTCGATCGCCCGTCTCGCGCGGGTCGGTGCTAAGATCGCGGTTTCCCCTGCGACTCAGCACCTCCGATGACCGCGCACGAGCCTCTCGCGCATCCGCACCGCCGTGCCGCGGTGCTGTTCATCTTCGTCACCGTGGCGATCGATATGCTGGCCTTCGGCATCATCATCCCGGTGCTGCCGCACCTGATCGTGGAATTGATCGGCGGCAGCATGGCGCAGGCCGCCGTATGGGTGGGCGCGATCAGCACCACCTTCATGCTGATGCAATTCATCTTCTCGCCCGTGCAAGGCACCTTGTCGGATCGCTTCGGCCGCCGCACGGTGATCCTGATCTCCAGCTTTGGCCTTGGCGTGGATTTCATCGTGATCGCGCTGGCGCCGACCGTATGGCTGCTGTTCGTGGGGCGCCTCGTATCAGGCATCTGCGCGGCAAGCTTCTCCACCGCCAATGCCTACATCGCCGATATCGTGCCGCGGGAAAAACGCGCTGCGGCCTATGGTGCGCTGGGTGCCGCGTTTGCCATCGGCTTTATCACCGGACCGGCGCTGGGCGGACTGCTTGGCCACCTCAGCATCCGCTTGCCGTTCTGGGTGGCAGCCGGGCTTTCATTGATCAATTTCTGCTACGGCTTCTTCGTACTGCCGGAATCGCTGCCGCCCGAACGCCGCAGCAAGCGCTTCGACTGGAGCCATGCCAATCCCTTCGGCGCGCTCGTGTTGTTGCGCCGCTATCCGCAAGTCTTCGCGCTGGCCTCGGTGTACTTCCTGATCAACCTGGCGCAGTTCTCTCTCAACTCCACCTACGTGCTCTACGCCGATTACCGCTACGGCTGGGGCACGCAGGCAGTGGGATACACGCTTGCCTTCGTCGGGCTCTGCAGCGGCATCGTGCAGGCGGTGCTGGTGCGCCGCCTGATGCCGAAACTCGGCGAGCGGCGCATGATCATGATCGGCTTGCCGCTGTGCGTGGTGGGCTATCTGTTCTTCGGCTTCTCGCCGGTGGGGTGGATGTTCCTGGTGGGCATTCCGTTCCTTTGCCTTGGCGGTCTCTCCGGGCCGCCGGCGCAGGCGCTGATGACGCAACAAGTGGATCCGCACGAACAAGGCCGCCTGCAAGGCGCGTTGAGCAGCCTTGCCAGCCTCGCCGGCATCTTCGGGCCGGCGCTGTTCGCCAACCTGTTCGGCTTGTTCATCAGCAACCATGCCCCCATGCATCTGCCCGGCATCGCTTTCGTGTTGGCAGCGGTGCTGCTCACCGCCGCCACGGTCATTGCCGGTTACGCGATCCGCCATGTACATCCCACCTCATCTCTGGATGCACATCCCGCGCCATCGCCTAGCGAACTCTCGCCTGTTGCTGACGTGTGCACGCACGATCACCTTCCCCATCATCAACCGGAGTCATCCCCATGAGTCTCTCGATGTACCAAGCCTCCGTACCACTATTCGTACGCGCACTGACCAACCTCAACCACGTGCTCAAGCTCGGCGAAAAACACGCCAAGGAAAAAAACGTGGAAGGCTCGGTACTGCTGCAAACCCGCCTTATTCCCGACATGCTGCCGCTGGTCAAGCAGGTGCAGATCGCCACCGACATGGCCAAGAACGGCACCGCGCGCCTGGCAGGCGTCGATCCGTTGAAGTTCGAGGACAACGAGACGTCGTTCGATGAGCTGTATTCGCGCATCGAACGCGCGATCGACTACATCAAGAGCTTCAAGCCGGAACAGGTGGACGGCAGTGAAACACGCGCCATCACCATCAAGTCGCGCAACGGCGAGCAGCATTTTGAAGGTGAGGCTTACCTGCTCCACTTCGTGATTCCGAACTTGTTCTTCCATTGCACGACGGCGTACGCGATCTTGCGTGAGGCTGGGACGCATATTGGGAAGCAGGATTTCATCGGTAAGCAGTAAGTCTTCAATTGTTCGAAATGTGCAGGGCGATGCATTCGCCCTGTACATCGCTCCTTGAGTTGATGAGCTCTCGCCGCATCACGATTCACACCCAACTGTCCGCGCACGGTAAATTTTCGTACATATCCGTAGCCGCTTCGACGAATACCTCCCGTTCCTGACTCGCAACGGCCTGCCCTACATCAAATTGGGCGAACTCCGATTGTTGCAAAAACGCGCGTGGCTTATTTGACCACTACGGTTTGCAACATCTTCCTTAGGGGTTGGACCGTAAATACCCGATGGTCATCACAGGAGCCATGCCTCATGGCTTAGGGATGACTTTCGCATCTATGTCAGATGTCGCGCGCTGCAAAACTGAGCAGCGAACGGCGACTCAGGGAGAGCGCCTTGAAAACAAGAAATACCTTTAACTACTCACTGCTGGCGTTGGCGTGTGCAACAGCGCTGGCGAGCACAAATGTATTTTCGCAAGACAGTGATGGCAGCAAAACGAAGACCTTGGAGGGCGTCACCGTTACCGGTTCTCATATTGCCATCTCCAACCCCAACGTCATCTCACCGACACCTGTTGCGGTTGTCACCGCTGAGGAAATCCATGCGACGGGTGCTACCAATATCGGCGACTTGATGGCCACCATGCCTCAGCTCGCCACCACGTTTACGATGGGTAACTCCACGCAATCCATCGGCACCGCTGGCGTGCAGCAGCTTGATCTGCGCAATCTTGGACCTGAGAGAACGTTGGTGCTTGTCAACGGCCGCCGCTTCGTGGGTTCGAGCGCAGGCTCCAGCGCAGTTGATGTGAATCTCATTCCAACCGAATGGGTTGAACGGGTTGAAATCATCACCGGCGGCGCTTCGGCTGTATACGGTGCGGATGCTGTCACCGGCGTCGTGAACTTCATCCTGAAGAAAAACTACCAGGGCGTAAATCTGCACGCGCAGTATGGCGTTTCGCAACATGGCGGCTTTTCACCGAAGGAGGCCTCCATCACCGGCGGCATGAACTTCGCCCACGATCGCGGCAATATCGCCATCTCAGTGGAACACAGCGAACAAGATCCGCTCATGTTTCCTGATCGTTTCGGCAATCAGTCGTACAGATCCATCCTGACACCCAATGGCCCCTACGAGTCCCAGCTTTTTTCAAACGCAGGTGGCTACGGCTATACCAATGGCGGAACCTTCTCGCTCGATACGCCTACGGATATCAGCAAGCGTTATGTGCTCAATCCGGATGGCAGCGTACGTCCGCAACGCTTCGATGGCCCCCTTGACAGCACCGGCTGCTCGGATTGCGACCGCTTAGATGTAAATAAGGTGCAACAGCTGCAACCGGAATACAAGCGTACGTCGCTTAGCTCGGTGGCTAGCTTCAACATTACGCCGGATCAGCGTCTTTACGCTGAAGGTAGTTACAGCCACGTCGATGTGAAGATGGCCACCCAGCCGGCCTTCGGCACTTATACTATCTATCGCGACAACGCTTTTATCAGCCCAAGCTTGGCAGCGCTGATGGATGCTAACGGGCTTTCGCAACTCAATATCAATCGCTTCGATGTTGATGCACGTCTTCGTGGGGAAGCTACCAGCCGTGACACCGGTCGTGTTGTATTTGGCGCCAATGGTGTCATCGCAGGGGATTGGGAATACGATGCTTCCGTCAACTATGGCGTAATGAACGAACTTCGCCAGAACTTGAACAACCGCATTAATGATCGCTTTGCAGCATCTACCGACGCAGTCAGGGATTCCAACGGCAACATCGTCTGCCGCTCCAGCATCGACCCTTCCGCGGCAGCCGCGCTTGATCCCATCGCGCGTAACGGCTGCATTCCCACCAGTCTTTTTGGGGAGGGCGCAGTCAACCCCGAGGCAGCCCAGTGGTTCAATACCACCACACTCACTCGCACCCATATCACACAGTTCGTGGGTGGTGGCACGGTTACCAACAACAACCTGTTCCAGATGCCCTTCGAAGCCGGCGCTGCCAGCATTGCCATCGGCACGGAGTTTCGCCGCGAAAGCAGCCGTATAAACCAGGATCCTCTCGACGTTGCAGGCTTGACCTTCCTCAATGCCATCCCCTCTTCCGGTGGCGCTTACAACGTGAAGGAAGGATACATCGAGACCTTGCTGCCGCTACTCGCGGATCGTCCGTTCGCCAAGGCGCTGACGCTCGACGCAGCCATTCGCTTCTCTGACTATTCCACCATCGGTCACACCAAGGCATGGCGCTGGGGTTTGGATTGGGCTATCGACGACAACATCCGTCTACGCGGAACCATGTCCAGCGCTGTTCGCGCCCCGAATATCGATGAACTTTACAGCGGTCAAAGTCAGAACTTCTTCTCCGTCAATGACCCTTGCTCGGCCCCACAGCTCAGGACCGCTCCCAATCCCGCTGTCCGTGCAGCTAACTGTCAGGCCCTTGGCGTTCCGCAAGGCTGGAAGTCAGCCAACGGCGCGACCATTGCCGGCATTTCCGGCAGCAACCCCAACCTTGGACCCGAAACTGGCAAGACGTGGACAGCCGGATTTGTATTCACGCCGCAATTCCTCACCGGATTCGGCCTGACCATGGATTACTGGAATATCCGGCTGAACAATGCGATCAGTGCCCCGTCGGGTACGCAAGTCGTTAATCAGTGCGTCGACAATCCAAATGGCATTGGAAACGTGTACTGCGCTGGTGCTTTGCGTGATCCGAACACCCATGAAATCGTGTTCATCAACTCGGTCAACCAGAACATTTCTGCGCTGAGCACATCTGGCATGGATATTGGCGCCTATTATTCGCACGATATCGGCCCGGGCAAGCTGCGCGTCAACCTCAACGGTACTCGCGTGTTCCTCTATACCGAACACCCATTCCAAGACGACCCCTCCATCACCATCCAGGACAACGGCACGCTAGGCTATCCCAAGTGGAAGATCACTGTTGGCACCAACTACGCGATCAACAACTGGACGTTTAATTGGCGGGCCCGCTACTTCTCGCCCATGCTGCGCGTGTCGAACGAAAGCTACGCATCCGATCCCATTCAAATCAACCCCATCTGGGCGGGCAACGGATTCTTCAATGATCTGAGCGTGAGTTACAAGGTCAAGAACGCTGAAGGCAAGAATACCGGTTTGGAAATTTACGGCGGCATCAACAACATTGCTGACCGCAACCCTCCGGTCAATTTGTTCGGGACTGGCTTTGGCTCTGCGTTGTACGATGCGATTGGTCGCAGCTACTACGCCGGATTCAACTATAAGTTCTAAGAAATTCGGTGATCGAAAAAGGCCGGCCTGCCGGCCTTTTTTGTGTTTATCTAAGCGCGCGCCCATTTGGATTCACCTTGATTTCTTCCAACTACGCCCGCACCACACAGAAGTCAAAACTCCCAGGGACTAAAACATCATGACCGGTCAAACTCACTTAAAGATCGACTTCGTCTCCGACGTCGTCTGCCCCTGGTGCGCCATTGGCCTCAAATCTTTGGAGCAAGCACTTCAACGACTGAATGGCGAAATAGTGGCCGACCTGCACTTCCAGCCCTTCGAGCTAAATCCGCAAATGGGGCCGGAAGGCGAGAACGTAGCCGAGCACCTGGCGCACAAGTACGGCAGCACGCCGGAGCAGAGGGCGAAGAATCAGGAAGGTATCCGCCAGCGCGGTGCCAGCCTGGGCTTTGTGTTTGATATGGACAAGCGCAGTCGTATTTACAACACCTTCGATGCGCACCGCCTGCTGCATTGGGCGGAGCTGGAAGGGAAGCAGCCTGCCTTGAAGCTGGCTTTGCTGGAGGCATATTTCAGCAAGGGAGAGAATGTCAGCTCGCATGATGTACTTGCGCGGGTGGCGGGTGACGTGGGGCTGGACGTCGCTGAAGCGCGCAAGGTGCTCACGGAGAACCGTTACGCGGATGAGGTGCGCCAGCAGGAGCAGTTCTTTCAGTCACAGGGCATCCGGGCGGTGCCGTCGGTGATCATCAATGGGAAGTATCTGGTGCAGGGTGGGCAACCGCCGGAGGTGTTTGAGCAGACGCTGAGGCAGGTGGCGGCTGAGGGATAAATCGCGTAGAGGGCGGTTATCCCGCAAAGCACTTGGGGGTCGCGTTCGCTCACCCCAACCTATCAGTGCGGTGGCTTGCAAGTAGGCTGGGATGGAATCCCAGCATCAGGAAGGCTAAAAGCGCTGGGATTTCATACCAGCCTACGAGAACCCTGCGTGGGGTACGGTAAAAAGGCGGCGCGGCGCGGCCAGCTTTGCGACAATAGACTGCCGTTTTACCCACTGCGCCCCGCATGCTGCGACTCACCGACATCAAGCTGCCCCTGGATCACCCTGAGGAAGCGCTGGCCGCCGCCATCCGCGCCAAGCTGCATGTCGGCGCCGCGGCCGTTCACGGCTATAGCGTGTTCCGTCGCGGCCATGACGCCCGCAAGCGCGGGGCGATCCAGTTGATCTACACGCTGGATGTGGACGTGGCCGACGAGGCCAAGCTGCTGGCGCGTTTTGCGGACGATCCACATGTGCGTCCTACGCCGGATACGAATTACCACTTCGTGGCAAAGGCGCCCGGCCAGCTGGCGCATCGGCCGGTGGTGATCGGCTTGGGTCCCTGCGGGCTGTTCGCAGGCCTGCTGCTGGCGCAGATGGGCTTTCGACCGATCATTCTGGAACGCGGCAAGGCCGTGCGCGAGCGTACCAAGGACACCTGGGATCTGTGGCGCAAGCGCAATCTGCACCCGGAATCGAACGTGCAGTTCGGCGAGGGCGGTGCGGGTACGTTTTCCGACGGCAAGCTGTACAGCCAGATTTCCGATCCCAAGCACTACGGTCGCAAGGTGCTGACGGAATTCGTGAAGGCCGGCGCACCGGAAGAAATCATCTACGTGAGCAAGCCGCACATCGGCACCTTCCGCCTGGTGACGATGGTGGAGAACATGCGCAACACCATCGAGGCGCTGGGTGGTGAAATTCGCTTCCAGCATCGCGTGGATGACCTGCTGGTCGATACGGATGCAGAAGGTACCCGTCACGTGCGCGGTGTCGCGTTGTCGAACGGCGAGCAGGTCCGCACCGATCATGTCGTGCTGGCGCTCGGCCACAGTGCCCGCGACACCTTCGAGATGCTGTACAAACGCGGCGTATATCTGGAAGCCAAACCATTCTCGATCGGCTTTCGCGTGGAGCATCCGCAATCGATCATCGATCGCGCGCGCTTCGGTCCGCAGGCCGGTCACCCTTTGCTTGGCGCAGCGGACTACAAGCTGGTACATCACTGCCGCAATGGCCGCTCGGTGTATAGCTTCTGCATGTGTCCAGGCGGCACGGTAGTTGCCGCCACCAGCGAGCCGGGACGCGTGGTGACCAATGGCATGAGTCAGTATTCGCGCAACGAACGCAATGCGAATGCGGCGATTGTGGTGGGCATCGAACCCAACGATTTCACACCGTATGACGATAGCGGCAGCCCGCTGGCCGGCATCACATTGCAACGCCAGTTGGAAAGCCGCGCATTCGAGCTGGGCGGTGGCACGTATGAAGCACCTGGCCAGCTGATCGGTGATTTTCTTGCCGGCAAAGCATCCGTGGCATTGGGCGAGGTGCAGCCTTCCTACAAACCCGGCGTGCATCTGACGGACCTCGCATCTGCATTACCGGATTACGCCATCGAAGCCATCCGCGAAGCGATGCCGGCCTTCGATCGCAAGATCAAAGGCTTCGCACGACCCGATGCGATTTTTACCGGCGTGGAAACACGCACCTCATCACCGGTGCGCATTCGCCGCGACGATGAAACTTTGCAGAGTCTCAACACGCGCGGTCTGTTTCCTGCCGGCGAAGGTGCCGGTTACGCGGGCGGCATTCTTTCGGCCGGTGTCGACGGCATTCGCATCGCGGAAGCTGTCGCGCTAAGCATCACGCGTCAGGAAGCCCATGCTTACTGACGAGCTCAAGGACCGTATCCGCGACGCATATGCGCGCGTGAAAGAAGGCCTGCCCGGCTTTCGTGCGCGTGCAGCGCAAACGCGCATGATCGCCGAGGTGGCCAAGGCATTGGCGCAAGCCGGTGGCGCAGCGGTGATCGAGGCGCCGACCGGCACCGGTAAATCGATGGCCTACCTGATCGCGGGTGCGGAAGCTGCGAAGGCGCTGAAGAAAAAACTGCTGATCGCCACGGCGACCGTTGCACTACAAGAGCAGTTGGTTGAGCGCGATATACCGCTGTTCCTGAAACTCTACGGCCGCGAGATGAAAGTAGCACTCGCCAAGGGTCGCGGCCGCTACGTGTGCCCGCGCAACCTGCGTATGGCCGGCGCCAGCCTGGCGGAAAGCGCACAGATGGGCTTGGGCCTGGATGCCGACCTCGCGTTGTGGACCAAGCCACCGGCCGAGCGCGACAAGCAAGTGCTGCGCAAACTCACCGATGCGTTCGATCGCAACGAATGGAACGGCGACATGGACGCCGCGCCTGAAACGCCCGGCGACATGTTGCGCGGCATGATCACCACCAGCACGGGCGGCTGTACCGGCCGTCGCTGCGCGTACTTCATGCTCTGCCCGTTCTTCGCCGCACGTCGTGCGGCGGCGGATGCGGACATCATCGTCGCCAACCAGGATCTGGTGCTCGCCGATCTCACGCTTTCCAGCGGCGAAGAAAGCTGGGGTGGCGTGTTTCTGCCCAAGCCGGAAGAAACGCTGTACGTGTTCGACGAAGCGCATCACATGCCCGGCAAGACCATCGACCGCGGCGCATCGGAAGTTGCGCTCAACGTCGCCGTGCGCCAGATCAGCCGTCTTGGGCGACAAGTACACGCAGCCTATTCGCTGACCGACAAGGAAGTGATCGGCAAGCTCACGCTGGATGCAGGCGACGAAAAGCTGCAGGCTTTGAGCGATGCACTGGAAGCATTGGAAAAAGAGATTCGCCAATCATGGCTACCCGATCCGGCGGAAACCGAGCCGGTCTATCGCGGCTCACTGGGGCAGCTGCCGGACAACTGGGTCCATCACGCTACGTTGCTCTACATCGCCAGCAGCGAAGTGCAGCGCTGGCTTACCGCCGTGCGCCGCACCATCACCGAGATGAGCGAAGGCGGCCCGACCCAGGAAGCGTTGTCACGCGAATTGGGCATGGCCATGGAGCGCATCGATCGCCAGGTGCGTACGTGGCGTGCATGGTCCAGTGATGATCCGGAACAGGCGCCACCGCTCGCGCGCTGGGTCACGCTGTCGAACGATCAGCAACTGGTTTGTCACGCATCTGCAGTTTCCGCCGGCGCACTGTTGCGCAGCATTCTCTGGGACAACGCCAGCGCGGCCGTGATGACGTCTGCCACGCTGAGTGTCGGCGGTAATTTCCGCGGCTTTGCCGATGCCGTGGGCCTGCCGGACGATGCGGTGACAGTAAGCCTGCCTTCGCCGTTCGATCTTGCCGCCCAAGCGCGGCTTGAAATTCCATCACTCTCCGCCCTGCCCGATGCACGCGAACAGCATGCACAGGAAATCACCGACTGGCTGGCCGACCACCTGGATTGGAACGCCGGCAACCTTGTGCTTTTCACCTCGCGCGCGAAGCTGGAACGCGTGCTGCAACGGCTACCGATCGACAAGGTGCGCAAGGTGCGCGCACAAGGTTCGTTGGGCAAGACGCAATTGATTGCCGAACATGTTGCAGCCGTCGAAGCCGGCAAAGGCAGTACGTTGTTTGGCCTGGCGTCTTTCGGCGAAGGCTTGGACTTGCCCGGCAAGCTGTGCGAGACGGTCGTGATCACGCAATTGCCGTTTGCCGTGCCGACGGATCCCGTCGGGGCCACGTATGCCGAGTGGCTGGAATCGCGCGGACGCAATCCTTTCATGGAAGTCGCGGTACCCGAAGCCACGCGGCTGCTGATTCAATATTGCGGACGCCTGATCCGCAGCGAGACCGATCGCGGCCGGATCGTGTTGCTGGATCGCCGCGTCATTACGCGGCAATACGGCAGCCAGATGCTTAAAGCCCTGCCCCCTTTCCAACGCGTGATCGAGCGTACCGCATGAGCATCATCCGCCTGCGTGATTGTCCGGCC
>NZ_DATEJY010000096.1:0-5209 GCF_035277725.1 Dyella sp. | reverse complement strand
CATCATCCGCTAGTCACCAATCAGCTGGAGCTTTCGCCGCTGCAGATGGGTGCGCTGGACGACGGCACGCTCGATCAGGCACAGCAACTCGGATTGCGGCCGATGATCTGGTCACCGCTCGCTGGTGGCCGCCTGTTTACGAGCGACGATGAGCAGGCGCAGCGCGTGCGGACAGAAATGTCGGCGATCGCGACACGCCATGGCATTTCGCTGACCACGCTCGCGTTTGCGTGGGTGCTGCGGCATCCATCGCGGCCGTATCCGATTACCGGTACCGGGCGTTTGGATGGCTTGCGTGACGCAGTGGCAGCACTGAATGTGCAGTTGGATGCGGAAGACTGGTACGCGATCTGGACCGCCAGCAAAGGCCATTCCGTGCCGTAGGTTGGGGTGCGAACCCCAACATCGGTAAACCTGTGCGAAGCGACATGTTGGGGTTCGCACCCCAACCTACGGGTTGCTTACACCGTGCGGCACGTGGCCGGTTGCGACGTGCTTGCGCGCGGATTCCACATTTGCCGGCGAGTCGTCGAAAAAGATATCCGCGCCGAACGCATCCAGGAACGGCCCCTTGTCGCGCCCACCCAGGAACAACGCCTCGTCGATACGCACGCCCCAGCGGCGGAGGGTGAGAATGACGCGCTTGTGTGCGGGTGCCGAGCGGGCCGTGACAAGGGCGGTGCGAATCGGGGAGTTCTCGGCGGGAAACGCTGCCTGCAGGCGATGCACCGCGGTGAGGAATCCACGGAAGGGTCCGACCGATAACGGCTGTTCGGCCAGTTCGGTTTCGCTGCGATGAAAGGCTTCCAACCCTTCCTCGCGCGACACGCGCTCACCTTCGTCGCCAAAGATCACCGCATCGCCGTCGAAGGCAATGCGCAGCTGTTCGCTGGCGCGCGGTGGCGCCGTCGACGGCAGGATGGTGGCGGCCGCAACGCCGGCCTTCAAGGCGCGGCCCACATCTTCAGCATTGGCGGAAAGAAACAGATCCGCCTTGAAAGGCGCAATGTAATCGGACGTCGGCGCACCGCTGGTGAACGCAGCGCGGCTGATTTCCAGTCCGTAATGCTGGATGGAATTGAAAATGCGCAGCCCGGTATCGCCTGAGTTGCGCGACAGCAGGATCACTTCGACCGGTGGTACGTCGCCGGCCAGCTTGTTGAGTCCCAGCAGTTTCTGCACCAGCGGAAACGCCACGCCGGGTTGCAGAATGTCCTCTTCGTGTTCGATCTGGAAACCGCGGTAAGCATCCAGCCCGTCGCGCTCGAACAAGGCATGGCTATCGCCGAGGTCGAACAAGGCCCGCGACGAAATGGCGACGACGAGTCGGTTATCGCCGGTGGCACTGGGATCGTGAGCGGTTTTGGTGGGGCGGGTCATGCGCGTCAATCTAGCGCAAATCCGTAGGTTGGGGTGCGAACCCCAACATTGCCATCCCCATGTGTCGCCATGTTGGGGCTCGCACCCCAACCTACGTCAGTCCGCGGCGAATTGTTCGTCCAGGATGCGCTGTTCCAGATTGTGTTCCGGATCAAACAACAGACGCACGCCCTGCTCGCGCGACTGGCGCACTTCTACGCTACGCACGTTGCGCACTTCCAGAAAATCCGCCGTGGCGCTTACCGGACGCTTGCCGGGATCGAGCACGCGCATGCTCACCACCGTGCGATGCGGCAGGATGGCGCCGCGCCAGCGGCGTGGACGGAACGGACTGATCGGCGTGAGCGCCAACACGTTGGCGTCCAGCGGCAGAATCGGACCGTGCGCGGAAAGGTTGTAAGCGGTGGAGCCGGCGGGCGTGGAAACCAGGATGCCGTCGCAGACCAGGTTCTGCAGTTTCACGATGCCATTGAGTTTTACTTCGACATGCGCGGCCTGATTGGTTTGCCGCAGCAGCGATACTTCATTGAAGGCCAGCGCGTGACGTGTCTGGCCATCGCCATCGACGGCCTCCATTTCCAGCGGGAACAGTTCCGCGGCGTGTGCGCGTGCGATGCGCTCGGGCAATTCTTCATGGTGATGCTTGTTCATCAGGAAACCGACGCGACCCAGCTTCATGCCATAGACCGGTAGTGCAACGGCACGATGGGCGTGCAAGGTACGCAGCATGAAACCGTCACCACCCAATGCGACGATCACTTCGGCATCGGTCACCGGCACGTCGCCGTAGCGTTCCACAAGTTTGCGGCGCGCTTGCTGGGCAACGCTGGTTTCGCTGGCGACGAACGCAAGACGCATGGGAGACCCATCTGTTGGAGCTTGACGATCGAGCTTACGACACGCGAAGTGAGCTGACCATGCCTCCCATGACGTTCATGGCGAGGTAGGTTGGGGTGCGAACCCCAACATGGCCATTCCCCCGGCGTCGCGACGTTGGGGTTCGCACCCCAACCTACCCGCTCCCCGAAGGGAGAGGGTTTGCGCAACATCAGGCAATCGGCACCTGCGCCAACTGCGCCAGGCGACGCACCGCTACCGAGGCGATCGGGTAATCCGCGTTCTGCGTGAGGATTTCCGCCAGCATGCTGCGGGTGTACTTCAGCGCAGGATCGTCACGCTCCAGCCACGCCTGTACCGGCGATATGCTGCCGTTGCCGCCATTGAGCGCGAGCACCTGGGTCGCCAGCGCGCGATGCTGATGATTGAGTTCATCCAGCAACGAACCGCGTGCCTGCGCATGCCAGTGGCCATCCACCGGCAGGGCTTCGATCTGGCCGCGCAGCCATTCCAGATCCAGCGCCTGGCCCAGCTCGTAGAACACGTTGGCGACCTTGGCGATGGGTTGGTCGGTCTGCTGCGCGACTTCCACCATGTCGAGCATGGCGCGCAACTCCGGCAGCTTGGCCAGATGCAGGGCCAGATCGCTGGGCAGGCCGAGGCCTTCCCACTTCTCCTGGCTGGTGGCGAAATCGGCCTTGCCGGCTGGCGTCAATGCGTCGGGCAGCGTGGCGCTGAGTTCGGCCACGGCGGCCTGGTAGCGCTCCACGTTCGCCGCGATGTCCAGCGTGCCGCCCGGACGGTTCAGCAGCCAACGCGCGAGGTGGCGCAATTGCGACCAGATCTGCCCGATCGCATCGAACTGCGTGCTCTCCGCCACCTTGCTGTCCTGCGCCTCGATCTGTGCCCACAGTTCGCGCGCGCCGAGAATTTCGCGCGCCGCCGTGTATGCCTTGGCGACCGCCGCCGGCCCCTGCCCCGTGTCTTCCTGCATGCGCATCATGAAGGTGGCGCCCATGCGGTTGAGGGTGGAGTTGGTCACCGCGGTGGCGATGATTTCGCGCTTCAGGCGATGGCGCTGCATGTGCGCGGCGTATTTGTCGTGCAGCGGTTTCGGGAAGTAACGCACCAGTTCCTTCGACAGATACGGATCTTCCGGTACGTCCGATTCCAGCAATTGCTGGTACAGGCGAATCTTGTCGTACGACAGCAGCACCGACAGTTCCGGACGAGTGAGGCCATTGCCATGCGCCTTGCGATCGGACAGCTCGGTTTCGCTCGGCAGGTTTTCCACCTGACGGTCGAGCAGGCCTTCGCTTTCCAGCGTACGGATGAAGTGCGCCATCGAGCCGATCCGCTTCACCGACTGACGTTCCATCAAGGTGATGGCCTGGTTCTGGCGGTAGTTATCCCACAGCACCAACTGGCCGACTTCGTCGGTCATCGAGGCGAGCAGGCGGTTGCGATCATCCGTGGTGATCTCGCCGCGCTGTACCGCATCGCCGAGCAGGATCTTGATGTTCACCTCGTGGTCGGAGGTGTCCACGCCAGCGGAGTTGTCGATGAAGTCGGTGTTGAGCAGCACGCCATGCTGTGCGGCTTCGATGCGACCTTTCTGGGTGAAGCCGAGGTTGCCGCCCTCGCCCACCGTCTTGCAACGCAGTTCCGCACCGTTGATACGCAGCGCGTTGTTGGCGCGATCGCCGACATCGCCATGCGTTTCGCTGCTGGCTTTGACGTAGGTACCGATACCGCCGTTCCACAGCAGATCCACCGGCGCCTTGAGGATGGCGCTCATCAACTCGTTCGGCGAAAGATGCTCGACGCTGGCCTTGATACCCAGCACCGCACGCGCTTCCGGCGAAATCGGAATCGACTTCACGCTGCGCGGCCACACGCCGCCACCGGCGGAAATAAGCGACTTGTCGTAGTCATCCCAGCTCGAACGCGGCAGCTTGAACATGCGTTCGCGCTCGGCGAAGGACTTGGCCGTCTCCGGATTCGGATCGAGGAAGATGTGGCGATGGTCGAACGCGGCCAGCAAGCGAATATGCCGCGACAGCAGCATGCCATTGCCGAACACGTCACCGGACATGTCGCCGATGCCGACGCAGGTGAAGTCCTCGCTCTGGCTGTCGCGGCCCATCGCACGGAAGTGGCGCTTCACCGATTCCCACGCGCCTTTGGCAGTGATGCCCATGCCCTTGTGGTCGTAACCGTTGGAACCGCCAGAGGCAAACGCATCGCCCAGCCAGAAACCGTGTTCGATCGAGATGGCGTTGGCGATATCGGAGAACGTGGCCGTGCCCTTGTCAGCCGCCACCACCAGGTAGGGATCGTCGTCGTCGTGGCGGATCAGGTCATGCGGCGGCACCACCTTGCCTTCCACCAGGTTGTCGGTGATGTCGAGCAGGCCGTTGATGAACAGGCGATAGCAGGCAATGCCTTCCGCCAACTGCGCATCGCGATCGCCACCGGCCGGCGGATGCTTGACGAAGAAGCCGCCCTTCGAACCCACCGGCACGATCACGGTGTTCTTCACCATCTGTGCCTTCACCAGGCCCAGCACTTCGGTGCGGAAATCTTCGCGGCGGTCCGACCAGCGCAAGCCGCCGCGTGCAACCGGCCCGAAGCGCAAGTGAATGCCTTCCACGCGCGGCGCGTATACGAAGATCTCGCGATACGGCACCGGCTTGGGTGCGTCGGGAACTTGCTTGGAATCGAACTTGAAGCTGATGTAATGGCGATGCGCGCCATCCCACAACTGGAAGAAGCTGGTGCGCAACGTGGCGCGGATCGTGTTCATGAAGCTCAGCACGATGCGCTCGTCGTCCAGGCTGGCGACGTCGTCGAGCAGTGACTTCAGCGATTGCCACAGCACGTGCACCTGCTGGTCGCGCTTTTCCGCCAGCACGCTGACGATCTCGTCGATCAGCTCTGGCTTGGCCTTTTGCGTGTCGGTAGAGATCAGCGATTGCATCTCGCGGCGCAG
>NZ_DATEJY010000095.1:0-11282 GCF_035277725.1 Dyella sp. | reverse complement strand
GCGGCGGCCAGGCGCAGGGTCATCAGGTCGCGTTGCATGTCGTAGAGGCGGCGGACGGTGTTGCGGTTGAGGGTGTCGGCGAAGATGTCTTTTTCCAGCTCCTGCAGTTCTTCGCGGAAGTCGCGCACGATGGGGAGCAGGTTGTCGACGATGAAGTCGAGCACGGCGTACAGGCCGTAGCTGGGGCCGAGTGCCAGCAGCTCCGGGGTTTTCTCGCAGGCGTGGCGGGCGGGTTTGTAGGAGAGCGAGGCGCCGTGCCGGACGGTGATGAGGTAGCGTTTGCCCAGGAAGATGTGGGTTTCCCCGAAGGCGATGCGGCTGCTGATGAGTTGGGCGGTTTGTACGACGATGAACAGTGAGTCGCCGTAGGTTTCGATCTTGGTGCGTTGATGGGCTTGCTGGGCGTCTTCGATGGCCAGGTCGTGGAGGTCGAATTCTTCTTGCAGTTTCAGCAGTAATGGGCTGTCGGGTTCGTGCAGGCCGACCCAGACGAAGGTGTCGGGTTCTTTCAGTACTTCGCTGATGTCGTCGACGCTGATGTCGCGCAGGCGCGTGCCGTCATTGCGGTAGGCGACGCAGTTGACCACCATGGGGGATGAGCTTGTAGCGAGTGCATCGGGCGCGGGCATGATTTCAGTCTTCCTGTACGTGTTCGGCAGTCCGTTGAAGATCAAGATGGATTCCCGCGTTTGCGGGAATGACGGACTTGTGGTGTTTTGCGCAGGCTCCATGCCATGGCGAGCCAGCAGGGTAGCGCAAACAATATCCACGGCTGGTTCTGCTGCACGATGCCTGGTAGCAGATGCAGCAGCAGGGCGATGAATAGCAGGATCAACTGCAGCGTAAGTGCGTTATTGGCAAAGGGAGATGGGCTGATGTTTCGGCGGGTGCGCCATACTGAACGCACCAGCAGGAAAGCAAGCGGATTGAAGAGCAGCAGGTTGGCGTTGGCCCATGCCGAATGATGCGTGGTGAGGGTCCACAGCATCAGCATGACCAGGCCGACGAGGCCGGCGAGTAGCAGGAACAGGTTGCCGAGTAGTGCGTAAACGAGGCGTGCGTATCGCCATGTGACGACTATCAACGTGGCGATGATCAAACCGGCAATGCCGAGCGGAATGCGCAGATCGGGTGGCGTGGCCGGCGGTGTGCTGAGGCGGTTGGGCGAAAGCAGGGTTTCGCTTTGCACGAGTGGTTGTGTGCCGCCGTGGCCATCTGCAACGGCGATGTTGCGAATGCTCTTTTGCAGTTCTTCCGGCAGGAAGCTTTCTTGCCATGCGTTGAGCGGTTGGTCGGCGTAGGGCCCCAGGCCGAGATCGAGGATCAGCATCAGCCACGGTTGCGCGCTCATCAGGCGCACGGTTTGCTGGCGGTAGGTCATGCCGCCTTGCAGTTGTGTGAGCCCCGCTTTGATGACGCCGCCGAGTGCACGGTCGAGGGCATCGCGCACACGCGTGGTGCAGTTGTCGACGTAGTAGTCGTAGTTGTAGGTGGCGTTTTCGGGGCGCAGGTTCCAGAACAGGAAGTCGCGCAGGGCGGCGGCTTGTTGCGCGGTGAGTGCGAGTTTTTGTTTGGTGACGGAGCGGCCGGCTTGGGCGTAGAAGTTTTCTTCGTCGGCGGTGGTTTCGGCGTCGATCAGGTAATGCATCTGGCCGCGAGCGAAGTTGAAGAAGAAGTTTTTCTCGTCGAAGTTGAACACGCCGTAGTTGAAGTTCGCTTCTTCGCCGCTGGCGGTGTCGCGCAGTTCGATGGCGTCGTGGCCAAAGCGTTCCCAGTAGATGTCACCGGGGCCGTAGGTGATGAGGGAGACTTCCAGGTTTTCGCCTGGGGTGTCGGCAACGCCGGCGTGGGCGGGGAGGATCGCGCTGCACAGGAGGGTGAGGGCGATGAGGAGGATGCGGCCGGCCTTGGTCATGCGGTTGGGCGATGGTGTCGGGACGGGTAAGGGTAGCGGATGAGCAGGGGTAGGTTGGGGTGCGAACCCCAACGTCGTGATGCATGGGAGAGGGCCATGTTGGGGTTCGCACCCCAACCTACGACCCTCCCCCCGGAGGGGAGGGGGAGAAACAGCGGCGGCTAGCGGCGTACGACGCGGAATTGCTGCACGCGCCGATCATCCGCCTGGGTCACGCGGAACTCGAAGTTGCCGATGTCGATCTGTTCGCCGACCTCGGGCAGGTGACCGAATTCAGCGGTGACCATGCCGCCGACGGTGTCGAATTCCTCATCGGAGAACGCCGCACTCACTTCTTCGTTGAAGTCGGCGATGGGGGTGAGGGCGTCGACGATCCATTCGCCTTCGGCCTGGGCGCGCACGAGGTTGGGTTCTTCCTCGTCGTCGTGTTCGTCGTCGATTTCGCCGACGATTTCTTCCAGCACGTCCTCGATGGTGACCAGACCGGCGACGCCGCCGTATTCGTCCACCACCAGCGCCATGTGGTTGCGGCTGCGGCGGAATTCGGCCAGCAGCACGTTCAGGCGCATGGATTCGGGGATCAGCACGGCTGGGCGCAGGATGGTGCGCAGGTCGAAGTCGTGGCCGTTGCCGAAGTACTTGAGCAGGTCCTTGGCGAGCAGGATGCCTAAGATGTCGTCCTTGTCTTCGCCATGCACGGGGAAGCGGGAGTGGCCGGATTCCACCACGGCGGCAAGGATGTCGGGGAGCGGCGAGTCCACGTCGATCATGACGATCTGGACGCGGGGCACCATCACGTCGTCGACGTTGAGCTCTGTGACTCGCAGCGCACCTTCCAGCATGGGAAGGGTGTCGGCGCTCAGCAGGCCGTTGGCCTGGGCGGTCCGCAACTCGTCGATCAGTTCTTCGCGGTTGCGCGGTTCGCCGGAAAACAGATGGCCCAGTCGATCCCACCATTTTCGGGGGACGGGGCCGCTGGTACTGCCAGGGTCCTCGTTCATTACTCTTGAAAAAACAGCCCAAGCCGGGCGGGAAAATGAGTCTAGCGGAAAAACCGTGACAATTCAGAGCTTAGGGAAAGTGGACTGCAGCGCTGAAGTCGTGAGGCAAAGTCGCTGGGCCCCGGCGTTCGCCGGGGCGATGGTTCTCAAAGCTGATAGGGGTCGGGAATGCTCAGCCCTTTGAGAATGCGCGTTTCCAGCGCCTCCATCCGCACCGCTTCGGCCTCCACGATGTGGTCGTAACCCAGCAGATGCAGTACGCCGTGCACCGTCATGTGTGCCCAATGGTGAAGCGCCGGCTTGTCCTGTTCGGCGGCTTCGCGGCGCACCACCGGGGCGCAGATGGCGATATCGCCGATCAAGGGCAGATGCATGCCTGGCGGCAGATCCGCCGGGAAGGAAAGCACGTTGGTGGCGTAATCCTTGCCCCGGTAGTCGCGGTTGAGGGTGCGGCCCTCGCGGGTGCCCAC
Source organism: Dyella sp. (assembly GCF_035277725.1). Classification (GTDB taxonomy): domain Bacteria; phylum Pseudomonadota; class Gammaproteobacteria; order Xanthomonadales; family Rhodanobacteraceae; genus Dyella_B. The sequence continues at coordinate 7,896 of NZ_DATEJY010000095.1, read as the reverse complement.
GATGCGAATGGACAGCTCGGCTGGCCGGCGTCGTTTTGCTCCGGCCAGGGCGGCCTCTACCCAGCGGCGGAAGCTGACGGGCGAGGGCACGCCGGCGCGCGGGATGCCGTAGCTGAGGTGCACGGTGGCCAGCGGTTCGCCCATCTGGATCAGCTCCCGCGCCCGGGTTTGTTCGAATTGCCGGGCCCCTGTTCCTCGTCTGCCGCTGCCTCAAACGCCTCGTACGCCCGCACGATCTTCGCCACCAGCGGGTGGCGCACCACGTCGCGCGAGGTAAAGAAGGTAAAGCTGATGCCATCCACGCCGCGCAGCACTTCCACGGCGTGGCGCAAACCGGAGCGCACGTGCCGCGGCAGGTCGATCTGGCTGACGTCGCCGGTGATCACCGCCACCGAGCCGAAGCCGATGCGGGTGAGGAACATCTTCATCTGCTCGACGGTGGTGTTCTGTGCTTCGTCGAGAATCACGTAGGAATCGTTGAGCGTGCGGCCACGCATGTACGCCAGCGGCGCGATCTCGATCACGTTGCGTTCGATCAGCTTGGCGACTTTCTCGAAGCCGAGCATTTCATACAGCGCGTCGTAAAGCGGGCGCAGATAAGGGTCTACTTTTTGCGATAGATCGCCGGGCAGGAAGCCGAGTTTTTCACCCGCCTCCACCGCCGGACGCACCAGCAGGATGCGCTGCACGCGGTTGGCTTCCAGTGCTTCCACTGCGCTGGCCACGGCGAGATAGGTTTTGCCGGTACCGGCCGGGCCGACGCCGAAGTTGATGTCGTGCGTGGTGATGGCGTGTAGGTAGCGCGCCTGGTTCGGGCCGCGGCCCTTGATCACGCCGCGTTTCACCTTGATGGTGACTTCCTGCGCGCTTTCGGCGGCTTCTTCCACGATCGATTCAATGCCGGAGTCGGCCAGGTGCAGGTTGATCTTGGCGCCGGTGAGCGCTTCGTTTTCGGTGGCGGCGTACAGCGCGCGAAGCACTTTTTCGCCGGCGCGTGCGGCAGGCTCGTCACCGATCACTTGGAACAGGTTGCCGCGGTGGTCGATCTCCACACCGAGGCGCAGCTCCACTTGGCGCAGGTGTTCGTCGAACGGACCGCACAGGTTGGCGAGCCGGGCGTTGTCTTCGGGGTCGAGGGCGAAATCGCGTTGGTTCAAACCGTTGTTCATAGGTATCTTGCGGTGATTAGAGGTCCATCGTCACCCCGGCGAAGGCAGCGGTCCAGCGTTTTCATGGGTAAGTCGCTGGGCCCCGGCTTTCGCCGGGGTGACGGGTGAGTTTTAGGCGTGATGGAAACATTCGACTACGTAAGGTCGAGGCGATAGAAGCGCGTATCAACCGGCATAAAGGGAAAGCCTGCCGGCAACTGCACTTTGTCGATCAGCGCGAAACCGTGCTTTTCATAAAAACGATGCGCGGCATGGAATTTATCCGTGGTGCCCAGGAATACGCTCCGCACCGCGTGCTGTTTCGCCCAATCCAGCGCGCCATGCAAAAGCTTGATGGCGATGCCCCATGCCGTGCCGCGATAGTCAGCGGCCACGAACATCTTGCGCAAAGCCACGCTGTGGTGGTCGATGTCTTTCAGCGCGATCGTGCCGATGATCTTGTTTTCATCCATCGCCACCCAGAAATTGCCCATGCCCTGCTGGTAATAAGCGGGAATCGCAGCAAGATCCGGCTGGCGTTCCAGGTCGATATCGAAACCGAATTCCTCGCGCTGGATCGACACGATCAACTGAGCCACCGCCGCAGCATGCTGCGGCTGGAAAGGCATCAAGCGGATACGTGTAGCGTCAGCGCCCATGCCGGCGAGTCAGGCGGCTTCGCTATCCACGGTGGCGATACGTCCACGCAGCGAATTGGTCATGGCTTCCGTAATAACCACGTCCACGAACTGGCCGATCAGGCGCGCAGGTCCGGGGAAGTTCACGTAGCGCATGTTTTCGGTGCGGCCGGTGAGTTCGTTTGCGTTTTTCCTGCTGGGCTTTTCCACCAGCACGCGCTGCACGGTGCCGACCATCGCCTCGTTGATCTTGCGGGCGTTCTCGTTGAGTACGGCCTGCAGGCGTGCCAGGCGTTCGCTCTTCACCGAAGCCGGTGTGTCGTCAGTGAGATTCGCTGCCGGCGTGCCAGGGCGTGCGGAGAAGATGAAGGAGAAGCTTTGATCGAAGCCGATGTCGTCGATCAGCTTCATGGTTTTCTCGAAATCCGCATCCGTTTCACCGGGGAAACCGACGATGAAGTCGGAGGAGATGCAGATATCCGGACGCACCGCGCGCAGCTTGCGAATCTTCTGCTTGAATTCCAGCGCCGTGTAGCCGCGCTTCATCGCCGTGAGAATGCGATCGGAACCGGCTTGCACCGGCAGATGCAGGAAGTTCGCCAGCTTCGGCACGTTGGCGTACGCCTCCACCAGCGAATCGGAGAACTCCAGCGGATGCGAGGTGGTGAAGCGGATGCGGCCGATGCTTTCGATCTGCGCGATGGCGTGGATCAGCACGGCCAGATCCGCCGTGCCGCCATCGTGCGTGGGGCCGCGATAGGCGTTGACGTTCTGGCCCAGCAGGATCACTTCGCGCACGCCTTGCTCAGCGAGTTGCGCCACTTCCACGATCACGTCGTCGAACGGGCGGCTGATTTCCTCGCCGCGGGTGTAGGGCACCACGCAGTAGCTGCAGTATTTGGAGCAGCCTTCCATGATCGACACGAAGGCGGTGGGGCCTTCGGCGCGCGGTTCGGGCAGGCGGTCGAACTTTTCGATTTCCGGGAAGCTGATGTCGACCTGTGGCTTGCCGGTGGCGCGCTTGGCCTCGATCAGTTCGGGCAGGCGATGCAGGGTTTGCGGGCCGAACACCAGGTCGACGAACGGCGCGCGCTTCAAGATCGCCTCGCCTTCCTGCGAGGCCACGCAACCGCCCACGCCGATCAACACGGGCTTGCCACCCTGCTTGTGTTCGCGCCAGCGGCCGAGCTGGCTGAAGACTTTCTCCTGCGCCTTCTCGCGGATGGAGCAGGTGTTGACCAGGATCACGTCCGCTTCCGACTCATCCTGGGTCAGTTCCAGGCCATGCGATGCCCGCAGCACGTCGGCCATCTTGGCCGAGTCGTACTCGTTCATCTGGCAGCCGTGGGTCTTGATGAAAAGCTTGCCGCTCATGGCGTCGGGTACCGTGGATTCGGAGGGCGGTGCGGAATGCGTCGAACCGCGTATTGTACTCGCACGTTGAGCCAGGCGCGTAGGTTGGGGTGCTAACCCCAACATCGTTATCCCCATCCCCGCGCCATGTTGGGGTTCGCACCCCAACCTACGGCATCCATGTTCTGGCACACGATTTGGGCAATTCGCGCTTGGCGCGCACCGGTTGTGGGCGCAAACTGCCCGCCATGTTTACCGCCGTACGCCAAAGGGGAGGCGGCGGCCCACGGGGAACCCGCCTCTCCACACGCCTGACGCTCGCCCTGCTGGTTCTGCTCGGCGGCAGCCTGTTGCTGGCTGCGCGGCCGGTGCAAGCCGGTGCGCTTTATCGCTGTACCGGCTCGCAGGGCGAGGCGGTGTTTACCAGCAGCAAGGCGGGTTACCAGGAGTGCAAGCAGGTGGCATCGTTCCCCGCACCTGCAGCCCATGCCGGCCCCAGGCGGGTAATGTCGAGCCAGGTGAGTTCGTTGGCCTGGGTCAGCGGCTGGGTGGAAACCACGGCCAGGCCGGTTGCGCCGATCATCGTGTCGCTGGACCGGGTGACGGCGGAGGTGACCACCACGGCGCGCGCGGCGCCGCCGCTCGATGGCAAGCCGGGGCAGTGGACGTACAGCGATTCGCACTCTGGCGCCGCCGCCGCGCTGGCGGAAAGCGGTACGCAGGATTCAGCGGACAATCGCGTGCTGCGTGGTGCGGTGTATCGGGTGGTGCATCGTGACGGCAGTGTGGAATACACCAACATCCCGCCGGGTGGTGCGCAGGCGAATAACGTCACCAAGCTTTTCAGTTACATCGCCACGTGCATGGCGTGCAATCTGCACTCGAACATCAACTGGAACACGGTGGCGCTGCACCTGGATGCGTACAAGGACGTGATCCACGAGGCGAGTCTGGAATCGGGTGTGGATGAAGCTTTCATTCGCGCCATCATTCACGCCGAAAGCGCCTTCAATCCGCGCGCGATGTCGCTCAAGGGCGCGCAGGGGCTGATGCAGTTGATGCCGGGTACCGCGAACGACATGGGTGTGCTCGATGCGTTCGATCCGGCGCAGAACATTCGTGGCGGGGCGCGTTATCTCGGTTTGTTGATGAAGAATTTCAACGGCAACGTGCGGTTGGCCGCTGCGGCGTACAACGCCGGGCCGGGCAGCGTGCAGCATTACAACGGCGTGCCGCCGTTTGCGGAGACGCAGGTGTATGTGCAGCGCGTGGGGGAATTGTTGCAGCGATACAGCAAGGCGCTGCATCCGCCGTTGGCAAGCCTGTAGGTTGGGGTGCAAACCCCAACACCGCCATGCGTGTCATCGCGCCATGTTGGGGGGCGCACCCCAACCTACCCTTCGATGAAGCTGCCCGTATTTCCCTGCGTGCTCATGGCCGGCAGCCGCGGCGGCCGCTGGATCACATTCACCATCACGTGAAACGGCACGCCATTGCGCAAGCCGGAGACTTCCACCTTGCCGCCCGGCTTGAGCATTGCTTCATGCCGGCTTAGATCGGCCGGATCGCGGATGTCGTCATTGCCCAGGCGCAGCAGAATGTCGTGCGGCTGGATGCCGGCAGCTGCAGCAGGACCGCCCGGGTATACATCAGTGACTTGTGCACCGCGCGCGGCCGCGGCGGGCAGGCCGCTATCGGCTGCTATCGGCACGAAGCCATAGTTGGCGCCGAGCCAGCCGCGGATGACCTGATGGGTTGCGATTAATTGTCGCAGTACGTTGGTAGCCGTATCGACCGGAATGGCAAAACCGATACCCTCCGCATTAGCTGCCTTGCCGATGAGGAGGGTGTTGATACCGACCAGGTCACCGTTGCTGTTGACCAGCGCGCCGCCGGAGTTGCCGAGGTTGATCGCGGCATCGGTCTGGATGAAATCTTCCGGACTGCTGTTGTTCAACTGACGGCCGATGGCACTGATGATGCCCATGGTCACGGTCTGATTGAGGTTGAGCGGATTACCGATGGCGAGCACTACGTCGCCCACGCGCAGCTTTTTCGGATCGGCCATCTGGATCACCGGCAGGTTGCCGGCGTCGACGATCTTCAGCACCGCCAGATCCGTTTCCTCGTCTGCCCCGACCAGCTTGGCTTTTGCCACGCGGCCATCGTAGAGCAGCACCTGGATGTCATCGGCGTCGGCGATCACGTGATTGTTGGTGAGCACGTAGCCGTCTGCACTGACGATCACGCCGGAGCCGAGGTTCTGTTCGCGTCGTGTCTGCGGAGGACCCGCCGGCGTGCCGCCGAACAGTTGCTGCATCAGCGGATCGTTGAACATGCGGATGGCTTGTTCGGTCACGACCTTGTTGGCGTAGATATTCACGACAGAAGGCGCGGCTTTCGCAACGGCATCGGCATACGAAAACGGTGCGGGTTGCGACAACGCCGGTGACGTCACCGCTGATGTCGATGCTTGCTCGTGCTGAAATCCGAAGCGTGTGCGCAGACGATCGCCGACACCCGGCCAGATCAAGCTGATCACGAACGCGATCGCCAGCCCGAGTATCACGAATCGGGCAACAAAGGCGACGATGCCGGCGGCATGCTTCATGTCGTATCAGTCTGCAGGAAAAAGTAAGCGCGTAAGTGTGGCAGAGCGACGTGACCGCCCGTGCGGTTTTATTGTAGGGTTCTTGACCTGAGGCTAGACTAACGCGATTTGTAGTAGGTAACGCGATTTTGCAGGGGCACGATCCTGAGGGGCGGTCGGCGAAGCGGAATCTTTAGCTCGCCCGCATTGGCAGAGTCTGGTTTCTGCAGTGTCAATGGCATGCAAGTACCGGAGAGCCTGATGGCGAACGAAGTCGTCGATCTAGGCCGCCGCCGTTTTCTCACCACGACGACTGCCGTGGTGGGGGGAGCAGGCGTAGTGGCTGCAGTAGTGCCTTTCATCAAGTCGTGGGAACCCAGTGCAAGAGCCAAGGCCGCCGGCGCGCCCGTTACCCAGTCACTGAAGAAGATCGAAGCGGGCCAGCAATTGATCGTCGGCTGGCGCAGCCTTCCCGTATTCATCGTCAATCGCACGCCGGCGCAGTTGGCGGCGTTGCCGAAGCAAGACTCGCGTCTGGTCGATCCGAAATCCGACGGTGCTTCTGCCGACCAGCAACCCAAGTACGCGCAGAACGATACCCGCTCCATCAAGCCGGAATGGCTGGTGATGGTGGGCATCTGCACGCACCTGGGCTGCGTACCCGACTACGTGGGCGAAATGAAGCCCGAGCCGTTCGATCCGAACTGGCAAGGTGGCTACTACTGCCCCTGCCACCACTCGCGCTATGACATGGCCGGCCGCGTGTACCAGGGCGTGCCTGCGCCGAAGAACATGCAGATTCCGCCTTATCACTTTGTCGACGACAGCACCGTGCAGATCGGTGTGGATGCGGAGGGGAATTCGTAATGGCGAACCTCATCTCGAACATCGGCGACTGGGTCATTGAGCGCGCGCCCGGCTTGATGCCGGTGTACCGCAAGCACATGACCGAGTATTACGCGCCGAAGAATTTCAACATCTGGTACTACTTCGGTTCGCTCGCGCTGCTGGTGCTGGTCAACCAGATCGTCACCGGCATCTTCCTCACCATGAACTACGACCCGAGCGCGACCGGCGCGTTCGATTCGGTGCAGTACATCATGCGTGACGTGGAGTGGGGCTGGCTGATCCGCTACATGCATACCACGGGCGCGTCGCTGTTCTTCGTGGTGATTTACCTGCACATGTTCCGTGGCATCATGTATGGCTCGTACCAGAAGCCGCGCGAGCTGGTGTGGCTGCTTGGCATGCTGATCTTCCTGGTGCTGATGGCCGAAGCCTTCATGGGCTACGTGTTGCCGTGGGGGAACATGTCGTTCTGGGGTGCGAAGGTGATCGTGTCGCTGTTCGGCACCATTCCGGTGATCGGCAAGGACCTGGTCGAATGGATCATGGGTGACTTCCTGCCCGCCGACGCTACGCTCAACCGTTTCTTCGCCCTGCATGTGATCGCGCTGCCGCTGGTGTTGTTGCTGCTGGTGGTGCTGCACCTGGCGGCGCTGCACGAAGTGGGCTCGAACAATCCCGACGGCGTGGATGTGAAGCACGGGCCGAAGGGCAATCGCTGGGATCCGACCAAGCCGATCGACGGCATTCCGTTCCATCCGTACTACACGGTGAAGGATCTGGTCGGTGTGGGTTTGTTCCTGGCCATCGCCGCCTTCATCATCTTTTTCCAGCCCACCTTTGGCGGCTGGTTCCTGGAGCACGACAACTCGATTCCGGCGAACAATCTCGTCACGCCCGCGCAGATCAAGCCGGTGTGGTACTTCACCGCGTTCTACGCAATCGTGCGCATGATTCCGTCGGCCTTGGGCACCGCGGTGTGGGGTGTGCTGGGTATGTTCGGCGCCATCGTGCTGTTGTTCCTGATGCCATGGATCGACGGCGGCAAGGTGCGATCCATCCGTTATCGCGGTACTGGCTTCAAGGTGGCACTGACGCTGTTCGTCCTCGCGTTCTTCGGGCTGATGCTGATCGGTACCGACTCCACCGCCGACTTGATTCCGATGCTGTTCGGCGCCGACTCCGACGTCACCGGCATCGAGAACTTCTTTGGTCGCACGATGGTGCTGATCTATTTCGGGTTCTTCGTATTCCTGTGGCTGTACACGCATCTTGGCTGGGAAAAGACCAAGCCGGTTCCGGAACGGGTGACGACGCATGA
>NZ_DATEJY010000094.1:0-7674 GCF_035277725.1 Dyella sp. | reverse complement strand
GGTTCGCTCCGCTGCGCTTCGCCGGCGTAGCCGCCCTTGACGGCTTCCGCTATACGCCATCCCTGCTCCAGCACACTCTGTGAGAACCAGAGCCGGGACTCGCGTGCCTATTGACCTCAACGGCGAAATGGCAACCTACGGAGTTCGTAGGCTGGGATGGAATCCCAGCTTTCGTGAGCTTTTCGATGCTGGGATTTCATCCCAGCCTACGTGGCGCGTGAATGCAGCGGATTAGATCAGCTTGATCTCACGCAAGCGTTGCATGAGGTATGCATGCGAATTGATCGACGTGTCGTAGCGGCTAGGGTTATCGGGCGTTACGCACTGCGGCAGCGGATCCAGCACCACATCCGGATTGGGATGCAGGAAGTACGGTACGGAATAGCGAGGTTTGCGCGCATTCGCATTTTGCGGGTTCACCACGCGATGCGTCGTGGAGGGATACACGTGATTGGTCAAACGCTGCAGCATGTCGCCAATGTTCACCACGATGGCGTCGCCTTCGGTGGTAATGGGCAGCCACTCGCCTTCGCGGGTGAGCACTTCCAGGCCTTCGGCGCTGGCGCCGACCAGGAGGGTGATGAAGTTGATGTCTTCGTGGGCGCCCGCGCGCACGTTGGGAATGTTTGCTTCGGTAATCGGCGGATAATGGATCGGGCGCAGGATGGAATTGCCCAGGTCGATCTTGTCCTCGAAGTAGTGTTCCGGCAGATCGATATGCAAGGCCAGCGCGCGCAGCACGCGGCTGCCGAGCAGGTCCAATGCCTGGAACAACTCATAGCCGTATTCGCGAAAACCCGGCACTTCGGCCGGCCACAGGTTGGGCGGCATGAGATCGGCGAAACGCGAATGGCGGTCGATTTCCCGGCCGATGTGCCAGAACTCTTTCAGGTCGGGATAACGGCTGTCCTTCGCCGTTTCGATCTTGAACGGCGTGTAGCCGCGCGCACCGCCGGAACCGGGCACGTGGTACTTCATCTTGGTTTCGGCGGGCAGCGCAAAGAAGCGTTGAAAGGCGTCGTAGGCGCCATCGATCAGTTGCGGCGCAATGCCGTGGCCACTGATGCAGCAGAAGCCGAATTCGCGATAGGCGGCGCCGAGTTCGGCGACGAAGGCGGCGCGGTCGGTGTCGTAGCGGCGGATGTCGAGGGTGGGAACGTTTTTGGCAGGTGTACGGGCAGATGTGTCCATGCAGGTTGTCCAGGTAGGCGTACGGTCTATTTGTGTCCGCCACCGCAGGGGCGGTGCACGTCGGGCCTTAGAAACCTGTCTGCATCACGCCAGACAGGCTCCACTCCATGGCGACCTGGCATCTGTTCGTAGCGCTGCCGGAATGGCTTGCGCTACTGGTTCACGAGCGTTCGGTGGCGGATTTTACGACGTCTGCAAGACGTTCCGCCATCTGCCGTACTTCGGCTTCGTCGGCGGCTTCCACCGTCACACGCACCAGCGGCTCGGTGCCGGAGGCGCGCAATACCACACGGCCGCGGCCAAGCAGGGCCTGCTCGGTATCGGCCAGCGCCTGGCGCACGGCATCGGTGTTGAGCGCTTCGCGTGCGCCGGCGGCGCGCACGTTGATCATCACCTGCGGCATTTTTTTCAGGCCTGCACGCGCGGTGCTGAAATCCTGGCCGGACAGCTTGAGCGCTTCGAGTACGGCCAGCGCCGCGACGATGCCGTCACCGGTGGTGGCGCGGTCCAGGCACAACAGGTGGCCGGACGTTTCGCCACCCAGGATGCCGCCATGCTCCTTGAGCTTCTGCAACACGAAGCGGTCGCCGACGTTGGCGCGGATCAGGTCCACGCTCAAACCTGCGAGTGCCTTTTGCAGGCCGTAGTTGCTCATCAGCGTGCCAACTACCGGGCCTTTGAGCAGGCCACGCGATTGCCAGCTATGCGCCAGCACGTAGAGCATGTCATCGCCATCGCCAATCACACCGTGGCGATCCACCACCTGCACGCGATCGCCATCGCCATCGAACGCAAAGCCGATATCGGCGCCCTGTTCCATGACTGCGCGCTGCAGCGCTTCGGGATGCATGGAGCCGACACCGTCGTTGATGTTGAAACCATCCGGCTTGTCGCCAATGGCGTACACCTGTGCACCAAGCTCGCTGAACACTTTCGGCGCAACTTGATAGGTAGCGCCGTGCGCGCAGTCGAGCACGACCTTCATGCCTGCCAGGCTGAAATCCTCCGGCACGGTGGCTTTGCAAAATTCCGCGTAGCGCGTGATGGCGTCGGTCACGCGAACCACTTTGCCCAGATGTTGGGAATCCACCGTGGTGAACGGTGCTTCGGTTTCCAGTTCGATGGCCGTCTCGATGTCGTCGGAGAGTTTTTCGCCATCGGAGGAGAAGAACTTGATGCCGTTGTCGTAATGCGGATTGTGCGAAGCGCTGATCACGATGCCGGCATCGGCGCGCAGGCTGCGGGTGAGATAAGCCACGGCCGGCGTGGGCATGGGACCGAACAGGCGAACATCTGCGCCCGCCGCCGTGAGTCCCGCTTCCAGGGCGGATTCGAACATGTAGCCGGAAGCGCGGGTGTCCTTGCCGATCAACACTAGCGGGCGGCGGGAGGATTTCTTTTCCCGCCCCAGCACCACGCCAAGCCCCCGCCCCAGCCGCAGCATAAAATCCGCGCTGATGGGCCACTCGCCTACGCGGCCGCGGATGCCGTCGGTACCGAAATATCTGCGTTGGTTCATAGAGATCTGTCTTGGGGAGATGAAGTCAGGAAATAGGGACAAGGGTGTCGCCAAGGCGTGAATGCTACACCGGGTGGTTGGTTGTGCCCGGATTTCATCCCAGCCGGCATACCGGCGTAGGTTGGGGTGCGAACCCCAACATCGTGATGTACGCGGGCATGGTCCGGTTGGGGTTCGCACCCCAACCTACGTTAATCGTCGTCGGGCCAGCTGGGCATTTTGGGCTTGTCGTGGCGTTCGGGTGTGTCGCCGGCTTGCACGGCATGCCACACCTTCAAGGCGTCCACGGTGGGCGCCACGTCGTGCACACGCACCATGCGTGCGCCGCGCTGCACGGCAATCAATGCTGCTGCAACGGAGCCGGCCGCACGATCGGCGGGTTGCTGGCGCCCGGTGAGCGTACCGATCATCGACTTGCGCGAGAGGCCAGCGTAAACACCACTGCCAAGATCGGCGAAGCGCTGCAGTTTACGCAGCAGCGCAAGGTTGTGCTCCACCGTTTTGCCAAAGCCGAAACCGGGGTCGACCATCACCTTGCGTCGATCGATGCCCGCCATTTCGCAGGCGAACAGGCGATCGGTGAGAAATCGATGCACTTCGCCAACCACGTCGTCGTAATGCGGTTCGTCCTGCATGCTGCGCGGCTCGCCTTGCATGTGCATCAGGCAGATCGGCACGCGCAGTTCGGCGGCAGCATCCAAGGCGCCTTCACGACGCAGGGCATAAACATCGTTGATCATGCCGGCACCGGCTGCCACCGCGGCGCGCATCACCTCGGGCTTGGAGGTATCGATGGCAATCGGCAGCGACGTACGCGCCACCAGTTGCTCGATCACGGGAAGCACCCGCTGCAATTCGTCTTCCACGGAAACGTCCGCCGCGCCGGGACGGGTGGATTCGCCGCCGACGTCAAGCATGTCGGCGCCCTCTTCCGCCAGCAGCACGCCATGTTCCACTGCGGCTTCCACGCTGGAAAACTGACCGCCATCAGAGAACGAATCCGGCGTCACGTTGATGATGCCCACCACGCGCGTGCGATCCAGCGTCAACGGACGGCCGTTGCAATCGAGCACCGTGGCGAACATGTCCGTGCTCATGCGTTCTGCTCCGCGCCGCCGAGTTCGCCCATGAATTGACGGTAGTAGCGCAACTCATCGATGGAATCGCGAATATCCGAAAGCGCGGTGTGCGCCGATTCCTTGGAGAAGCCGCGGCCGATCGTCGGGGCCCAGCGCCTCGCCAGCTCTTTCAAGGTGGACACGTCGAGATTGCGGTAATGGAAGAAGCGTTCGAGCTGCGGCATTTCCCGATGCAGGAAGCGACGATCCTGGCAAATGGAATTGCCGCACATCGGCGACTTGCCCGGCAGCACCCAGGGCTTGAGAAATTCCAGCGTGGCGCGCTCGGCTTCGGCATGCGTGGTGGCGGATGACAGCACCTGGTCCCACAGGCCGGATCGCCGGTGTTGGTTGCGGTTCCAGGTATCCATCGCTTCCAGCCGCTCCATCTCGTGATGGATCGCGAAGACAGGGCCTTCCGCCAGAATCAGCAGGTCCTTGTCGGTGACGATGGTGGCGATCTCGAGGATCGAATCGTTGTCGGTATCCAGACCGGTCATTTCCAGATCGATCCAGATAAGGTTGTCTTCGTTCGCTTGGCTCATGCACCCTCCTGTCGGCAGAGTTTAGCCGGGGGCGGATATGACGCCAAATGCTTGTGGCTGGCGGTTGGTCGTGGGGATTCCCGTAGAATCCGCGCATGCATACGCTCTTTTGGCATGACTACGAAACCTTCGGCACGGACACGCGCCGGGACCGGCCCATCCAGTTTGCCGGCATCCGCACCAACCTGGCGCTGGAAATCATCGACGAACCGGTGATGTTCTTCGGCAAGCCACCGCGGGATATGCCACCCAGCCCGGAGTCCTGCCTGATCACCGGCATCACGCCGCAGCAGGCCGAACGCGATGGTTTGATCGAGGCCGAGTTCGCCGCGCGTGTGCATGAGCAGCTCTCCGCACCGGGCACCTGCGGCGTGGGTTACAACTCACTGCGCTTCGATGACGAATTCACGCGCCAGCTGCTGTATCGCAATTTTTTCGAGCCCTATGCGCGCGAATGGGAGAACGGCAATTCGCGCTGGGATCTGATCGACCTGGTACGCATGTGCGCGGCGCTGCGGCCGGAAGGCATCGTGTGGCCCACGCATGACGACGGCACGCCGAGTTTCAAGCTGGAGCATCTGGCGGCTGCCAATCATCTGCGGCAGGAACGCGCGCACGATGCGCTATCCGACGTGTATGCGCTGATCGACCTGGCGCGCCTCATCCGCGTACGCCAGCCGCGGCTGTGGGATTGGCATTTCGGCTTGCGGCGCAAGCAGCGTGTGTTCGAACTGCTGGATCTCACCGCCATGACACCGCTGGTGCATGTGTCCTCGCGCTATCCAGCCAGCCGTGGCTGCCTGGCGATCATCATCCCCTTGGCGGTGCATCCGGCACGGCCGGGTGAAATCATCGTGTACGACCTTGCGCAGGATCCGTGCGATCTATTGGCGCTGGAGGTGGAGGACATCATCGATCGCATCTTTACGGCGCGCGCCGATCTGCCGGAAGGTGTGGAGCGCATTCCGTTGCGTACCGTGCATGCGAATCGCTCGCCGGCACTGGCGCCGCTGTCGGTGCTTAAGGGTGTGGATCTTGCGCGGCTGCAATTGGACGTCGATCGCTGTCTGGGCTACGCGGATCAATTGCGTGCGGCGACGAATCTGGCCGATAAGCTGCGGCATATTTTTCAGCGCGCGGCCGAATTGCCGCCGCCGGAAGACCCGGAACTGGCGTTGTATGGCGGCTTTTTGCCCGATGGCGATAAACGCTTGTTGCGCGAGGTGCGCGCGACGCCGCCGGAGCAATTGGGATCGCGCACGTTTGATTTTCGCGATGCGCGTTATCTGGAGTTGCTGTTTCGCTATCGTGCGCGCAATTGGCCGGAAAGTTTGTCGGCTGAGGAACGCGAGCGCTGGGAGGCGTTTCGTACTCAGCGGTTGACGCGGCCGACGCCGCTTACCACACAAACGCTGTCTGAGTATTTCGCCAAGCTGGCGTTGCTACGCCATGATCCGCTGGGGCTCGACAAGGGCGCGGTGCTGGATCAGTTGCAAGTGTGGGGAGAGCAGCTTGCGGCTGAGGCCGGAGTTGCTGTGGCCTGATTCTTTCGGCGTCAATTCAAGCATCCGATTCGTCGCCCCGGCGAAGGCCGGGACCCAGTGACTTTATCGATCTTCAAGTCACTAAGTCGGGGCCTTCGCCGGGACCACGGGTGTGGCGTGAGCGATAAGCTGAAACGCGACAGCCATACATACATCGCCACATGTGCCACCATTGTTGGGGTTCGCACCCCAACCTACGAGAATTCCATCGTCATGCCACGCGCCTACTTCTCGCCCGCCACGTTCCGCTTCCTCAAAAACCTGGCCCGCAACAACAATCGCGAATGGTTTCAGAAACACAAGGCCGACTACGAACACGACGTGCGCGATCCGTTCCTGGAGCTGATCGGCGACATGCAGGCGCCGCTGGCGAAGATCAGTGCGCACTTCCGCGCCGACCCGCGCAAGATGGGTGGTTCGTTGTTCCGCATCTATCGCGATACGCGCTTCTCGAACGACAAGGAACCGTACAAGCCGTGGGCCAGTGCGCGCTTTTTCCACGAGCGGCGGCATGAGATTCCGGCGCCTTCGTTCTACGTGCATATCCAGCCGGGTGACTGCTTTGTCGGTGGCGGCATGTGGCGTCCGGAGTCGGATGCGTTGAAGCGGCTTCGCGCGTTTCTTGCCGATAATCCGGCTGCGTGGAAACGCGCGGTGCAGAGCAAGGCGTTCCGTGATCACTTTAGTTTCTGGGGTGAATCGTTGACACGGCCGCCGCGCGGGTTCGATCCGGAGCATGAGCTGATGGAGGATCTCAAGCGCAAGGACTTTGCGGCAGGTGAGCAGCTCGACGAAGCGCTGGCGTGTTCGGCGGAGTTGTTGCCGTTTATGGTGGCCAGCTACAAGCGGTTGGCGCCGATGATTGATTATTTGTGCGCAGCGCAGGAACTCGAATTCTAGTAGGTTGGGGTGCGAACCCCAACATCGTCATCCGGACAGGCGTGGCGATGTTGGGGTTCGCACCCCAACCTACCACCGCTCATGCCTCGGGGCGCATGTAGGGAAACAACAACACATCGCGAATCGACGACGAGTTGGTCAGCAGCATCACCAGTCGATCGATCCCCACGCCAAGGCCGCCCGTTGGCGGCAAGCCCACTTCCAACGCGCGGATGTAATCGGCATCGAAGTGCATGGCTTCGTCATCGCCGGATTCCTTCGCATCCACCTGCGCCTGGAAGCGCGCGGCCTGATCTTCCGGATCGTTCAATTCGGAGAAGCCGTTGGCGAGTTCCTTGCCGTTGATGAACAGTTCGAAGCGATCGGTGATGCCCTTGTCGACGTCGTTCTCGCGCGCGAGCGGCGAGACTTCCACCGGGTGATCGATGATGAAGGTGGGTTGCACCAGGGTGTGCTCGACCGTCTTCTCGAAGATTTCCAGCAGCAGCTTGCCCCAGCCGTAACCGGGCTTCACCTGCACGCCCAGACGCTTGGCGTGCGCGGCCATGGCGTCGCGGTTGCGCAGTTCGTCGCGCTTGATCTCGGGGTTGAGTTCCAACACGGCATCTTCCATGCGCCAGCGGCGGAACGCGGGGCCGACGTCGATCTCGGCGCCTTCCCAGGTGAGCCGGGTGGTGCCCAGCACGTTCTTCGCCGTCTCGCGGATCATTGCCTCAGTGAGGTCCATGATCTCGTGATAAGTGGCGTAAGCCTGGTACAGCTCCAGCATGGTGAATTCGGGGTTGTGCCGCGTGGACACGCCCTCGTTGCGGAAGTTGCGGTTGATCTCGTAGACGCGGTCGAAACCGCCCACCACC
>NZ_DATEJY010000093.1:0-2694 GCF_035277725.1 Dyella sp. | reverse complement strand
CAGGATTTCCACACGCTGTTGCAACAGGTGCACCAGCACACGCTAGCGGCCTATGCGCACCAGGACGTGCCATTCGAGCAACTGGTCGAAGCGCTGCAACCGGAACGCCACACCAGCTACACGCCGCTGTTCCAGGTGATGTTGGTGCTGCAGAACACGCCGATGGATACATTGGCCTTGCCGGGCGTGTCGATGCAGGTGCTGGAGCAAGGGATCGCTACCGCCAAGTTCGATCTGACGCTGTGCCTCACCGAACATCCGGAGGGTTTGCAGGGCTATGTCGAATACAGCACCGATCTGTTCGAGCGGCGCACCATCGAGCGCATGGCCGATCACTTCACGCGCCTGCTGCAGGCCATCGTGGCGCAGGCGCAACGCGCGGTCGGCGAGCTGGCGATGCTGGGCGATGCGGAGCGTTATCAGCTGCTGTACGCGTTCAACGATGCTGCGTCCGTTTATCCCACCCGGCAGCCGGCGTCGACGTGCATTCATCGGCGCTTCGAGCGATGGGCGGTACAGACGCCTGAAGCGGTAGCCGTGATCGACGGTGAGCAGGCCTTGAGCTACGAACAGCTCAACCGCAGCGCCAATCAGCTTGCACATCTGCTGCGCGCACGCGACGTACAAGAAGGTGACATTGTGGCGGTGGCCTTGCCGCGCAGCGCCGACCTGGTGGTGGCGGAACTGGCCGTGGTGAAGGCCGGCGCTGCCTACGTGCCGTTGGATGCGGTGCTGCCCGTCGAACGGCAAGCGCACATGCTTGAGGATTGCGGCGCACGTTGCATCATCACGCGCACTGGCATCGCCGTGCCGGATGGCTACGACAACGTGACGCTCGATCGCCCCGAAACGCGCGCAGCACTGGCGCGCCAGCCGGCACACCATCCGGCAGTCGCGATCGATGGCGAAGCCTGCGCGTACATCATGTACACCTCCGGCTCGACCGGGCGCGCCAAGGGCGTACAGGTTCCGCATCGCGCGATTGAGCGTCTTGCCATCGACAACGGCTATCTCGACCTGCAAACCGACGACCGCTTCGCCTGCGCAGCCAATCCCGCATTCGATGCCAGTACGCTGGAAATCTGGGGGCCATTGCAGAACGGCGCGGCCATCGTGATCGTCAGCCAGGATGAGCTGATGCAACCAGGCCGGCTGGCTGCGCTGATCCGCGCGCAACGTATTACGTGCATGTGGATGACCGTGGGCCTGTTCAACCAGCTTGCGCCCGCAATGGGCGACACCATGCGCCAGTTGCGCGCATTGCTGGTCGGCGGCGACGTGCTCGATCCGCACATCATCGGCCACGTATTGCAGAACCATCCGCCACAACGCCTGATCAACGGCTACGGCCCCACCGAAACGGCGACGTTCGCGGCCACCCATGACATCACGCAGGTCGTGCCGGGCCGCAGCATTCCGATTGGACGTCCCATCGGCAGAACCTGCATCTACCTGCTGGACCGCAACCTGCAACCAGTGCCGATCGGCGTTGCGGGCGAGCTTTATATCGGCGGCGCCGGCGTGGCGCTTGGATATCTCCATCAGTCCGAGCTGACGCGCGAGCGGTTCATTGCCGATCCGTTCGCGCCGCCCGGCCATGCGCAGGCCCGCCTCTACAAGACAGGTGACCTGGGGCGCTACCTGCCCGACGGCACCATCGAGTTCCTGGGACGCCGCGATTTCCAGGTGAAGATCCGCGGCTTTCGCATCGAGCTGGGCGAGATCGAAGCCAAGCTGCAAGCCTTGCCGGCGATTCGCGAGACCACCGTGTTGGTGCGGCAGGACGATGGCGGCGACAAGCAACTGGTCGCCTACCTGGTGCCGCATGAAGGGCAGAGCGTGCCCGATGTGCCGGAGCTGCGTGCGCTGCTATCGCGCGAACTGCCTGACTACATGGTGCCGACGCATTTCCTCACGCTCGACCGCATGCCGCTCACGCCGAACGGCAAGGTCGACCGCAAGGCGCTGCCGGTGCCGGATACCACGCGCAGCGAAGCCGTTTACGTGGCGCCGCGCAACGATGACGAACAGAAGATGGCCGGCCTCTGGGGGGAAGTATTGAAACGCGAGCAAATTGGCGCTCACGACAACTTCTTCGAACTCGGTGGCCATTCGCTGCTGGCGACGCAGTTGCTGTTGCGCATTTGCGCTGCGTTCGAAACGGATTTGCCGTTGCGCGCCATCTTCGAGGCGCCCACGCTGGCCGAGCTGGCAGCGCGCGCCGGCCAAGGCGGGGGTGCGGCTGTCATTAAGCCCATTGCATGCGTCGAACGGGATCGGCCGTTGCCACTGTCGTTCGCGCAGCAGCGCCTGTGGTTCCTCGATCAATTCGAAGCGCAGCGCACGATCTACAACATTCCGGCGGCGATTCGCCTGACGGGCGATCTGCACGTCGAGGCACTGTCATGCGCCCTCAATGAGGTCGTGCGCCGCCACGAAGCATTGCGTACAAGCTTTGCGCTGCATGACGGCGAACCGGTGCAGGTGATTGCGCCGCATTCGCCGTTGGCGATGGCGATCATCGATCTCAGCGAGCTGCCACACGAAGAGCGCGAAGCACGCGCACAGTTGCGCATGCAGGACGAGGCGAACCACCCCTTCGATCTCGCCGCCGGCCCGCTGGTCCGCTTCAGCCTGATCCGCCTGGCCGAGCAGGAACACATCCTGTTGCTGACCATGCATCACATCGTGTCG
>NZ_DATEJY010000092.1:0-5405 GCF_035277725.1 Dyella sp. | reverse complement strand
CGCTTTGAACCCACCGACGATTTCAACCGTGACCACGTTGCGTTGCTGACCGCGGCAGATTCGCCTGAAAGGAAACGACCTTGAAGAGGACAGACAAGAAATCGGTGCGCCGCAAAGGCGGCGCCGTCACCATCGATGAAGTGGCCGCGCTTGCCAAGGTCTCGCCGATGACGGTATCGCGCGTCATCAACGGCCACAGCAAGGTGCGCGACACCACGCGCGAGAAGGTCATGCAGGCCGTGAACAAGCTCGGCTACGTGCCCAACGCGGCAGCCAGCTCCTTGGCGGCGGCGCAGGATGCGCGCATTGCGCTGATCTACACCGATCCAAGTGGCGCCTACTTGCGCGAACTGTTGATGGGCACGCTGCACGGCGCCGCGCGCTCGGCAGCGCAGTTGGTCATTGCCGACTGGGACGAGCTTGGCGTGGGCACTGAACGCAAGGCGGCACGTGCGCTGGCGCGCAAGGTGGCCGGCGTGATCCTGCCGCCGCCACTGTGCGAATCCAAAACGGTGATCGACGAACTGGTGAAAGCCGGCGTGCACGTAGTCGCGATTGCCGCGGGCCGTTTCGATCCCGATATTTCCAGCGTGCGCATCGACGATTTCCTGGCCGGCAAGGAAATCACCAACTACCTCATCAAGATGGGACACACCCGCATCGCCTGCATCAAGGGCAACCCCAGCCAGAGCGCCAGCACGCGCCGTTTCGAGGGCTATCAGGCCGCGCTGAAGGAAGCGGGAATTCCATTGGATACGGCGCTGGTGCGGCAGGGCTACTTCACCTATCGCTCCGGCCTGCCGGTGGCGGAAGAACTGCTCGCCTTGCGCAAGCCACCCACGGCCATATTCGCCGGTAACGACGACATGGCAGCGGCGGCGGTGTCGGTCGCGCATCGGCGCGGCATCGATGTGCCGCGCGATCTGTCTGTCGTGGGTTTCGACGACAGCTCCGCGGCTACCACGATCTGGCCGGAGCTCACCACCATTCGCCAGCCGATTCTGGCGATGGCGGATGCCGCCATCGATATCCTGCTGCGCGCCATTCGCCGCAAGGAAGGCGAACCGCGCGTGGTGGTGCACCAAGTGGCTGCGCATCAGCTTGTATTGCGCGATTCGGTGGCGCCGCCGCACGCCGTGGCCGGCAAAAAAGCCTAGGCATGATGCGGAGGCAGGTTGGGGCGCGGCGAAGCCGAACCCCAGCATCGCACGCCAACACCCGCGAACGTTGTGCCCGCACTCGAGCGGCTGATCGCACATTTCAGCGCATCAGGTATTGATTGAGCAGATTCTCGTAACGCTCCTGCTTGCCGCTGCGCTTGGCGGGTTCGCCTTGCTTGGCGGCGAGTTCGCGCAAATCGGCAAGACCGAGTTTTCCTTGCTCGAAATCCATGCCTGCTCCTTGATCAAAGCTGGCATAGCGCTCAGCGCGCAAGCTTTCCCAAGGCGAGCGCGTCAACAGCGCATGCGCCACTTCAAGGCCGCGCGCGAAGGCATCCATGCCGCCGATATGCGCCATGAACAAATCATCCGCATCGGTGGATTCGCGTCGCACCTTCGCATCGAAGTTGAGGCCGCCAGGTGCCAGGCCACCCTGGCGCAACACCACCATCATCGCGCCAACCGTATCGTAGAAATCGGTCGGGAATTGATCGGTGTCCCAGCCGTTCTGCGCATTGCCGCGATTGGCATCAATGCTGCCGAGCAACCCATGATCGGATGCCACCTGCAGATCGTGCTCGAACGTGTGACCCGATAGCGTGGCATGGTTGGCCTCGATATTGAGCTTGAAATCTTTGTCCAGGCCATGCTTCTGCAGAAAACCTGCAACCGTGGCGGAATCGAAATCGTATTGATGCTTCATCGGCTCCATCGGCTTGGGCTCGATCAGGAAGTTGCCCTTGAAGCCGATGCTGCGGCCGTAATCGCGCGCCATCGTGAGGAAACGCGCGAAGTGATCCAGCTCGCGCTTCATCTGCGTGTTATGCAAGGAGGCATAACCTTCGCGTCCGCCCCAGAACACGTAGTTTTCGCCGCCGAGTTCTACGGTGGCTTCCAATGCCGCCTTGATCTGCACGCCTGCGCGCGCCACCACGGCAAAATCCGGATTGGTCGCCGCACCATTCATGTAGCGCGGATGGCTGAACAGGTTTGCCGTACCCCATAGCAACTTGATGCCACTGGCCTTCTGGCGCATCTTGGCCAAGGCGACCATGTGCTTGAGGTTCTTCTCGTATTCGATGACGTCGTCCGCATCCGGCGCCATGTCGATATCGTGGAAGCAGTAGTAGGGCACGCCCAGCTTGGTAAAAAACTCGAACGCGGCATCGAGCTTGGCTTCCGCGCGCGCGATCGGCGCGCCTTCGGCATCCCACGCATAGTTGCGTGTGCCAGGGCCGAACGGATCGTGGCCGGCGTTGCAGAAGCTATGCCAGTAGCACACCGCAAAACGCAGATGCTCGGCCATGGTTTTCTCGCCGATCTTCCGGTTGGCGTCGTAGTGCTTGAACGCCAGCGGGTTATCCGACTCGCGGCCTTCGAAGGGAATACGGCCGATGCTGGGGAAATATTCGCGTTTTCCGATAAAAGGAGTGCTCATGAGGTTTCAATCCCTGTCGATGGGTCATGCGGAAACCCGATGGCGAATCGGTCACATGCACCGTCGCGTGCGTCCGCAAAATGTTAGCGCTATCACTACGCTATCCGAGAAGCATCCAGCTGGCAAGTTCGATGCTGGCGTATAGGCCGTAAGGCATGGGCGAGAACGATGCAAACGGAGGGTGAGTAGATGCATCGCGAGATGGTGCGCTGCGTTAATTACGCTCGCTTGTTGGCAAGCAATCCTTGACGCCGTGCGCCTGTCATCGGTTTTTGCAACGCGACGAAGATTGGCGCGGCCACTATCATGGCGCGCATGAGCGCACCATCATTTCCCATCACCCCGTTACTCCCCGATATCCGCAACACACTGGCCACGCAGTCGCGCCTGGTGCTGGAGGCGCCGCCCGGCGCCGGCAAGACCACCCAGGTACCGCTCGCCTTGCGCGACGAAAGCTGGCTCGACGGCAAGAAGATCGTGATGCTGGAACCGCGGCGTATCGCCGCGCGTGCTGCCGCCCAATTCATGGCGCAGCAACTGGGTGAGCCGATCGGGCAGACGGTGGGCTATCGCATTCGCTTTGAATCGAAAGTCAGTGCGGCCACGCGGATCGAAGTAGTGACCGAAGGCATCCTCACACGACTGATCCAGGGCGACCCGGAACTCACCGGCATCGGCGCCATCTTGTTCGACGAATTCCATGAGCGTCACCTGGCGGGCGACCTGGGCGCCGCGTTGGCGCTGGATATCCAGCACACCTTGCGGCCGGATCTGCGCCTCGTGGTGATGTCCGCCACGCTGGATGGCGAACGCATCGCGCAATGGCTGGACGCGCCGCGCATCAGCAGTCCGGGGCGCAGCTTTCCGGTGCGCGTCGAGTATCCGCCGGCGCGTACGCAGGAAAACATGGAGCAGCATCTGGTGCGCGTGGTGCGGCAGGCGCTGGAGGAAAATCCAGGCGACGTGCTCACCTTTCTGCCTGGCCGTCGTGAAATCGTGCGCGTGCAGGGCATGCTGCAAGCGCTGCAGCGGGATGACCTGGAAGTGGTGGCGTTGCACGGCGAACTGTCGCTGGCCGAGCAGCAATTCGCGCTGGCGCCGGCGGAGGAATGCATGCGGCGCATCGTGCTTGCCACCAACGTGGCCGAGTCCAGCGTTACGTTGCCGGGTATTCGTGCGGTGATCGATACCGGGCTTGCACGCGAGCCGCGCTTCGATCCCAACTCGGGTTTTACGCGGTTGGAAACGGTGGCTATTTCGCAAGCGTCCGCCGATCAACGCGCGGGGCGTGCGGGACGTGTGGCGGAAGGCGCCGCGTATCGCCTATGGCCGCAAAGCCGTCGGCTGGATGCATCGCGCACGGCGGAAATCACCCAGGCTGAATTGTCCGGCCTTGCCTTGGAGCTGGCGGCGTGGGGCAGTGCCGAGCTGCCGTGGCTGGATGCGCCGCCGACCGGCGCCCTGGCGCAAGCGCGTGAACTGTTGACGCGTCTGGGTGCGCTCGATGCACAAGAGCGCATCACCGCTTTGGGACGCCGCATGCTGGAACTCGGCGCCACGCCGCGGCTTGGTGCGGCAGCGTTGCGTGCGCCGGAAACCCTGCATGCCTTGGTGGCCGATCTGCTTGCCTTGATGGAAGCGCGCTCGCCGCTGCGTGGCGAACAGGCGCGCAGCGATGATTTTCGCGCCCGCGTTTCCGCACTGCATGCCTGGCGCGATCGGCGCAGCGCAACGGGTTCCAGCTATGGCGCCGATGCCGGTGCGCTCGCGGCGATCGAGCAAGCCAGCAAAGGTTGGCGCCAGCGTTTGGGCTTGCGCAGTGCGGCCAGCGGTGTGCCGCATAGCCATGCGGTGGGTGACCTGTTGCTGCATGCGTTTCCCGATCGCATCGCGCGCCAGGACGAAGGCAATCCTTTGCGCTACACCTTGGCGAACGGCCGCGGTGCGCGTTTGCACGAGCAGACGGTGCTGATGGGCGAACCTTGGCTGGTGGTGCTCGATCTTCGTCACGAAGCGCGCGACAGCCTGGTTCTTTCCGGCGCGCCGCTCGATCCGCGCGTACTGGAAGAGGATTATCCCGCGCAGTTCCAGCGCGTGCGCAACGTGCGCTGGAATGAAGAACGCGCGGCCGTGGAAGCGTTCGAAGAACGTCGCTTCGGCGCCATCGTGCTTGAGCGCCGCAGCGTTCCTGTGCAGGCGGAAGATGCCGTGCCCGCCTTGCTTGCAGCGATTCGCCAACGCGGGCTCGATGCGTTGCCATGGAGCGAAGCGGCACGCCGCTTGCGCCTGCGCATGCAATCGTTGCGCGAGTGGATGCCGGATCTTGGGCTGCCGGATGTTTCCGATGCACATCTGTTGGAAACGCTGGAAGACTGGCTTGCGCCTTATCTGCAAAACAAGCGCAAGCTCGATGCGTTGTCGGAAGAGGATCTGTCGCAAGCGCTCGCGGCGTTGTTCGACTACGAGCAACGCAGGCACTTGGATGCGCAGGCGCCCGATAGCCTGGCGGTGCCGAGCGGGCAGACGCGCCGTCTTGAATACAGCCCGGGCGAACCGCCGGTATTGGCGGTGAAGCTGCAGGAATTATTTGGCCTCGCCGATACGCCGCGCGTGGCCGGTGGGCGCATTCCCGTGACCTTGCATCTGTTGTCGCCGGCGGGGCGACCGATCCAGGTGACGCAGGATCTGCAGGGTTTCTGGGAGCGCACCTATCCGGAAGTGAAGAAGGAGTTGAAGGGGCGTTATCCCAAACATCCCTGGCCGGATGATCCGTGGACGGCAACGCCGACACATCGGGCGAAACCGCG
>NZ_DATEJY010000091.1:0-44032 GCF_035277725.1 Dyella sp. | reverse complement strand
ATGCTGACGATGGTGATGTCCATCGTCCACCGGATCACCGGCGCCGCGCTCTATTTTGGAATGTTGCTGCTCGCCTGGTGGCTGATCGCCGCCGCAAGCGGGCCGAACGCCTATGCGAGCTTTGAATGGTTCATGGGGAGCGTGCTCGGTCTGCTGCTGCTCTTCGGATACACCTGGGCCCTGATCCACCACATGCTGGGCGGTCTCCGCCATTTGATCTGGGATACGGTGCACGGATTCGAGCCGGCCGAGCGCGAAATGCTCACGCTGGCCACTTTGATAGGCTCGGTAACGCTCACGCTCATACTTTGGGTCGTCGGTTATCTCGTGATGGGAGGCCCCCGATGAGAGAGGCCCCGCACATGCGAACCCCCATGCGCCGCGTGCGCGGACTGGGTGCGGCTCATTCCGGCACCGGGCATTTTTGGCATCAGCGCGTCACGTCTGTTGCCGGCATCCCGCTGACCATCGCTTTGCTGCTCATTGTCACGGCATTACTTGGACGCAGTCATGCCGCAGTCGTGCAAATTCTCGCCTCACCGATCGTCTCGATCATTGTGCTGCTGTTCATCATCAACACCGCCTATCACATGTGGCTTGGCATGCAGGAAATAATTCTCGACTACGTGCATGACGAAAAGTGGAAGTTCTTGAGCCTGATGGCAAATACCTTCTTCGTCTTCGCGGTCAGTCTGGCGTCGGTCTACGCTGTCCTCAGACTGTCGTTCGGGGTCTGACATGGCGACGAATGGAAAATCGAACGGCGGCCCTGCGATCAACGGTCGTGCTTATCCGATCGAGGATCACAGCTACGACGTCGTTGTGGTCGGCGCCGGCGGTTCTGGGTTGCGCGCCGTGGTTGGCTGTAGCGAGGCTGGCCTGCGTACAGCATGCATTACCAAAGTCTTCCCCACTCGGTCACACACCGTTGCCGCGCAAGGTGGCATTGCAGCCGCGCTGGGCAACATGGGTGAGGATGATTGGCGTTGGCATATGTACGACACCGTCAAAGGTGCCGACTGGCTCGGCGACCAGGATGCCATTGAGTACCTCTGCCGTAATGCCCCAGCCGCCGTATATGAGCTGGAGCATTGGGGCCTGCCATTCTCGCGACGCGACGAGGATGGCAAGATCTATCAGCGTCCGTTCGGCGGCATGACCACGCATTACGGCAAGGGCACCGCGCAGCGCACCTGCGCCGCGGCGGATCGTACTGGCCACGCGATCCTGCACACGCTGTATCAGCAGGCGCTGGCGCATGACGCCACGTTCTTTATCGAATACTTCGCCATCGATCTGATCTTCGACGACGAGGGCGTGTGCCGCGGTGTGCTGGCGCTCGACATGAACGAAGGCACGCTGCATTTCTTCCGCGGCCAGGCCGTGGTGCTGGCCACCGGCGGCTATGGCCGTGCGTACTTCAGCGCCACCTCGGCACATACCTGCACCGGCGACGGCGGCGGCATGGTGCTGCGTGCCGGGCTTGCGCTGCAGGACATGGAGTTCGTGCAGTTCCATCCCACCGGCATCTATGGTGCGGGCTGCCTGATTACCGAAGGCGTGCGCGGCGAGGGTGGCTATCTCACCAACTCGAAGGGCGAGCGTTTCATGGAGCGCTATGCGCCGAGCGCGAAGGATCTTGCCTCGCGTGACGTGGTCAGCCGTGCCATGACGGTGGAAATCCGCGAAGGCCGCGGCGTAGGCGAACACAAGGATCATGTGCATCTGAACCTGATGCATCTGGGCCCCGAGGTGATTCACGAACGCCTGCCGGGCATCGCCGAATCCGCGCGCATCTTTGCTGGCGTGGACGTCACCAAGGAACCGATTCCGGTGCTGCCCACCGTGCACTACAACATGGGCGGCATCCCCACCAACTATCACGGCGAAGTCGTGCAGAAGAAAGGCGACGACGTTGATGCCGTCGTGCCGGGGCTGTTCGCCATCGGCGAGGCCGCGTGCGTGTCGGTGCATGGCGCCAATCGCCTCGGTTCCAACTCGCTGCTCGATCTGGTGGTGTTCGGTCGTGCGGTGTCGCATCGTTGCGCCGAGATCATCAAGCCGGGCGCTCCCCACAAGGATCTGCCGGCCAGCGTACTGGACAAGGCGCTGGCCCGGTTTGACAGCTTGCGCAACGCCGACGGCGGTACGCCCACGGCGAAGATCCGCCTCAACATGCAGCGCACCATGCAGGAAGACGCCGCCGTGTTCCGTACCGGCGAAACGTTGAAGGCCGGCTCAAAGAAGATCTCCGAGGTGCACGACTCCTTCAAGGACGTGCGCGTCAGCGATCGCTCGATGGTGTGGAATTCCGACCTGATCGAAACGCTGGAGTTGTCCAACCTGCTGGGCCAGGCGGTGGCGACCATGCATTCAGCCGAGCAGCGTCCGGAAAGCCGCGGTGCGCATGCCCGTGAAGATTTCCCCGAGCGCGACGACCACGACTGGATGAAGCACACGTTGGTGACGGTCGACGAAGCGGGCAAGACCAGTTTCGATTTCCGTCCGGTGCACATGTATACGCTCACCGGCGAAGTTGAAGTCGTGCCGCCTAAAAAGCGCGTCTATTAATCTGGAGAGGCAATCGTGGCCGAGTTCACGCTACCCAAGAATTCCAAGATCCAGCCGGGCAAGAACTATCCGGCGAAGGACGCGAAAAAACCGCGTACGTTTCGCATCTATCGCTGGTCACCGGACGACGGCCAGAACCCGCGCATCGACACGTATGAAGTCGATCTGGCCGCTTGTGGTCCGATGGTTCTGGACGCACTGCTGAAGATCAAGAACGAAATCGATCCCACTCTCACGCTGCGCCGTTCCTGCCGCGAAGGCATCTGCGGTTCGTGCGCGATGAACATCGACGGCACCAATACGCTGGCTTGCACCAAGTCCATCGAAGAGTGCGCATCGGGCGACGTGAAGATCTATCCGCTGCCGCACATGCCGGTGGTGAAGGATCTGGTGCCGGATCTCACGCACTTCTATGCGCAGTTCGCCTCGATCCGCCCATGGCTGCGTACGCAGAGCGCAACGCCGGACCGCGAGCGCCTGCAGTCGCCGGAAGATCGCAAGAAGCTAGACGGTTTGTACGAGTGCATCCTGTGCGCCTGCTGCTCGACCAGCTGCCCGAGCTACTGGTGGAACGGCGACCGCTATCTGGGTCCCGCGATCCTGTTGCAGGCTTACCGCTGGATCGTCGACTCGCGCGATGAAGACACCGGTGCACGCCTGGATGATCTGGAAGATCCGTTCAAGCTCTACCGTTGCCACACCATCATGAACTGCGCACGCACCTGCCCGAAGGGTTTGAACCCGGCGAAGGCGATTGCGGAGATCAAGAAGCTGCTGGTGGCGCGGCGGTCGGCGTAAGGCTCGTCACCCCGAGTAGGCTGGGATGAAATCCCAGCTTTCTTGCAACTTCGGATGCGGGGATTTCATCCCAGCCTACTCGGCTTTGAAAAACTGATTCTATGGACGAAGCCTACCTAAAACGCTTGCGCTGGCGCACTCGCCGAGGCACCCGCGAATTGGACGCATTGTTCGGCGGTTGGCTGGAAACCTCGTTCCCCACTGCCGATGCAGCCCTGCAACAAGCCTTCGACGAACTGCTCGACGTGCAGGACCCGGACCTGTGGGACTGGGTGATGGGCCACGCCAAAGCGCCGCGTGCCGATTGGCAGGCGATCATCGATGACATCCGCGCCCGCCATCGGCTTTGAATACCGGTCTTCTCGCTGGGTGCCGCGTCTGTTCGCAGGTGTGACAGGGCTGGCGATGGTGGCGATAGCCGTATCGGGGCTGCCATTGTCCGCGCGTATTGCACTGGTACTGGTGTCGATAGCCGGTTGCGTGCACGCCATCCGCCGCTTGTCCTTGCCGGTCTACGCCGTGGGTTGGGCCAGCCAAAGCGGCTGGACATTGCGAGGACTGGATGGCGGCGACGATGCGGCAACCCTGGTTGCCTTTCGCATCTTTCACCAATCGGTGTTGCTGCGTTTGGCCAGCGCCCGCTACGGCAAGCTCACCCTCTGGCTGATGCCGGACAACAGCGATGCGGATATCCGCCGCCGCCTGCGCATGCGTCTGGCGGTGTTGACCCATGACAGCGAGAAGTCCGCGTAGGTTGGGGTGCGAACCCCAACATTCCGGCGTCACCTTGCATGGCGATGTTGGGGTTCGCACCCCAACCTACGTTTTGGTCAGGTTGCCCCCTAGGCCCACTTCGGGCACTCTGCGCGCGCAGCGCGGTCTTACGGATTCCTACGGCCCGTCGCCCTTACCCCACAAGCGAAGCCTCCATGTTCCGACCGCTCGAGCTTTTCATCGGCCTGCGCTACGTCCGCGCCAAGCGGCGCAACCAGTTCATCTCCTTTATCTCCACCGTCTCCATCGTCTGCATCACCATCAGCGTGATGGCGTTGATCACGGTGATGTCGGTGATGAACGGTTTCGACTACCAGCTTCGTTCGCGCATCCTTGGCGCTATTTCCGACGCCACGGTTTCAGGCCTGCCAGGCGAGCCGGTGCAGAACTGGCAATACGCCATGCAGCAAGTCAAGGCCAACCCGCACGTGCGTGGCGCGGCGCCTTACGTGGAAATTCAATCCTTTCTGCAAGGACAGCGCTCCAGTGGCGCGATGGTGCGTGGTATCGATACGAAGCAAGAACCCAACGTGTCGGACATCAACCAGCACATGGTTGCCGGCTCGTTCGATTCGCTGAAGTCGGACGACTGGAATATCGTCCTCGGCAAGGATCTTGCCCTGCAGCTTGGCGTCAACGTGGGCGACAAGGTCACCATGGTCGTGCCGGAGCTGCGTACTTCACTATTAGGCGCGATGCCGCGCATTCGTGGCTTTACGGTAAGCGGCATCTTCGAGATGGGCATGGAGGAATTCGACTCCGGCCTCGGCCTGATCAGCCTGGACAATGCAGAGAAGCTCAAAAGCATCAACGGCCCCACCGGCATACGCCTCAAGCTCGACAATCTGTACAACGCGCAACCTGTTGCACGCGAACTGAGCGACTCGCTGGGCCAGGTCTATATGGTCACCACCTGGATGGACAGCCACGCCAACTTCTTCACCGCCATTTCGATGGAGAAGAAGGTGATGTTCATCATCCTCTCGCTGATCATCCTGGTGGCGGTGATCAATCTGATCTCGATGCTAATGATGTTAGTGACCGACAAACAGGCCGACATCGCCATCCTGCGTACCCTCGGTTCGACGCCGCGCAGCATCATGGGCATGTTCATGGTGCAGGGCGTGCTGGTGGGTTTTGTCGGCATCGGTTTTGGCGTGGGGCTCGGTTCGCTGCTTTCCTGGCGGTTGCCCGGTATCGTGAAATGGATCGAACACGTCACGGGATACACCTTCCTGTCGCCGGACGTCTATTACATCAGCGAAGTACCCAGCAAGCTCGACTGGCACGATGTGATTTGGGTATCGCTGGTCACCTTCCTGTTCTCCCTGCTTGCCACGCTCTATCCCGCATGGCGCGCCTCGCGTACGCAACCGGCCCAGGCATTGCGCTATGAGTAATCCCATGACTAACGACATCGTCCTGCGCGCCAGCCACGTCGCCAAAACCTATGAAGAAGGCGATCTGCGCACGCCGGTGCTGACCAACGTCAGCTTTACTCTCAAACGGCAGGAAACACTGGCCATCGTCGGCGCTTCCGGTTCCGGCAAGAGCACGTTGCTGCACATCATTGGCGGGCTGGATACGTTGACCCGCGGCGAAGTGGAAGTGGAAGGGCAGGTGCTTTCCAAATTGTCCGATGCCGAGCGCGGCCGCGTGCGCAATCGCTCGATGGGTTTCATCTACCAGTTCCACCATTTGCTGCCCGAATTCACCGCACTGGAAAACGTCTGCATGCCGCTGTTGATTCGCGGCACCGGCATACTGGAAGCGCAGAAGCATGCCAAGGTGTTGTTGGAACGTGTGGGCCTTGGCAAACGCCTGGAACACAAGCCGGCAGAGCTTTCCGGCGGTGAGCGTCAACGCTGTGCGGTGGCGCGTGCGCTGGTGACGCGGCCTTCCTGCGTGCTGGGCGACGAACCGACCGGCAATCTTGACGAGGACAACGCCGCACAGGTGTACGCGCTGATGCTGGAATTGAATCGCGAGATCGGCACCAGTTTCATTCTCGTTACGCACGACAGCCGTCTAGCGGCGCGGATGGATCGCACGCTGGAGCTGCATAACGGCGAGTTGCGCGAGAAGGCGTAAGGCTCACCACATGGCGATGCCACGCATTTGGCCGCACTCCGCTCGATAACTGAGAAAAGCCCTGAACCGTCGTCCCGGCAAAAGCCGGGACCCAGCGACTTTTTCAGATCCTCAAAGGCACTGGGCCCCGGCGTTCGCCGGGACGACGAGGCTTAAACTTCGTTCCATTTTTTCTTAGGTTGGGGTGAGGCGCAGCCTAACCCCAACATCGCCATGCATTGCGCCACGTCGGGGTTCGGCTGCGCCTCACCCCAACCTACGCGTGTCGCTTACAACCCCTGCGTTTTGCCTGCGCTAGCTTGCATGCATGGCAAGCGGAGATACACACGCGCGAGGATGGCCAAGCGTTGTCACGTCGGCACTGGCGTTGTTGCTTGGCATCGCCGTCGTGCAATGGCTTCCCGTGTTGCCGCCGCGTTGGCTTATGGGAATCCTGGCGATCGGTGCGTTGATTATTGCCTGGCGCCTGCCACGCTTGCGCGTACTGGCCGTGCTGCTGTTCGGCTTCGCCTGGG
Source organism: Dyella sp. (assembly GCF_035277725.1). Taxonomy (GTDB): domain Bacteria; phylum Pseudomonadota; class Gammaproteobacteria; order Xanthomonadales; family Rhodanobacteraceae; genus Dyella_B. Next base: position 37,283 of record NZ_DATEJY010000091.1, on the reverse strand, counting down.
CGGCCTGGTATGGCAGCACGGCGATGGCGGCACGCTTGCCGAAAGATTGGGAAGGGCAGGATTTCCAGGTTACCGGCCGCGTCGTTGGTCTGGCGCAAACCAAGGCCGGCGCTACCAGCGTGCCATTCCAGATCGAACGAGCCTCGCGCGATGGACAAGTCGTGCCCTGGCATGGACGCGTGCGCATCAGCTGGTACGACCAGCCATCCGCGGAACCCGAGCCGTGTTCACGTTGGCGATTGCTGCTGCGTTTGCGCCGCCCGCGCGGAACGATCAACCCAGGCGGTGCCGATAGCGAACGCAGCGCACTCGCGCGCGGCATCACTGCGGTCGGTTATGTGCGCGATGATCCCGGCAACCAGCGCTTGAGCGTGGCGACGTGGTGCCTGGATCGCTTGCGTGGCTCGCTCGCCGACGGCATCCAGTCGCGCGTACGCAATCCACATGATGCTGCCTTGCTGCGCGCGTTTACTGTCGGCGACACGCGTGGGCTCGAACAGCACGATTGGGAGGTGGCACGCGCGAATGGCATCTCGCATTTGATCGCCATTTCCGGTTTTCATGTCGGCGTTGCGGCGGTGTTTGGCGTGTGGTCGTGTTACGCACTGTATTGGCTATGGCCTTCGCTCGCAGTGCGATGTCCGCGAGTGCAGGCAGAAGCGATGTCAGCGTTGGCTTCGGCCAGCGCATACGGTGCCCTGGCCGGCTTAGGTATGCCCACAGTGCGCACCATGCTGATGATCGGTGCGTTTGCCCTGGCGCGATGCAGCCGGCGCGCCACCGGTTCGGCACATGCGCTGGCGATGGCATTGATGGCGATCTTGTTGATGAATCCCACCGCCGTGCTGGAAGCGGGCTTTTGGCTCTCGTTTGTGGGCGTGGCGTTCCTGATCCTGTGCATGAATGCGAAGGGAAGCGGCCTGCGCGGTTTTCTGCGCGAATTGACGCTAGGTCAGATCGTGATGACAGTGTCGCTATTGCCGTTGACGATGTGGTTCTTCGGCGAGGCTTCTTTGGTGGGCGCCTTGTCCAACCTGGTTGCGGTGCCGTTCGTGAGTTTCGTGATCGTGCCTTGCGCGCTGTTGGGCATGTTGATGCTGATCATCTGCCCGCCGCTGGCAACGCCGTTGCTACGCGTGGCGGAATGGCTGACACATGCGCAATGGTGGTTGCTGGAACAGACGGCGACATGGCCAGGCGCACATTGGTATTTGCCCACGGTGGAACCTCGCGCGCTGCTGTTGGCGACGCTGGGCGCCGTGTGGTTGTTCATGCCGCGTGGCGTGCCATTGCGCATGTTGGGTGCACTGCTGTTTCTGCCATTGTTGTGGCCGGTACGACATCTTCCGGCCACGGGCGCATTCCAGACGTGGGTGCTGGATGTAGGGCAGGGGTTGGCCGTTGTCGTACGCACGCGCGATCACGCCCTGGTTTATGACGCAGGTGCGCGTTATCCCTCCGACTACGATCTTGGCGCAGCGGTCGTCATTCCTTCGCTGTATGCGTTGGGTATTGATCGGTTGGACATGTTGATGATCAGTCATGCCGACAACGATCACGCTGGCGGCGCACCTGCCGTGGCCGCCGCGTTTCCTGCCGCGCAACGCTATTCGGGAGAACCCGGTCGCCTTCGTTTGCCGATGGCGCAATGCCTGGCCGGACAGCAGTGGGAGTGGGATGGCGTGCGTTTTCGTGTGGTGAGTCCCACCGCGGCCATGTTGAATGCCTCGGCGAACGATCATTCCTGCGTGCTGCTGATCGAAGGCCGGGCGGGGCGCTTGTTGCTTACCGGCGATATCGCCATGGACACAGAGCCGTCGGTTGCCGCCTCATTGGGCGCGGGGCCGCGGCTGGTGTTGCAGGTGCCGCACCATGGCAGCAAGAGTTCCTCCAGTGCCGATTTCATTGCCGTGGTTCAGCCTGAATGGGCCGTGGTCTCCGCCGGCTGGCGCAACCGTTTCGGTCATCCGCGCCCGGAAGTCATGCAGCGCTACGCGGCGGCTGGGGTACCGGTGTTCAATACGGCCGTTGACGGGGCGGTTCAGATTGATTTTCCGGTGGCGGCGCCCGCTCGGCTGGCGGCGCGCTGGCGGACGCGGGAACAGCGTTATTGGCGCGAATAAATGAAAAAGCCGGCGTAGGTTGGGGTGCGAACCCCAACATTCCGATTTCCCATACATCCCATGTTGGGGTTCGCACCCCCAACCTACGGAGTGATTGGCCGCACGGTACGTTTCGGCATCACTGCTATGATGTTGGCTTGCGCAGACGGCAGGGCCGGGAGTTTTTCTGTGGGTGATTTGGGTCAGATTCTGATGGCGGGTGGCTGGGCGATGGCGCCCATCCTGATCTGCTCGGCGGTGGCGCTGGCGATCGTATTGGAACGGTGCTGGACCTTGCGGCGCAACTACGTGCTGCCGCCCGGATTGGCGCAGGAAGTGCGCGAGTGGGCGCGCTCCGACCAGCTCGATCCGGCCCACCTGGAAAAACTTGCGACCGGTTCCCCGCTGGGCGAACTGCTGGCGGCAGCGCTGGCCGTGCGCCATCACTCGCGCGAGTTGATCAAGGAGCGCATCGAGGACACCGGCCGCCACGTGGTGCATCGCATGGAGCGCTATCTGAACACGCTCGGCACCATCGCCCTGATCGGCCCGCTGCTCGGCCTGTTCGGTACCGTCATCGGCCTGATCCGCATGTTCATGCAGGTAATGGTCGGCGGCATGGCCGATCCCACCAAGATGGCCGGCGGCATCGGCGAGGCGCTGATCTGCACCGCCGCCGGTTTGACGGTGGCTATTCCCGCGTACGTGCTGCATCGCTACTTCCGTTCCAAGGTAGCCGGCTACGTGGTGGATATGGAAAAGCAGGCCACCTTGCTGTTGGACGATCTCACGCTCTCCGCGCCGGCGCCGCGCGCGCGCCGCGCGCCGTTGGCTGCAGGCGACAAGGCACAGGCTTAAAGCCATGCGTATCGGTAACGACCGTCGCAGCGATGATTTCGAGATCAACGTGGTCTCGTTGATCGACGTGCTGCTGACCCTGCTGATGTTCTTTGTGCTCACCACCACCTTCGTGCAGCATTCGCACCTGAAGGTGAACCTGCCGCAAGCCAGTGCAGAAGATCGCGACATGCAGCAACCTGCGATTACCGTGATGGTGGATCGCGATGGACATTTCTACGTGGGCAGCGATGAAGTGCAAGGTGCCAGCGTGGATGCGCTAAAGCAGGCCATTGCGCATGTGGCTGGCGACGATCGCAACCAGACCGTCACCATCCGCGCCGACGCCATGACCGCGCACCAGAATGTGGTCAGCGCCATGGATGCGCTGGGCCAGCTTGGCTTCACGCACCTTTCCATCGCCACGACGCCGACGCAGTCGGCCACGCAGCAATGAGCGAAGGCAAGAAGAAAGTCGCGTTATGGGATAAAGAGAGCCGGCAAGTCTATAGGCGATTGCTAGGCTATTCGGGTCGCTATTGGCCAGTCATCCTGATCGCCGTCATTGGCTTTGCGGTGGATGGTGGCGCGCTGGCTTATTTCACCAGCAAGCTGCAGCCGATCATGGATAAGCTGCTGCAGCAGAAGGATCCGTACCTGATTCATTGGATGCCGATCTGGATCATCGGCATTTTCCTCGTGCGCGGCGTGGCCATTCTCATCAGCAACTATGGCATGGGCTACGTTTCACGCAACGTGGTGCAGGCGATGCAGCGCGACGTGTTTGCGGCCTATCTGCGCTTGCCCGCCTCGTTTTTCGGCAGCGAGCATTCCGGCCATCAGATCTCGCGCATCACCTACACCAGCGAGCAGATTGCCGGTGCGGCTACCGATGCGCTGAAAGTGTCGGTGACGGAGAGCATCACCGTCATCGGCATGGCCGTAGTCATGCTGTACAAGAGCCTTTATCTCACCACCGCGCTGCTGGTGCTGGTGCCGGCGATCGTGGTGATTGCTTCGGCGGTCAGCAGGCGGTATCGCGTCGTCAGCCGGCGCATCCAGGGCCAGATGGGTTCGGTGACCGGTACGGTGGATGAGATGCTCAGGGCGCATCGCGAAGTACGCATCTACGGTGGCCAGCAGCAGGCGGACGAACGCTTCAAGAAAGTGTCTGACCACGCGCGCTATCTCAATCTGAAGATCGTGGCGACCAGTGCGCTTTCGGGTTCGTCCATCCAGACGGTGGCATCGCTGGCGCTGGCCGGCATGGTGTTTCTGGCCTCGCGTCCGTCCGAGATCGATCACATCTCACCGGGCGTGTTCATTGCCGTGCTCACCGCGATGGGCGGCATGTTGTCATCGCTCAAACGCCTCACCAATGTGCAGTCCACCATGCAGACGGGCATTGCCGCGGCGGAGAACTTGTTTGCGGTGATGGATTTGCCGCCCGAAGTGGATCACGGCACCAAGGTACTGGAACGCACGGAAGGCGATCTGCACTTCCAAGAGGTGGGCCTGGTTTATCCGCGCGGCAAATTCGAAGCGCTCGCGGGCGTGAACCTGCATTGCGCGCCGGGTACCGTTACCGCGTTGGTGGGCCGCTCGGGTAGCGGCAAAAGCAGCCTGGTGAGCTTGCTGCCGCGCTTCAACGAACCCACGAACGGGCGCATCCTGCTCGATGGCTCCGATTACGAAAGCTACACACTTGCTTCCCTGCGCAAACAAATCGCGTGGGTAGGACAGCATGTGGTGCTGTTCGACGGCTCCGTCGCCGAGAACATCGCCTATGGCGAACTGGCCGGTGCAAGCGAGCAGGACATCATCGCCGCCGCCGAAGCCGCCAACGCGATGGAATTCATCGGCAAGTTGCCGAACGGCATCCACAGCCCGATCGGCGAAGGCGGCAACATGCTTTCCGGCGGGCAGCGCCAGCGCATTGCGATTGCGCGGGCGATTCTCAAGAACGCGCCGATCCTGGTATTGGACGAAGCGACCAGCGCACTCGATACGGAATCGGAGCGTTTGATCCAGCAGGCGCTGCAGCGTTTGATGCGCGACCGCACCACATTGGTGATCGCTCACCGCCTGTCCACGATCGAGCACGCCGATCAGATCGCTGTGATGGATCAAGGCAAGATTGTCGAACGCGGCACGCATGCCGAGCTGATCGCACTGGGCGGCCACTACGCCGCGCTGCATCGCATGCAATTCAACGAACGTCCCGCCGCGGTTGCCGCCGATTGACGATGAGCCTGGCCGATACGCTCCAGGCAGGCTGGTATGAGGGAAAGCCACTGCCGTGGTGGTGTCATCCGCTGTCGAAGCTCTACGGTGCGGTGATTGCTTTGCGCCGCACGTTGTATCGGCACGGCTGGTTGCGCGCGGTGCGGCTGCCGTGTCCGGTGATCGTGGTGGGCAACCTTACGGCCGGCGGCACGGGCAAAACGCCGCTTACCTTGGCGCTGGCCGAGGCATTGCGCGACCGTGGCTACCGTCCCGGCGTGGTAAGCCGCGGCTATGGCGGAAGCCATCACGATCGCATGCTGCTCGGCGAATCGCCCGATCCAGTGGAAGTGGGCGACGAACCCTGCGTGATACGCGCCAGTGGCGTGCCGGTGGCGATTGGCCAGGATCGTCCCGCGGCGGCACAACTGCTGCTCGATGCCGGTTGCAATGTGGTGATTGCGGACGATGGTTTGCAGCACTATCGATTGGCGCGCGATATCGAGATCTGCGTGATCGACGGAACCCGACGCTTCGGCAACGCCCGCTTGCTGCCGTCGGGGCCACTGCGCGAGCCGCTGAGCCGCGCGCAGCAGGTGGATTTTCGTATTTGCAACGGCGGCCATCCGCAGGCGGACGAAGTGCTCATGCGCCTGCAAGGCGGATCGGTACGCGCACTGTCGGATGGACGCGAGCAGCCGATCGCAAGCTTTGCCGGCCAGCGCGTGCATGCGGTAGCGGCCATCGGCAATCCGCAGCGCTTCTTTGCCAGTCTTGCCGCGCAGGGGCTGGAAGTGATTCCGCATCCTTTTCCCGATCACCATTTCTTTATGCAGGCGGACCTTACCTTTGGTGATGACCTGCCCGTGCTGATGACGGAAAAAGATGCGGTGAAATGCTGGGCCTTCGTGCAACCGCACTGGTGGAGTGTGCCGGTCAAGGCTGAACTGCCGGCGAGTTTCCACGAGGATCTGTGCGCGCGGATCGCCGCCAAGGCACGCGTATCGCCGATGGCGTTATCATAGGCGCCGTTTTCCGGCGACCTGCCGGCCTTTTCCGCATGAGGTTTTTGCATGAGCCTGATCCAGGTACCGGTCTCCTTTGGCGAGCTGATCGACAAGATCACGATCCTCGAGATCAAGGCGCGCCAGATTTCCGATCCCGCCAAGCTCGCCAACGTGCACAACGAGCTCAACCTGCTCAACGCCACCTGGGCGAATGACCATGCCTCGCAAGCAGATATCAGCAAGGAGCGCGCACGCCTGCTCGCGGTGAACGAAGCGCTATGGGATATCGAGGACCGCATCCGCCTGAAGGAAAAGGCGCAGGCGTTCGATGCCGAGTTCGTTGAACTGGCGCGTTCAGTCTATTTCCAGAACGACGAGCGCGCAGCGGTGAAGCGCGAGATCAATCTCAAGCTTGGTTCGCAGCTGGTGGAAGAAAAGTCGTATCAGGATTACCGCGCGACGAAGTAACAGCGTGACTGCGTAGGCTGGAATGCAATTCCAGCACTGCCCTGCACATGAAAGCTGGGATTTCATCCTAGCCTGCGATCGATTCCCAGAAGTCCGGTGAGTCCCACTACACTGGCTGAAACGCCACAGGGGAGGTCGTCGTATGCGCCGATGGACGGGGTTGCTGGGGCTGTTGTTTCTCGTATCACCTTTGATGGCCCAGGAGGTTCCTCCTGCGCTGCGCGACTGGCAGGGATGGGTGTTGCATGACGTCCCTCAGCACAGCTGTCCATTCCTGGCCAACAGCGCTCCAGACGCCAACAGCCGCCAGTGCATCTGGCCGGGGCGCCTGAGCATCGACGCTGGCAAGAGCGGCGGCCATTTCAGTTTCGACGTACACGTGGATGCCGCCGGCTGGGTCGCCTTGCCCGGCGATGAGCACAGCTGGCCGCAACAGGTCATGGTGAATGGCAAACCATGGCCGGTATTGAGCCGCGACGAAGAGCCGGTACTGCGGCTGGAACCGGGCGACTACACCATCCAGGGAAATTTGCCGTGGGATACGCGTCCCACACGTTTGAGCGTGCCGTTGTCGATCGGCCTGGTGTCGCTCAGCGTGGATGGCGGTGTGGTCGATCGCATCGGGCGCAATGGCGATCAGCTCACGCTCGGCGAGGCGGCGGCGGCACAGCGCCAGGCCGATGCGTTATCGGTGCGCGTCTATCGCCATTTGACTGATGGCATGCCCGCGCTGCTGGAAACGCAGCTGCAATTGAACGTCACCGGCAGTGCGCGCGAACAACTGCTGGGACCTGCCCTGCCCAAGGGTTTTGTAGCCACGTCGCTGGATAGCGAGGTGCCCGCGCAATGGCAGCCCGATGGACGCTTGCGCCTGCAGCTTCGTCCCGGGCAATGGATGGTGCACCTGTCCGCACGCGCCACCGATACCTTGCATGACGTGAGTTTGGCGGCACCTGCCGACAATGTGTGGCCCAAGCAGGAAATCTGGAGCTATAGCGATGATCCGGCATTGCGCAGCACACGCGTCGAAGGCCGCGCGACGGATGCAGCGCAAGCAGGCGTACCCGCTGATTGGCGTGAACTTCCTGCCTACGTGCTGGACCAGGGCGGCGGTTTAGCCATCCAGCAAGGTACGCGTGGTGGAGAAGGCGAGGCGGGTGACCAGATTCGCCTGCAGCGCCAGGTCTGGCTCGATTTCGACGGCCATGGTTTGAGCGTGAGCGATCACCTCACCGGCACGCTGTCGCGCACGCAGCGTCTCGATGTGGGCGCGCCCTGGCAATTGCAGCGCGCGGCGCAAGGCGATTCTCCCTTGCTGATTACTGATTTGGGTCAGGGACGAACGGGTGTCGAACTGCGCAGTCCGGGGCTGGATCTGCATGCGGGCCTGCGCGTCGCCGATCACAGCGGATCGCTGCCCAGCGCGGGATGGCTGGTGTCGCTGGAAAACATCGACGCGGTGTTGCATCTGCCTTATGGCTATCGCCTGATCGGTGCAGCCGGCGTGGATCGTTCGCCGGATTCGTGGGTGGCGCAATGGAGCTTGCTGGATCTGTTTGTCGTCGCGCTGATGGCTTTGCTGGCGGGACGGCTGCTCGGTTGGCGGTGGGCCGTGATCGCTGCACTGTTTTTGATTCTTTCGCAGCACGAAGCCGGCGCACCACGCTGGACGCTGGGTGTGGCGTTGGCGTTCGCCTTGCTGATGCGTGCGCTTCCTGCGGGTCGGCTGCGGCAGTGGGCGCAGATGGCCAGCATGCTTGCGTTGGCCTTGGCGATTGTCTGGACGTTACCGTTTGCCAAAACGCAATTGGAAAATGCGCTGCATCCTCAGCTGGAAGGAAATGGCGATTTTTCGGCGTTGATGCAACGCATGGAGGCTCAAGGCGGTACCCAGCTGGAAGCGAAGAAGCAGATGAAGGTTCAAGAGGAAGAAGTTGAACAGGAAGCGGCCCCAGCACCGCCGCCGCCCGCACCTGCACCGCCTGCTCCTCCTTCCGTTGCGCAATACGCACCGGCTTCTGCACCGTCCCCAGGTTTGAATGTGAGGATCTTGGGCGGCTATCTGGCAAGGCCTTCCTCTGCCATGGATAGCCACAGCATCATCCAGGCCGGTGCCGGTGAACCCAGTTGGGACGTCGGCAACAACTACCACCTCAGTTGGTCTGGCCCGGTCACGCCGGAACAACACATGCGCCTGGTGATTGCACCGTCCTGGCTAGTTCGCCTGCTGCGCGTGGTGATGCTGGGCTTGTTGGCAGTGCTGCTTGGCAGGCTTGCGCGAAGCTTCACCAGACCATCGGGCGCATCGTGGCGAATCTGGCGCTGGGGCGGCACGGCGGCAGCATGTCTGTTGCTGGCGAGCTTGCCGCATGCCGCTCGCGCGCAAGCGACGCCCAGTGCGGACCTGCTGAGGCAATTGCAAACACGCTTATTGGAAGCGCCTAAATGCGCGCCCGATTGCGCGGTGGTTGCCGCCGCTTCCATGCAAGCCAAAGACGATCAAGTCGCGATGGAAATGGAAGTACACGCCGGTGCATCGATTGCATTGCCGTTGCCGCAAACCGACGCGGGCTTGCAACTCCTCGGCGTGACGGTCGACGGCCACGCCAATGCAGCGATCGGCAAGCAGGACGAACAGATGCTGGTCAGGCTGGAACCTGGCGTGCACAAGGTCGGCTTGAGCTATCGCGCGCAGCCAGTCGACAGCACTACCTTGCGCTTTGCCTTGCATCCGCAATGGCTGACGTTTACCGGACAAGCCTGGTCGCTGGATGGGATCGATGGTGGCCGTTTGCTGGGTGACAGCGTCACGCTCAATCGCGTTCGCACGGTGGCCGCCGATGGCAAGCCGGCGCCGGCTTCGCAGCAGGCATTCCCGCCGTACGTGCGTATCACGCGGACCATCTTGCTTGGCGTGGATTGGACGGTGATCAACACGGTGGAGCGAATGGCGCCGAGTGATGGCGGCTTCACACTGGAATTGCCGTTGTTGCCAGGAGAGCATCCCTTAGGGGATGGCATGCGCGTGCACGACGGACGTATCGGCGTAACGTTCAATGCTAGCGAAAACAGCGTCAGCTGGACCAGTCGTCTCGATCATGCCGATGCGCTGAAAATCTCCGCGCCGTCGTTGAGCGATCATGCCGAGGTGTGGCAGGTGCGTGCATCGCCCATCTGGCATGTGGAGATGCAAGGCGTGCCGGTGGGCGATCATGGCGACGGCCTTGGTTTCCAGCCGCTGCCGAATGAAACCTTGCAATTGACGATAAGCAAGCCCAAAGCGGTCGACGGCGACAGCCTTGCTTTCGACAGCGTCAATGCAAGTGTCAGCGTGGGTGATCGTGCCACGGAGACCGAACTCAATCTGCTTGCGCGCAGCACTCGCGGCGGTGAGCACGCCATCGCATTGCCGGGCGGCACGGAGCTGCTTGGGGCTACACGTGATGACGAACAGCTAAGCCTCGCCGTAAAGGATGGCAAGTTGAGTTTGCCGCTGCTGCCTGGCAAGCATCGTTACGTGATACGCCTGCGCGAACCTCGTGGCATTGGCATGCACGTCACGACGCCTGCCTTTGGCCTTGGGGCGACCTCGGCAAATATCGGCTTGAACCTCAAGCTTCCGGAAGATCGCTGGGTCTTGTGGACGTCGGGGCCGTCTGTCGGACCGGCCGTGCTGTATTGGTCGCAATTGATCGTGCTGTTGGTGGCCGCCTGGTTGCTGGGGCGTTATGCGCCGACACCGCTGCGTTTCTATCAATGGTTGTTGCTGGGGCTGGGTTTTTCGGCATTCGCCTGGACTGCGTACGCGTTCGTGGTGGTGTGGCTGATCCTGCTTGGACTGCGCGTTCGACACGAGCCGGCCATGGCCAAGCTTGCGGATACGCGCTTCAACCTCGTGCAATCGTTATTGGCGGTTGTCACCGTGCTGGCGCTGATTACGTTGGTATCCGCGGTACCAAAAGGCTTGCTTGGATTGCCTGACATGCACGTGGCGGGTAATGCGTCCACAGCATGGGATTTGAACTGGTTTGCCGATCAGGCCAAGGATGTCTTGCCGCAAGGCGGCGTCATTACGGTATCGCTGTGGTTCTACAAAGTCGCGATGCTCGCTTGGGCGCTGTGGTTGGCGAATGCGCTGATTGGCTGGCTGCGCTGGGGCTTCGATGCGTGGACCAAAGGTGGTTACTGGAAGAAGCGGGAGCGCAAAGCCGTCGCGCCGCCGCATTTGCCGGATGCGCCGCATGATAGCCAGTGACCTTTAAGGCAACGCTGATTAAGTATCGCCGTCGTCACCCGCCCTGTCTGTTCGCAGGCCATAGGGCCGTCGGCGAAGGCAGACTGGCTGTCTGTCGAGACGGCGGACCGAAGGCATGCGGACAGACAGGGCGGGCCCCAACGTATTGAATTCAAAGTGATGGGGTGATGCCTGGAAGGCTCGCAGGCTGCGCCGCGCGGCTTGGCAAGACAGCCAGTCTTCCCGGCGCCGCGCGACACACCCTGCGAGCCTTCCAGACATCATGACGACGGCGATACTTAATCAGCGTTGCCTTAAAGACGCTGGGCCCCGGCGTTCGCCGGGGCGACGGGCATCTGAAGGTTATGCGGTCAGGGAAGCCGCTGCCGCTTCAAAGCGCTCGATAACATCGTCGATCTCGATCAAGTCCATCACGCCTGGCTTCTCGATCTTCGTTCCCCACGGAATCTCGCTTGCCGGTTTGCCGAAATATTTGCGCGAAGCGGCGTCGTATTTGTCGACGCACCACGTGCGGTCGGAATAGGGGCCCGAACGTGCGGGATTACTCGCAGCGTGCAAGCCGAGCACTTTCAGGCCGACGGTATTGGCCATGTGCATCGGGCCGGAATCGGGCGTGAGCAATAGCTGGGCGCGGCAGAACATCGCCATCAATTTCTTCAGCGTGTCCTTGCCGGTGAGATCGAGCGGCGCGTGTTGGCAAAGGGCAAGGATGGCGTCGGCCATGCTGCGTTCGCCCGGTGACGGGCCGCCAATCAGCACAACGCGCCAGCCGCGCGTGGCGGCATGATCCATCACCGCTGCATAGCGCTCCGGTCGCCAGTTGCGCAGCGTGTGGCTGGAGGTGGGGCTGACCAACAACAGCGGTTTGTCGTTCGGCCATTGTTGCGCAGCCCAGGCATGGGCTTCGTCGGGAATGGGGATGTTCCAGCGCACGTCGGTTTGTTTCAGGCCCAGCGGTTCGCAAAAACTGCCGATGGCTTGCAATACATGTTCGCCGCTCCGCGCCGGAATGCGTTCGTTGATCACCAGGCCATGCAAGTCTTTGGCGCGGGCATGATCATAGCCGACACGGCGGTTTGCCTTGATGCCGAGGCTCAGCAGGTTGGAGCGCAAGGCCACCTGCATCTGCAGCAATGCATCGAAGCGCCGGCCTTTCAGTGCGGCATGCACCTCGCGCATGCCGGCCCAGCCGGCGCTTTTATCGAAGGTAACGAATTCCACGCCGTGCAGGTCGCCGACCAGCTTGCGTTCCAGCTTGCCGACGATCCAGGTCAGCGAGGTTTGCGGCCACGCACGCTGCAGCGTGTGGACCAGGGGGACCACATGGGTAACGTCGCCGATGGCCGACGTGCGCAACAGGCAGATGGAAGCAGGAGAGGACATGTAGAATCGCCGGGCAATGAACCAAAACAGGGCCGCCGCAGCACCGATGCACGAGCAACTGCGCCAAGACGCCAAGGGTGCGATTCTGTTCGACGCTACCGTATCGCCACAAGTCGATGGCCCATGGTTCGACGCCGACCATTGGCGCGCACTGGGTGCGCTCAGCACGCAGTCGGGCGGTCGCGGCGGGGTGGCGATCATCCACACCCCTGCGGGTGAATGCGTGCTGCGGCATTACCGGCGCGGCGGCATGGTGGCGCGGTTGATGGGTGATCGCTATCTGTGGAGCGGGGCGGATCGCACGCGCAGCTTCCAGGAATTCCGTTTGCTGCAGGCGATGGCGAAGCAGCAGTTGCCAGTGCCGCAAGTGCTGGCCGCGCAGTATCGGCGGGCCGGGCTTTATTACCAGGCCGACCTGATCACGCGACGGATTGCCGATGCCCACACGCTGGCAGAGAGCTTGACCCAAGGTCGACTGGATGCCGAGCTTGCACGGGAAGTCGGAACGCTGGCGGCACGCTTTCATCGCGCGGGCGTATGGCATGCCGATCTCAATGCACACAATGTGTTGATCGCGCCGACGGGGCTTTATCTGGTGGATTTCGATCGCGGTCGCCTGCGTACGCCGGAACAAAGCTGGCGCATGGCGAACCTGCAGCGTTTGCGCCGATCGCTGTTCAAGCTTGGCGCTGCGGCACAGGGCGAGGCCGTGTTCGATCAAGCCATTTGGACACCTCTCATGGACGGCTATGAGGAGACACTGGGCGCATGAGCTGGCATCTGCATTTTCTCGGCACAGGCGCCGCGCATGCGGTCGAACTGGGCTCCTCGGCCGCCGTCGTGGAACGCGATGGCAAGCCGTTGCTGCTGATCGATTGCGGTCCTGACACGCTCGATCGCTACGTCGCTGCGTATGGCGAGCAGCCGCGAAATCTCTACATCACGCATACGCACATGGATCATGTCGGCGGGTTGGAGCGGTTGTTCACGCGCGTGTGGTTCGATGAAACCTTGCGTGGAAAAACGCGCGTGTTTGCGCATGCGGGGCTGGTGCCGTGGTTGCAGACGCGGGTGGCCGACTATCCCGGTGTGCTGGCCGAGGGCGGCGTGAATTATTGGGAAGCTTTCCGGCTGGTGCCATGCTCGCGCGGTTTCTGGCTGGATGGTGTCTGGTTCGATGTGTTTGCTACGCGGCATCATCGCCCGGGTACGTCATACGGGCTGGCCTTGCAGGGTAGTTTCGCGTTTACCGGCGACACACGCCCCATTCCCGAAGTGTTGACGCAGTATTCGGGTGGCTCCGAATTGATTGCGCACGATTGCGGTTTGGTGGGCAACCCCTCGCATACCGGTGTTGATGACATCGAGCGTGAGTATGACGACGGATTGCGAGCGCGCCTGGTGCTTTATCACTACGGCAGCAAGGCGGATGGCGATGCGTTGACGGCGCGCGGCTATCGCGTTGCGCGGGCAGGAGCGCGCGTGGCGCTGGCCGATCCATCGCCAACGAGCCCCGATGCGGGTTGACCGCAGGTTGGGGTGCGAACCCCAACATGTGGACGCATGGGCATGGCAATGTTGGGGTTCGCACCCCAACCTACGCCGTCCCGCTCTTGTCCGTCAGACGGCTAACGGCTATCCTTCCGCTTCTTTGCCGGCCTCCCACCGGCAAGATGGTTTTGCGTGCGGAGAGATGTCCGAGTGGTTGAAGGAGCACGCCTGGAAAGTGTGTATACGGCTTATCCCCGTATCGAGGGTTCGAATCCCTCTCTCTCCGCCAGATATTGAAAGACGCGACGGCCTGGAAGCTGGCGCAACGTTGTAAGAACACGGATGAGAGAGAGGGTGAGAACCCTCTGGTTCGACAAATTCGTCTGGAACGAATTTGGACAGCCAAAGGCTGGCCCCGGAGCGCGTAGCGCGGAGGGGTGAGGCCCAAGGACGGGCCGAACAATCCCTCTCTCTCCGCCAGATATTGAAAGATGCGACGGCCTGGAAGCTGGCGCAATTCTTCAGCGAAGCTGGCAATGGCAAGCCAAGCGCCAGCTTCAGGGCTTCGATGCCCACCCCTATGGTGGCCCCGTCGGTCCCCCCGCGACGATAGTTCGCAAACCCCGCCAGGTCCGGAAGGAAGCAACGGTAGCGAATGACTCGGGTGCCGGGGTGTGGCTGGCGGGGCCGCCACCTTTTCGGGCCGGCCATCGCTCGGTTCGCATGACTTGCCATCCTGGACTTGGCACAATCGGTCTTTGGCCCAAACAGCGTTAACGCATGTCCTATCAGGTACTCGCGCGTAAGTGGCGCCCCCGCAAGTTCGCCGAACTCGTCGGTCAGGAGCATGTCGTACGCGCCCTCACCAACGCCCTGGATAGCGGGCGTATGCATCACGCCTACCTGTTCACCGGTACGCGCGGCGTAGGCAAGACCACCATCGCACGCATCTTCGCCAAGTCGCTGAACTGCGAGCGCGGCGAGTCGGCCGATCCCTGCGGCGAGTGTGCGGTGTGCACGGCGGTCGACGCTGGCCGCTTCGTGGATCTTTTGGAAATCGATGCCGCCAGCAACACCGGCGTAGACGACGTGCGCGAGGTGATCGAGAACGCGCAGTACGCACCGGCGCGCGGTCGCTTCAAGGTCTATCTGGTGGACGAAGTGCACATGCTCTCCAAACCCGCCTTCAACGCCTTGTTGAAGACGCTGGAAGAGCCGCCGCCGCACGTGAAATTCTTGCTCGCGACCACTGATCCGCAAAAATTGCCGGTGACGGTGCTGTCGCGCTGCCTGCGCTTCAATTTGAAGCGCCTGCTGCCGGATCAGATCGCCGGACAGATGCGGCACATCCTCGGCGCCGAACACCTCGACTATGACGATGCCGCCATCGTGGAGCTTTCCCGCGCGGCGGATGGCTCGCTGCGTGATGGTCTCTCGCTGCTGGATCAGGCGATCGCCTACGGCGGCGGCACGCTGAAGGCGGATGACGTGCGCGCCATGCTCGGCAGCGTCGAGCGCGGGCAGGTGCTTGGCTTGCTTGATGCGCTGGCTGCTGGCGACGGACAACAGCTGATGGCCGAATGCACGCGCATTGCGTCGTTCTCGCCGGATTTCGGCAGCGTGCTGGACGATCTGGCTGCTGCCTTGCATCGCATTCAGTTGCTGCAGCTGGTGCCTGGTTACCGGCTCGATCAGAACGAGGGTGACGACCCGGCCTTGACCAGCTTGGCCGAGCGCATGACGCCTGAGGACGTGCAGCTTTACTACCAGATCGCTACCGCGGGCCGCCGCGATCTGGCGCTTGCGCCCGACACGCGTACCGGCTTCGAGATGGCGCTGCTGCGCATGCTGGCGTTTCGCCCCGGCGACGACGCGGCCCCGGTAGCGGCATCGGGCGGTCAACGTTCGGCTGCGCCACCGCGTCCGCCCGTTGCGCCATCGCCATCTGCTGCGGCTCCGGCACCGGGCACGCGCGCTGCCGCTCCTCCGCAGTCGGCGCCATCCGCACCACAACGCGACCATGCCGCTCCTGCTGCACCGCCCGCGGCACCCATGCAGCGCGTTGCCAGCCCGGGCGGCATGCCCGATTGGGAAGCACTGATCCGGCGTGCCGATCTGCGTGGTCCGCTCGGCCAGCTCGCGCAAAACTCCGCGTTGCGTGGCCGGGAAGGGCAGACGCTGGTCCTCGCCTTGCAGCCTACACATATGCATCTGGCGGTCGAACCGATCGTGAGCCAGATTGCCGATCGACTCAGCGAAGCGATGGGCGAACCGATTCGCCTGCGTTTCGTCGAAGACAGCCATGGCGCCGCGCATACGCCGGCAGCGCGTGCGGCCGAGGCGCGCAGTGCGGCGCAATCGGCGGCAGAGGCCTCGATCGAAGGCGATCCGCTGGTGCAGACGCTGAAGCGCGAATTCGGTGCGCGCGTGGTGCCGCAATCCATCAAACCGATTGAATCTTGAGGTAGGAGTAAACGTTATGAGAGGACAACTTGGCCAGCTGATGCAGCAGGCGCAGCGCATGCAGGAAGACATGAAGCGCGCGCAGGAAGAAATCGCCAAGCTGGAAGTCACCGGCACCTCCGGTGGCGGCCTGGTCAGCGTCTTGATGACGGGTGCGCATGAAGTACGCCGCGTGCAGATCGATCGCAAGTTGTTTGCCGACGATCCGGAAATGGCCGAAGACCTGGTGGCTGCGGCCGTCAACGATGCGGTCAACAAGGTGGCCGAAGCGAGCAAGAACAAGCTGGGCGGCATTACCGCCGGCATGAATTTGCCGGCCGGGTTCAAGATGCCGTTTTGATGCCATTCCCTCTCCCGCTTGAGGAGAGGGAGCAAGCGAAACCATGAGCTCATCGCCCCTTCTTGCCGAACTCATCGAAGCCTTGCGCTGCCTTCCCGGTGTCGGCGGCAAGAGTGCTCAGCGCATGGCGTTCCATCTGCTGGAACGCGAACGCGAGCGCGGACTGAAACTGGCTAACGCGCTGCAGCAGGCAATGCAGAAAATCGGCCACTGCACTCGCTGCCGCAACTTCAGCGAAACAACGGTGTGCGCCATCTGCGCGAGCAGCAGCCGCGACCGGCATGTGCTTTGCGTGGTGGAATCGCCCACCGATCTTGCCGCGATCGAACAGGCGACCGGTTATCGCGGCCAGTACTTCGTCTTGATGGGGCGCTTGTCGCCGCTGGACGGCCTGGGACCGGAAGAGCTTGGTCTTGGTTTGCTGACCGAGCGCCTGGCTGAGGGCGAAGTGGAAGAACTGATTCTTGCCACCAATCCCACCGTGGAAGGTGAGGCAACGGCGCATTACCTGGCGCAGCTTGCACGCGCGGCTGGCATTCGTCCGACGCGTCTGGCGCACGGCGTGCCGTTGGGCGGCGAGTTGGAATATGTCGATCGCGGCACCCTGGCGCATGCCTTCGGTAGCCGGCAATCCGTGGATTAAGGACAATGACACTCACTTAGGCATCGTCGCCCCGGCGAAAGCCGGGGCCCAGTGACTTTCGGCGACCCAACAAGTCACTGGGTCCCGGCTTTCGCCGGGACGACGGATTCAAGGTTTTTGAACTAGTCAAACGAACACCGGCTAAGTTAGTGCCATGGGATTAAGGAGACTCGCACATGGGTGACACCATCTTCGGCAAGATCGTCCGGCGCGAAATTCCGGCCGATATCGTCTACGAAAATGACGACGTGCTGGCCTTCAAGGATCTCAATCCGCAGGCGCCGGTGCACGTGCTGTTCGTGCCCAAGCGCGCACTTGCCACCTTGAACGAAGCCACGCCGGCGGATGCCGAACTGTTAGGCAAGCTCATGCTAGCCGCCGCCGATTATGCGAAGGCACAAGGCTTCAGTCAGGACGGCTATCGCGTGGTGGTCAATTGCAACGAGCACGGCGGACAGACCGTGTTCCATCTGCATGTGCATCTGCTGGCCGGTCGGCGCATGCACTGGCCGCCGGGTTGATGCATTCGTCGCTTCGCGACGACGCAAGGAAAAACGCCGGCAGATGCCGGCGTTTTCATAGGTGCTTTGCTGGTGGCGATCAGCGGTGGCGAACCACGATCACCCGCGGCGAATACCAGCCACCCCAGCCCCAGCCGCCCCAGTACGGGCCACCCCAATACGGACCCCAGTAGGGGCCCCAGAACGGGTCATACCAGCCTGGACCATACGGATAACCGACAACCACCGGACGCTTCGGCCACAGGTAGACCACGTCGGCTTCCACGCGCGGGTAGGCGTAGTCGTAATCGCCCACCTTGCGGCTGACCGTGCCCTGGACTGCACCCGTCACGGTGATTTCGCGGCCGGGCTTGAAGACCTCAGGATCGTAGAAGCCAGGACGGCACGCCACGAAACGGCCCTGGGTGTTGCTGTTGTCGCCGGCGACCGGACGGGCTTCATCGTCGAGCGGGCGGCTCAAGACATAGAAGCAGGTGGCGTTCTGGCTCGGTTCGGTGCTGATGATGCTGCCGCCCCAGCGCACTTGCGTGCCGTTGGCGGTGCTGCCCTGCTGGACGCTAGCGGTGGTGATGGGAGCGAAGTTGCCCTGCAACGGCTTCGGCACCGTGGCGCACGCGGCCAACAGGGTGGAAAGCGCTGCAAGGCTGATGATTCTGTATAGGGGAGACATGACGTGTTTCTCCATCTGGGGCGGGTGCATGCTACATCGTTGCGCCATGTTCAGACCATGCGGCGCGGGCGGAAATTCCGTACCGCCTGCCTGAAGGTGCGCAAGGATTCCGTGGAAGGTTCAAGAGTGGCGTAGCGCAATTCGATATAGCACCTCATCAAATGGTCCAGTTCCGCGCGTTGAGCCGGTAGTGCGCGGCTGGCGCGGCGAAGGAAGTGCTGCGGCCCTTCGCTGCGCCGGCGAATGACACCAGCTTGCGCAAGCTTGCGTTCCAGTGAGCGCAGCGCTGCGAGAGCCGGGTCGCCTTCCGGTCGACGCCACAACGCCCACGCCAAGCCCAATGCTCCGAACACCGTTATGCATATCACCAGCAACCGGGTCAGCAGACCGATGTCCGCCTCGCGTATACCGAACGGGATCAGTAGTCCGCGCTGGCGCAGTGCGTCGAAACCGATAACGCTTTGGTTCCACCATCGGTTGACGATGTCCCAATGGTTGCGCATCGACTCCAGGAACCCTTCTTGATACCAGGGCAGCTGGTTGCCCGCGGCACTGGCCGCACCCAGCGAAATGCGTTGCGGACGTACGGCCGCGGTGGGATCCACGCGCACCCACCCGCTCCCTTCCAGCCACACTTCGCTCCAGGCATGCGCATCGGCATTGCGCACCAGCAAGTACTGGCCCAGGTTGTTCCAGAAGCCGCCCTGGAAACCGGTGACCACGCGTGCGGGAATGCCGGCGGCGCGCATCAACACAGTGAAGGCGGAGGCGTAGTGTTCGCAAAAACCTTCGCGCGTACTGAACAGAAAATCATCGACGGCATTACGGCCCAGCGGCGCCGGCAGCAAGGTGTAGCTGAAGCCGTCGTTGTGGAACATGTTCAGCGCAGCCCGGATGATCGCCGCGTTGTCGCGCCCGTAGCGCTGGCGCCACTGCTCGGCGAGTGCATGGGCGCGCGGATCGAAGCCATCGGGCAACTGCAGGGCATGCATGCGCGTGTCGATGTCCAGGCTCGGCTGCAAGCGATACGTCACGGCCGAGCGCAGGTCATAGTCCCGCACTTCATCGATCGGCTTGTCCGCAAAAACTTCACCATCCGTATGCGCTTGCGACTGCAATGGCGCCGCCAGCGGCACATCCAGCGTAGGCAGTACGTGCTGATGCGTGGGTTCCAGGCTGATGTGGTAGCTGATCGTCTTGGCGGCTTCGACCGGTATCGATGTGCTTAGCGGTTGCTCGGATCGCTGCCAGTCACGGCCGTCGTAGTTCCACATGACGAAGGCGCGGAAATAGCGCTTGTCTTGCGATGGCGGCGGTCCGTCGAAACTCACACGCATGGCGGCGGTGTCATCCGTGAGCAGTTCGTTGAATTCGCTGGGCGACATGTGATCGGCGAGCCCAGTGCGCGCCGCCGACTGGCTGTTGTTACCCCACAGCGGTGTACTCAGCCGCGGGACCAGCACGAAGGCGGTAAGCGCCAATGGCAAGGACGCAGCCAGCAGTCCGAGCGCCGGCAGCAACTGGCGCGGTAGTGTGGGCGAAGCCTGCGTGGGTTCAAGCGAACGCCAGGTCGTCAACGCAGGTAGCAGGCCGAGTGCCACCACGAAGGTCGCTACCATGCCTTGGCCGAACAACAACGCCGCCATCAACAGGAAGCACGCGAAGGCGGCGGCCACACGCGCATCGCGCGGCGCTTCGCTTTCGGTGAGCTTCAGGACGAGCAGGCCTGCGGCAAGCGCCGAACCTGGTTCGCGTCCGAACAGATTGCCGTAGTCGAGCACGACGGCACCGACCAGCACCGCCAGCAACGGCAGCTTCAACCAACTGTGTACGCGTGCCGGCCGATAGCGACGCTGCCACCAGCGCAGCCCAAGCGCCACGCACAGCCCCAGCGTCAGCCCGATGGGCAGATGGCCCGCATGCACCGCCAGCACAAAGGCGGTGGTGATGCACAGCAGGTCGAACGTGCGGTCGCCGATCCGCTCTTGCACGTGAGGTTTGGTTTGCCGCCAGCGGATCATGGAATCACGGCCAGTGCGCTCATGCAGCGCGCGTAATGCGAGGGACCGCCGCCGATACCGATCGCCTCGCTGGGCAACCACAAACTCCACTGCCGCCCTTGCGATTGGGCTTCGCCTAGCCAGCGCGCGAGTCGCGCGATGCGCGCTTCGCTATCGAGTCCGCGAAGATGACGCCAATCCAGTCGCCATTCCTGATTGCCCTGGGGCTGTTCGTAATCTTTCACCAGCAAGTTTTCATGCCGCGCGCTGGCCTTCCAGGCGACGTGCCGCATGGAGTCGCCGCTGCGGTAATCGCGCAGGGAAGCGAGATCTTCGCCGCGATGCAGACGCTGCCTGCGGTGGTCTTCCAGCGGCAGGGTCGGGCCGGGGCCGCCGATTTCAGGTCGTGGCCACACCAGTACGGCGTAGTGGGGATTCACCCAGCTCCATGCGCGAAACAGGCCCATCGGCCAGGTGGTCCAGATGCGCAGGCGCGGTATCGATAGCCACCCGCGATGCTCGGTGATAATGCTGACGGTGACGTCGGCACGGCTGTTTACATCGAAGGCTTGCGTCACCTCGCCGACGTCCAGCCGTACGGCTTGGCGTTTATGCCGGGCTTCGAAATCGAACGTCACGTCGATCGGATCGCCTGCCACCGCATGGCCTGCGCGCACGCCGCGTATGCGCAAACCATTCAAGGTGCGAAACGCTACCAGCATGCTGATCGATGTCGCCGCACCCAGTAGACAGGTCAGCAGCAATCCTGCGTTGTTCGAATAATTGAGGCTGCCGACCATCATCACCAGTAACAGCAGGGTGAACGCCATGCCGAATCCGGTCGGTACGATATAGATGCGCCGGCGATGCAGTTCGATCGGCAGGTCTTCCTGGCGTCGATGCCGGGTCAAGGCCGGCAAGCGACGTTCGGCCCAATGCTGCAGGCGCTGCCACTGAGCTCGTACTGGCATGTTCCCTCAGTCGACGGCGACTTCGTTCAATAAGGTGCGTGCAAGCGTGTCGCCATTGGCGCCGCGGGCGGCGACCAGTCGATGCGCGGCCAGCGGCACGAACAGTGCCTGCAGATCTTCCGGCAATACATGGCCACGATCGCTGAGCATGGCCCATGCACGCGCGGCGGCCAGCAAGGAGAGACCGGCACGTGGCGACAGACCCACGCGAATCTCCGGATGGCGGCGGCTTGCGGCCAGCAAGGCTTGCAGATAGTCGAGCAGGGCAGGGCTGGCGGTGATGGACCTGGTCTGCCGATTCAAGGCGGCGAGGTTGGCGGCATCCAGTTGCGGAACCAGATGGGTAAGCAGGTCGCGCCGATCGCTGCCGGTGAGCAGTTCGCGTTCGGCGCTGGCGTCCGGATAATCCAGCGATACGCGCAGCATGAAGCGATCGAGTTGCGAATCGGGCAGCGGGAACGTGCCGGCCAGGTCGAGCGGGTTCTGTGTCGCCACGACAAAGAACGGATCGGGCAGGGCATGCGTCTGGCCGTCCACCGTCACCTGCTTTTCGGCCATCGCTTCCAGCAGGGCGCTTTGCGTTTTCGGCGTGGCGCGGTTGATTTCGTCGGCGAGCAAGAGGCCGGCGAATACCGGGCCGGGGTGGAAGCGAAACTGTGCCGTCTCGCGCTCGTACATGCTGACCCCGATAATGTCGGACGGCAGCAGGTCGCTGGTGAACTGCACGCGCTGGAAGTCCAGCGCAAAACTCGCCGCCAACGCATGCGCCAACGTGGTCTTGCCGACGCCGGGTACGTCCTCCAGCAATAGATGGCCGCCTGCAATCAGGCAGGTGAAAGCCAGCTTGACCTGGCGTGCCTTGCCGAGCAGCACTTTGTTGACTTGGGCGATGGCGGCGTGAAGGCGCTTTTGCAGGTTTTCATCACGAAGCGGAGTGATGGCTGACATGGGTTTGCGGGAACCGAGGACAGATGGGGAGGGCGACGCCAGTGTAGTCGCCGGCATCGCACGCTGGCGAGCGGCTTTCGTCACAGTGTTCCTAGGTCTGTGGTTGGTGAAGCTGCTGCTTGTCTTGACCGTCCAGCCGTTCGGGGATGAAGCGTTCTATTGGGAAGAAAGCCGTCACCTTGCCTGGGGTTATAGCGATCTGCCGCCATTGACAGCCTGGTTGATCCGTGTGGGTGAGAGCGTGGCAGGGCATGGACTCTTGGGCATGCGCTGGCCATCCCTGTTGTTGGGCAGTGCGCTGCCTTGGCTGCTGGTGTTGTTCGCCCGCCGTGCGTTCGATGCGCGGGCTGGTTGGCAGGCCGGTTTGCTGTGCCTATGCCTGCCGTTGGCCGGCAGCCTAGGGGTATTGGCGTTGCCTGATGTGCCGCTTACCGTCGCGGGACTGGCCGCCATGTATGCGTTGCTGCGTGCGATGGATGAGGATCAATGGCGCTATTGGCTGCTACTTGGCGTGGCGCTCGCATGCTGTTGGATGAGTCATTACCGCGCAGCGATGTACATGCTGGCTGGCTTGCTGTTGATGCTGCTGATGCCGCGTGGGCGCATGCAATGGCGGCGTGCGGGTTTCTGGCTGGCAATGTTTATTGCCGCGTTGGGACTCGTGCCTTTGCTGATTTCCAATTGGCAACAGCACGGCGCTGGTGTTGCTTTCCAGGTGATCGAGCGCAATCCGTGGCGTTTCCATGCGGATGCGCTGGTGCAGCCGCTGGAGCAGGCGGTGACATGTACGCCGCTGTTGTATGCATGTCTGTTGTGGGCGGCGTGGCAATGCTGGCGTCGGCGCCGTGAAGGCAGTCCATGGGATGTCCTTGCATGGTTGTCGTTGACCTTCATCGTTGTTTATTTCGTGGCGGGATTGTTTGCCGATAACGAGCGCTTTCGTGTGCACTGGCCGTTGCCGGGTTATTTGCCGTTGCTGGTGGCGCTGCCAGCGTTGCTGCATCGATCGACAGGTGTGCGCGTGTGGCGTGTGATGGCGGTATGGGGTGCAGCGTTCGCGTTGTTGGTGCAAGTCGTGGGATTGACGTACTTGTTGCTGGCTGCGTATCCAGGTTCGGCGCAAGCGTTTGGCGCGACGCGCATCGTGCCGACGGCCTTTGTCGGTTGGCGCGAAAGTGCGGAAATCGCCAGGCAGCAACTGGCTACGCAGCCGGCGCTGTTGGTGGCGGACAATTTCATGATGGCAGCCGAGTTGGATTTTCAGTTCGACGGCAGGCGCGAGATCTACTCACTGGATAATCCGCTCAACGTGAAATACGGGCGCGCGCCGCAGATGGCGATATGGGCGATGGATGAAACCGCGCTGCGCAGCAAGTATCCCGGCGCATCGGTGTTGCTGGTCGTCGATGAAAACGCCGCGCGCGGGCGCGATCGTGAAGCGTGGTTGGGTTCGCTGTGTGCCCGTATCGATAACCTGCAACCCGTGCAACGTTTGAGTCTGTTTGAGGGGCGCAAGAGCATTGCGTTTTATCGTGGGGAGATTGCGCGTGTGATGCATACAAGCGATGCGCGTGATTGCGTTGCCTGGAAGGCTTACGCGTCGAATTTGTAGGCTGGGATGAAATCCCAGCATCATGAGCCATAAGCATGCTGGATTTCATCCCAGCCTAAGCAAGCGTTATGGCACCTTGATGCCTGCTTCGCGCAACAGTCTTGCGAGTGCTATCAATGGCAGGCCGATCAACGCCGTCGGATCGTTGTTTTCAATCCGCTCGAACAGGCTGATGCCAAGTCCTTCGCATTTGAAACTTCCGGCACAATCCAATGGCTGTTCGCGCTCGATGTAGCGGCTGATTTCTTCCCGTTGCAGCTGACGAAAATGCACGCGGGTGAGATCGAGATGCGTGCGTGATTGTCCGCTGGCGGTATCGAACACGCATAGCGCCGTGTGAAAGGAAACGATGTGGCCGGAGCAGGCGCTCAATTGCGCATGCGCACCTTCGACGGCGCCGGGCTTTTCCAGCAGCCGGCCATCGAGTTCAGCAACCTGGTCCGAGCCGATGACCAGGGCATCGGCCACACCGTTACCGGCATCGGTCGCCTTGGCGATGGCCAGCCGCATGGCGCGTGCGGCTGGCGTTTCTCCGGGCCGTTCGGTTTCAGGCGTGCCTGGAGCGCATTGCTCGAAAGCCAGGCCCAGTCGTCCAAGCAGTTCGGCGCGGTAGCGGGAGGTCGAGCCGAGCACCAGCCGCCGCTGGTGGCTCATGAATGCGAATCCTGGCGGATGTGCTCGCGCATTGCGCTGTCCAGCTCGTCCTGCGCCTCGCCAAGAGCCTGGAGCAGGGGGCGCAGCCGGTCACGGGTCTGGCCCATGGCTTGAGCGGCGGCGTCCAGTTCCTCCTGGGTGGCGGTGGGCGCATGGTCGCGGATCCAGATGCGCTGCTGCAGCAGGGCGCGCAGGCCGGCGTCTACGGCGTTGGCGGCTTCCTGCTCGCCAGCGGCGGGGAGATCGGGGTTCATCGACATCACCGCATGGGCCTGCTTGAGTCTGGTCCGGCAGGATTTGAGGTCGGCTTCGACCCGGTCGGTCAGTTCCAGCAGGCGCCTGAGGCTGGCGTTGCGCCGATTCAATTTACGCAGCAGGAAGGCGCCGCCAAGGGCGATGGCCAGTAGAATGAACAGGGCGATCAGGCCGATCGTGAGGGAAGTGTCCAAGGGAGTGCCGGCTTAGGGCTTAGGATGGACGCAGTCTGCCGCATGCATTCGGTTCAGGCAAAGCGTGCGGTTGAACGATGTGATGGGTTGCGCGGTTGACTTAACCTCCGGGGAAACTTACTATTTCCCGGTTATGTCCGCGACACTGCCAGAGTCCGTGGACGCTTGGCGCATGGTTTCCGCGCGGCGTTCGTTCCAGGGGTCACTGCCCATCGCCGCAATGTCTCGCCTCTGCGAGGCACTGGCGGACGACGCAGGTTTGGCCCAGTACCAGCTCGACTTCGGTCGGGACGAGTTCGGCACCGCCTATGTCGAAGTTCGCGTCCAGGCGCCCTTGTGGTTGGTCTGCCAGCGCACGCTCGATCCGTTCGTCATGCCCGTCACGGTGGATAGCCGTCTGGGCCTGATTCGTTCGGAACAGGAGGAGGCGGGGCTTCCTCCCGGGGTTGAGCCCTTGCTGGTCGCCGAGGACGGCAAGCTGAGTCCGATCGATGTGATCGAGGACGAACTGTTGTTGGCGCTGCCGCTGATACCGGTCAATCCGGACGCTGCATTGCCTGAAGAAGTCACACGCCCGCCGGCGGAAGCTGTTCCCGCCGAAGAGCGTCCCGATAACCCGTTCGCGGTGTTGCGCGAACTCAAGAACAAATGATTTAGCTGGAGAAACCACCATGGCCGTTCAAAAGAGCCGCAAGACCCCGTCCACCCGCGGCATGCGTCGCTCGCACGACAAGCTGAGCACCGTGCAGTTGGCCACCGACCAGACCAGCGGCGAAGTGCATCGTCGTCACCACGTGACCGCCGATGGCTACTACCGCGGCAAGAAGGTGATCGACACCAACACTGCGGTGGTCGACGAAGACTGATCCGTCGAAACCTATTGGTTTCGTTCGCAAAGCGGCGCGGCAACGCGCCGCTTTGCGTTCTGCTACGCCGGTGCGCCTATTGAATGGGGTCTCGCGGCAACGTAACGTTGCGGTCTTGGTGCTTGGATCACGCAGCCCTCGGGCGGATGGCGTCAAGCACCTTCGCCCGCTGATGGATATTCAATGACCCAGATCTATGCCCGCATCGTCGGCACCGGCAGCGCTCTGCCGGAGCGTGTTCTCACCAATGCCGATCTCGAAAAGTTTGTCGACACCAGCGATGAATGGATTCGCGAACGCACCGGCATTCGCCAGCGCCACGTCGCTGCCGATGGGGAAACCACGGGTGACTTGTCGACGCTGGCCGCGCAGCGCGCACTCGATGCAGCTGGCGTCAAGGCATCCGAACTCGATCTGATCGTGCTGGGCACCACCACGCCCGACATCATTTTTCCTTCCACGGCATGCTTGGTGCAACATCGTCTCGGCGCCAACGGTTGCGCGGCGTTTGACGTCAATGCCGCATGCTCCGGTTTCGTTTACGCCTTGGGCATTGCGGACAAGTTCATCCGCAGCGGCCAGTCGAAGAAAGTGCTGGTGATCGGCGCTGAAACGCTCACACGCATGGTGCGCTGGGAAGAGCGCGAAACCTGCGTGCTGTTCGGCGACGGTGCCGGGGCCGTGGTGTTGGAAGCCTCCAGCGAACCCGGCATTTACGCCACCTGCCTGCATGCCGATGGCGGCTACAAGGAGTTGCTCTGGAATCCGGTCGGCGTGTCCGTCGGCTTCAAAGACGACGAGCCCAACCACGGCGTGCGTATCCGCATGTCCGGCCGTGAAGTTTTCAAGGTCGCGGTGAAGACGCTCGATTCGCTGGTCGAGGAAACGCTCAATGCTGCCGGCATGGAAGCATCGCAGCTGGATTGGTTGATTCCGCATCAAGCCAACTTGCGCATCATCGAAGCCACGGCCAAGCGTTTGAGCATGTCGATGGAGCAGGTGATCGTCACCGTCGACAAGCACGCCAATACCTCCGCCGGCTCCGTGCCGCTTGCACTGGATTTCGCGGTGCGCTCGGGCAAGGTGCACCGCGGGCAGAACCTGTTGCTGGAAGCTTTCGGCGGTGGTTTTACCTGGGCCTCGGCCTTGTTGCGCTACTGATCCGAGCAAAGCAAAACCACGTTGCCTATCCACACGCGCAGCCGAATACGGCTGCGTACGTCGTGCATTGATGGCACCATTTCGTTTTTCCTGATGGATTGCGCCTGTTCATGACCCAATCGTCCGCATCGCTCGCTTTCGTTTTTCCCGGCCAGGGTTCGCAATCGGTCGGGATGCTTGCCGAATTGGCCGCTGTCCATGGCGAAGTGAAAGCCACGTTCGACGAAGCTTCTCAGGGCGCCGGTATCGATCTGTGGGCGCTCAGCCAGCAAGGGCCGGAGGATCAGCTCAACCGCACCGAGAACACGCAGCCAGCCTTGCTTGCGGCCAGCGTGGCGGTATGGCGCGTGTGGCAGACATTGGGCGGTGCGCAGCCGTCGCAGTTGTCCGGTCACAGTCTTGGCGAATACAGCGCGCTGGTTTGTGCGGGCGCTTTGTCATTGCATGACGCAGCAGCGCTGGTGGCCGAACGTGGTCGCTTGATGCAAGCAGCAGTGCCTGCCGGCGTAGGCGCAATGGCCGCGATTCTTGGCGGCGACGATGCGCAGATTGCTGCAGTATGCGAAGAGGTTGCGCAAGGGCAGATAGTGGCGCCGGCCAACTACAACTCGCCCGGCCAACTGGTGATTGCCGGCAACGCTGAGGCCGTCGATCGCGCGCTGGCCAAGCTTGCTGAGCAAGGCGTCAAGAAGGCGGTGAAGCTGGCGGTATCCGTGCCTTCGCACACTGCCCTGATGCGCGACGCGGCCGACAAGTTGGGTGAGCGCATGGCATCCATCGCATGGCAATTGCCGGCGATTTCGGTGGTGCAGAACGCGGAAGCGCGCAGCTACGCTTCGTTGGAAGACATTCGCGGCGCCTTGCAGCGCCAGCTTTACCTGCCGGTGCGCTGGACCGAATGCGTGCAGGCGCTGGTTGCCGGCGGCGCTACGCATCTTGCCGAATGCGGTCCGGGCAAGGTGTTGACCGGACTGATCAAGCGTATCGACAAGAGCGTGGAAACTCGCGCCATCGGTACGCCTGCCGACCTCGATGCCGCGCGCAGCGAGTGGGCCTGACGTTTTTCCCTCTTCGAATCACGCCTCACCCAAGGACACAAGCATGAGCACACTGCAGGGCGAAGTTGCACTGGTTACGGGCGCCAGCCGTGGCATCGGCGCGGCGATCGCTGATGAACTTGCAGCCATGGGCGCCACCGTGATCGGCACGGCCACCAGTGAAGCCGGTGCCGCCGCCATCGGCGAACGCCTGGCTCCGCACGGCGGCCATGGACGTGTATTGAACGTCACGGACGCTGCCTCGGTGGATGCGCTGATTGACGATATCGCCAAACAGCACGGCGCCGTATCGATCCTGGTCAACAATGCGGGCATCACACGCGATCAGCTCTTGATGCGCATGCGCGATGAAGACTGGCAGGCGATTCTCGACACCAATCTCACCTCGGTCTATCGCCTGTCCAAGGCGGTGATGCGCGGCATGATGAAGGCGCGCAAGGGCCGCATCATTTCGATCGCTTCGGTGATCGGTCTTACCGGCAATCCGGGCCAGGCCAACTACGCCGCTGCCAAGGCCGGCATCATTGCGTTCTCCAAATCGCTGGCGCGCGAAATCGGTTCGCGCAGCATCACCGTCAACGTGGTGGCGCCGGGCTTCATCGATACCGACATGACCCGTGGGCTGCCGGAAGAGTCCAAGCAAGCCCTGCTGGGCCAGATTGCGCTGGGGCGGTTTGGCGAAGCCAGCGACATCGCCAAGGCGGTGGGCTTCCTGGCGTCGCCGGCGGCGGCGTACATCACCGGCGAAACGTTGCATGTGAATGGCGGCATGTACATGCCGTAAGCGGTTGGGCCGAAAGGCCTGGCTTGAAAAGGGCGCGACCGGCTCAAGCTTGAGCTGGGTCGTGGCTCCCGTTTGAAACTTGTTAGCGGTTGAAATTACCTGCAACAAAAAGTCGTCACGAGAGCCGTTTTAGGTGACAATCGCGGCTTCGCGCCGTGCGGAACCCGCGGCGGCTTGTATTCCTGGCATAATTGGCGGCTTCGCGGCTTAGCTACTACAATGCCGCAGACTTTGCCGGGGGAAACCCGGCAGACGGACTAATTTCCCCTTGGGAGGCAAAGGCAACATGAGCACCATCGAAGAGCGCGTCAAGAAAATCGTCGTCGAGCAACTTGGCGTGAAGGAAGACGAGGTCACCCAGAACGCTTCGTTCGTAGATGATCTGGGCGCGGATTCGCTGGACACGGTCGAATTGGTGATGGCGCTCGAAGAGGAATTCGAAACCGAAATTCCCGACGAGGAAGCCGAGAAGATCACCACCGTGCAGCAGGCCGTCGATTACATCAAGGCCCACACCAAGGAGTGATCTGCGTGGCGGGGCCGATACACTGTCGTCCCATGTCCCACGTAGTGAATATCGGAAGCTGCGCCATCTCGGCGCAGTTTTCGTTTCTGCATTTTGCAACGTCCGATCCCGTATGGTGTGCGCGGTCGGCGCATCGCGATAAGTCGGAAAGTGATGCTTGAAAGCTGACCTTTCCCGAACCAGCTAGGAATTCGATCCATGAGCAAACGACGTGTGGTAGTGACCGGCATGGGCATCATTTCGCCGGTTGGCAACGACATCGCCACCGCCTGGAACAACATCCTCAAGGGCGTCAGCGGCATCGGCCCCGTCACGCACTTCGACGCGACGGCGTATGCCACGCGCATCGCCGGGCAGGTGCGCGATTTCGATCCTGCGCAATGGATCGCGCCGAAGGAAATCAAGAAGATGGATCCGTTCATCCACTACGGCATCGCCGCGGGTACGCAAGCCCTGCGCGACTCCGGCCTGGAAGTGACGGAAGCCAACGCGCCGCGCATCGGCGTGGCCGTGGCGGCAGGCATCGGCGGCCTCAACACCATCGAAGATACCTCCATCGAGCTGCATGAGAAGGGGCCGCGCCGCGTGTCGCCGTTCTTCGTGCCGAGCTCGATCATCAACATGGTGTCGGGCCATCTGTCGATCATGTTTGGCTTGAAGGGCCCGAACATCGCTTGCGTCACCGCGTGCACCACCGGCTCGCACAACATCGGTCTGGCCGCACGCATGATCCAGTACGGCGATGCGGACGTGATGCTGGCCGGCGGCGCCGAATTTGCCACCACCGGCACCGCCATGGCGGGCTTCTGCTCGGCCAAGGCCATGTCCACCCGCAACGACGAACCGACCAAGGCCAGCCGTCCGTGGGACAAGGGCCGCGACGGTTTCGTGCTCTCCGACGGCGCTGGCGTGCTGGTGCTGGAAGAATACGAACAAGCCAAGGCACGTGGCGCGCGCATCTACTGCGAGCTGGTCGGCTTCGGCATGAGCGGCGACGCGTACCACATCACCGCGCCCAGCGAGGGGGGCGAGGGTGCGGCACGCTGCATGGTGGCGGCGCTGCGTGATGGCGGCATCAATCCCACCGACGTGCAATACGTCAACGCACACGGCACCTCCACACCGCTGGGCGACCTGGGCGAAGTGCTGGCCGCCAAGAGCGTGTTCGGCGATCACGCCTACAAGCTGGCGATGAGCTCCACCAAGTCCACCACCGGCCACTTACTGGGCGCGGCGGGTGGCGTGGAGGCGATCTTCACCATTCTCGCCATGCGCGATCAGGTGCTGCCGCCCACCATCAACCTGGATGAACCGGGCGAGGGCTGCGATCTGGATTTCGTGCCGCACACCGCGCGCGAGGCGAAGATCGACATTGCCATCTCCAACTCGTTCGGCTTCGGCGGTACCAACGGCACGCTCGCTTTCCGTCGACTCTGACGTATCGAGTGGGCTGCGCCATTCGCACCTTTGCCGGCCGGCGCGATCTCCTCGCGCCGGCCGCTGCATTTCCGGAGCGCTATCCGGCCTTGCTGGAAAGCGTGACGCGCGCGAATGCGCACGCGCGCTATGACATCCTGTTTGCGTTTCCGCAATCCACGCTGACGCTTACTTCCGACGGGTTCGTGCACGAACCGAATGGGCGCGTGCATGCGGGCCGTTTCCTCGATGCGCTGGATAATGCGTGGCGTGCGGAACGACTACCGCAGGGTGGCGATGACGGGCTACCGTTCCACGGCGGCTGGGTGATGTTGCTGACGTACGAATTGGCAGCGGAAATCGAGCCGACGCTGCGTTTGCATTACTCGCAGCCATTGCCGGTGGCGATGGCGCTGCGTTGCCCGGCGGCGATCATTGTCGACCATGTGCGTGAACGAACCATCCTGGTGGCGGAAGCAGGGCAGGATGCGTTGCTCGATGCAATGGAAGCGGATCTTTCCGCCATGCCGGAAATAGCACCGCTGGCGCTTGCGGCAGCGATTGAGGAAGACGCGCCGGCGCGCTTTCTCGATGGCGTGGCGCGCGTGCATGAGCATCTGCATGCAGGCGATCTGTTTCAGGCCAATTTGTCGCGCGAATGGCGTGCGCGCTTTGCACAAGAGCCCACCGCTGCCAGTCTCTATGCCGCCCTGCGTCGCGCCAACCCGGCACCGTTTGCAGGTTTGCTGCAGCAGAAAGATTGGGCAGTCGTCAGTTCGTCTCCGGAACGCCTGGTCGAAGCACGCCGCGGCATGGCGCAGACGCGTCCCATAGCGGGCACACGGCCGCGTGTAGCGGGCGACGATGACCTGGCGCGCATCCGCGAACTGACCGCGCACCCAAAGGAACGCGCCGAACATGTGATGCTGATCGACCTGGAGCGCAACGATCTGGGACGCGTGTGCAAACCGGGCACGGTGGAAGTGAATGAATTGATGGTGGTGGAAAGCTACGCGCACGTGCATCACATCGTTTCCAACGTGCGCGGGCGATTGCGCGATGGCGTCACCCCGGGGCAAGTGATCGCGGCGACATTCCCAGGCGGCACCATTACCGGTTGCCCCAAGGTGCGCTGCATGGAAATCATCGCCACCTTGGAAGATGCGCCGCGCGGCGCTTACACCGGGGCATTGGGTTATCTCGATCGCAATGGCGATCTCGATCTGAATATTTTGATCCGCACGCTGACCTTGCATGGCAAGGAAGTCAGCCTGCGCGCGGGCGCCGGCATCGTGGCCGACTCCGATGCCGCAAAGGAGCTCGATGAAACGCGCGCCAAGGCGCGCGGCATGCTGCGCGCGCTGGGAGTGGCCGGCTGATGATGCTGATCAACGGCCAGCCGCACGATAGCGTCTCGGCGTTCGATCGGGGCTTGAGCTATGGCGATGGCTTGTTCGAAACGATTCGCTTCGAACAGGGCAGGGCACCCTTGTGGACCCGGCATATGCAACGCCTGGCATGGGGGTGCGAGCGTTTACGCATGCCTGCACCGGATATCGTCCTGCTTTGGCAGGAAGCACAACAGGTGACACGTGTGCAGGCGTCATGCGTCTTGCGCATCACCATCACTCGCGGCCCTGGTCAACGTGGTTACGCATTGCCGGTGCCCGTTTCGCCCACGCGCATCGTTGCGGCGTTCCCCATGCCGGTCGTCTCCAGTGATCTCTACACCCATGGCATGCGTCTGCATTGTTGCCGCACCATGCTCGCCGATCAGCCGCTGCTTGCCGGCATCAAGCATCTCAATCGTTTGGAGCAGGTGCTGGCGCGCGCCGAATGGAACGATGCAGCCATTGGCGAAGGCCTGGTCTGCGATAGCCATGGAAACGTGATTTCGGCAACGGCCGCCAATCTTTTCGCCGTCATTGACGGTATAACCGTGACGCCTGCGGTGGACCGTTGTGGCGTCGCTGGCGTGGCTCGCGCGGCCATGCTGGAAGCCTTTCCCAACTGCCAGGTGAGGGACGTGTCCTTGGACGAGGCCCTGTGCGCTTCGGAGCTCTTCCTCAGCGCCAGCGTTCGCGGCATTCTGCCTGTTCAGGCCGTGGGCGATACCGTGTACGCTCCCGGTCCGGTCGCTCGCGCCATGCAGCAGCATTGGCGCGAGTTGGGTTTCGCGGTGGAGTGCGCATGAGTCGAGGCGATACACAAAAGGGGCGCGTATCGTGGCGCCTGCTGCTGCTAGTCCTGTTGCTGGCGCTGGTGAGCGCCGCAGGATGGTTCTGGCACGATTTCTCACGCTTTGCCGTCACGCCGCTGCGTGTCAGCGCCACGGGCGAAAGCGTGGACATCGGGCGCGGCACGAGCTTCAAGGACATCGTGCATCAATTGCGCGCGCAACATCTCACCACATCCTCGCCGCTGTACTGGCGGCTGCTGGCGGAAAAAATGCACATCGCGGGCCGTTTGCACGCTGGCGAATATGCCGTGACGCCGGGGATTACGCCGGAGCAACTGCTCACCGCCATGGCGCAAGGCAAGGTGATGCTGCGCGACGTCACCATCGTCGACGGCTGGACCTTTCGTGAAGTCCTGCAAGCCCTGGACAAGGCCGACAAGCTCAAGCACGAAACCGATGGTCTCGACGATGCGGCCATCATGCAGAAGGTCGGTGCGTCCGGCGAAAGACCGGAAGGACGTTTTCTGCCGGAAACCTACGCCTACGTAAAAGGTGATAGTGACATCGACATACTCCGCCGTGCGCATGATGCGATGAGCAAAACGCTGGCCGCGTTGTGGGCGCAACGCGATCCCAATCTGCCGCTGGCCACGCCGTACGACGCATTGATCCTCGCTTCCATCGTGGAAAAGGAAACGGGGCGTGCGGATGAGCGTCCACGCGTGGCAGGTGTCTTTATCAGGCGCTTGCAAAAGAACATGCTGCTGCAGACCGATCCTACTGTGATCTACGGTATGGGCAGCAGCTACACCGGCAATATCCACAAAAGCGATCTGACCACCGATACGCCTTACAACACCTATACGCGTCCCGGCCTGCCGCCTACACCGATTGCGATGCCTGGCAAGCCGGCGATCGAGGCGGCCTTGCATCCGGCCGCGGGCGATGCGTTGTACTTCGTCGCGCGCGGTGATGGCACACATGTGTTTGCCAGCACGCTGGAAGAACAGAACCGCAATGTTGCCTGCTATCAATTGAAGCGCTGCCAATGAACCGACGCGGACGTTTCATTTCCCTGGAAGGCGGCGAAGGCGCGGGCAAGAGCACCTTGCTTGGCGGCCTGCGCGACTATCTGCAACAACATGGTGTGCAGTTGCTGCAAGTACGCGAGCCTGGCGGTACCCCGCTCGGTGAGGCGATTCGTTCGCTGGTACTCGATCCAGCCCATGCATCGCTCAGCGCGGAAAGCGAATTGCTGCTGATGTTCGCTTCGCGCGCGCAATTGGTGCGCGAACGTATCCAGCCCGCGTTGGAATCAGGGCAATGGGTGCTGTGCGATCGCTATGTGGATGCCAGTTATGCGTACCAAGGTGGCGGGCGCGGCCAGCCGATCGAGCGCATTGCCGATCTGGAACGCTGGGCGTGCGATGGCGTGAAGCCGGATCTCACGCTGCTGCTCGATCTGCCCGTATCGACCGGACGTGCGCGTGCGGCCGGCCGCGGCGCGGCTGATCGCATCGAGACGGAAGCCGATACGTTCTTCGAGCGCGTGCGCCAGGCCTATCGCGATCGTGCGCACGCAGAGCCGCAACGTTTCCGCGTGATCGATGCCAGCCTGTCGCCGGATCAGGTACTGCAGGCGGCAATCGCCGCGACGACGCATCTGTTCGAGGCAAACCGATGAGCCATCCTTCCTGGCATGCCGAACATTGGGCGCGACTGCAGGCACGCCGTCGGCGCGATGCCTTGCCGCATGCGCTGTTGCTGTGCGGTCCGCAGGGCTTGGGTAAGCGTGATTTTCTCCGCCGCTTCGTGCGTGGCCTGCTTTGTCAGCATCCGCAGGAGGGCGATGCCTGCGGTACGTGCCGTAGTTGCTTGTTGTTCGATGCCGGCACGCATCCGGATTACGTCGCCCTCAGTTACGGTCTTCGCAAGGATGGCGTGCAACGCCAGGAGATCGTGGTGGATCAGATTCGCGAATTGTCCGCGCGTCTGGCCACCGCCAGTCAGTTTGGCGGCTGGCAGATCGCCAGCATCGATCCGGCCGATGCGATGAATGCCGCTGCGGCCAATGCCTTGCTGAAAACGCTGGAAGAACCCGCTTCGCAAACCATGCTGATCCTGATCGCCGATGCGCCGTGGCGCATGCCGGCGACGATCCGCAGCCGCTGCCAGCGCATCGAATTCCAGTTACCCAAGCATGAAGAATCCCTCACTTGGTTGCAGGGCGTTGGCGTGCGTGATGCCGAAGCGGCTTTGGCCGCGGCAGGCGGTAATCCCGGCATGGCGCGGATGTGGGCGCAAGAGGGGGCGCTCGCGCAGCGTCAGGACGTTCGCAAGGATCTTGCCGCGCTGGCATCGGGCCGTGGCGATGCCATGGCGATGGGCAAGCGCTGGCTCGACGATGCGCCGGAGCAGCGCCTATGGTTTGCCGCACAGGCCGTGGCGGAGGAAATGCGCGCACGCGCTACGGCGCAAAACACGCCCTTGTCGAGTTCGCTGGATGGCGAAGGACTGATGGCGTGGTACGACGCCGCCAACCGCACGCGCGAGGCACTGCGCGGTCCGCTGCGAGGCGATCTGCTGCTCTTGGAGTTGCTGGGGCGCTGGCGCTGATGCAGCGATTGCTCGTTTCCGCGCAAACCCGCCTGCTGGTGATTGCGCCGCACCCGGACGACGAGACATTGGGTGGTGGAATATTGCTGCAGCAGGTGTTGGCTGCCGGTGGCGAGGTGTGCGTTTTGCTGCTGACGGATGGCGACAATAATCCATGGCCGCAGCGGTATATAGAGCGCCGCATCTTGATCGACGACGCGGCACGCCAGCGCTGGGGCGCCAGGCGTCGCGAGGAAGTGATGCACGCGCTGGCGCGTCTGGGCGTGCCGTCATCCACGCTACACGCGCTGGGTTGGCATGACATGGAAATAACTGGCCGCCTGCGTGATGACGCGTCCAAATCGACAGCATCGATGCGTGCGGTCATCGCGGCATTCCAACCCAATCTCGTGTGTGGCCCTGCGCTGCGTGACAGCCATCCTGACCACGGCGCGGCGCACGTGCTGTGCCGATTGGCTCTGACGGGAATGGAGGCTGCCTGCAGGTTGCTTGCCTATCCTGTGCATGGCGGTGACACGTCGGATTACCCGCTATCCGTCGATGCCTCCGCAGAGCAGCGGCAGCGCAAGCTGGCGGCGCTCGCCGAACACCGGACCCAGATGGTACTCAGCCGCCGACGCATGCTGCGCCTGGCGGATAGTCCCGAGCGTTATATGCCTGCGGACGGCAGCGGCGGGGATGGGCGTTTGCCCTGGCAGCCGCCGGCGGCATTGCAGCCATGGTTGCGGTTGCTGGTGGCGACGCCGGCCGGCGTGAAGGACTGGCCATGGCCATCGGCGCCGCTGACGCGCGATGCCGATGGGGCATTCCGGCTATCGGAACGGCATGCGGGACCGACCTTCGCGAAGCTGCACCTGGATTGGCCTTCGCCCTGGATTTTCGATCACTGGGGTTGGTGCGAAGTTTGATGCCGGGTGGCTTCCGACGCTGGAATTGCCGTTCCGGCCTGCGAACTGAGCATCCCGTCTTTGCGCACATCCAGCCGCATGGTTAGGATGTACCTCCACCAGTAGGAGCCTGTCGGACTTGAGTTGGCCGGGCTGCAAATGCGCCTGCGCGGTCCATATTTCCGTCGATTCTTGACCCATAGAACCACTATGGATCGGCGAATCGCCGAAAATCTGTCCTCGCGCAGTCGCATTTGACCAGCTACGCTGTTGTAAAGCGCCTCGCCTCGACCACTCAAGTCCGACAGGCTCCTAGCCGCCAGCGCTGTAGCAAGGGGAACAGGCATGAATCCGGTCGCCGCCCGCCAGGGCATCATCTCGCTGAAATTCAAGGACACGGCATCGCTGTACAACTCGTACATGCCGTTCCTGAAGCATGGCGGCCTGTTTGCACCTACTGCGCAGCGCTATTCGCTGGGTGACGAAGTGGTGCTGTTGATCAGCCTGATCGACGAAAGCGAACGCTTGTCGGTGGCCGGCAAGGTGGTGTGGATCACGCCGATCGGCGCACAGGGTAACCGTACGGCCGGCATCGGCGTGCAGTTCAACGATTCCTCCGATGGGGAAGCGGCGCGTGGCCGCATCGAAGCCCTGCTGGCAGGCGTGCTGAATTCCGAGCGCGCCACGCAGACGATGTAAGCAAGCGCTACCGTCGGCTTTTTGACCTTTGGCAGAATTTCTTGCGTGCAGGGC
>NZ_DATEJY010000090.1:0-3190 GCF_035277725.1 Dyella sp. | reverse complement strand
AGCGGTTTGAGCTGGCGCGCGGCGGCCGCCATGTCCGCGCTTACCATCACTTCGGCAAAGCGTTCCCCCATGGCTTCCATATCAGTGTTCAGCACGATCCTGCCGTCGCGGATGAACATCAGGTCGGTGAGAATATGTTCGATCTCTTCTACCTGATGCGTGGTGACGATGATCGTCTTGTTCTCGTCGAAATAGTCTTCCAGCAGGTTCTGGTAGAACTGCTTGCGATAAAGAATGTCCAGGCCGAGCGTGGGCTCATCCAGCACCAGCAGCTTGGCGTCGATCGCCATCACCAGGGCCAGATGCAGTTGCACGATCATGCCCTTGGACATCTGTTTGACGCGTTGATCGGGCGTGAGCTTGGTGCGTGCCAGGAAAGCTTCACATTTGGCGCGGTTGAAGCGCGGATGGACGTTGGCGACGAAATCAATCGCCTCGCGTACGCGAATCCAGCGCGGCAGCACCGCCACGTCGGCGATGAAGCACACTTCTTCCATCAGCCTGTCGCGCTGGCTGCGTGGGTCGAAACCCAGCACGTTGAGCTGGCCCTGGAAATCGGTCAGGCCCAGGATGGCCTTCAGGGCGGTGGTCTTGCCGGCGCCGTTGGGGCCGATCAGCCCCACGATGCGGCCGGCGGGAATCTGGAAGCTCACGTTATCCAGCGCCAGCGCGTTCTTGTAGCGCTTGCTCAAGCCATTGGCGGTGACGACCGCATTCATGACGGGTTCTCCGCATCCTTCGGCGCTTCGCGCATCAGGGTTTTCAAATCCAGCCCGAGGCGCTGCAAACGTGCGTACAGCGTCGGCCATTCTTCGCGCAGAAAGCGCTCGCGTTCTGATTTGAGCAGCGCCTCGCGCGCTCCATCGGTGACGAACATGCCCAGCCCCCTCCTTTTCTCTACGAGTTGATCGTCGACCAGTTCCTGATACGCCTTGGAAACCGTGAGCGGATTGATCTGAAAATCCGCTGCCACCTGGCGTACTGACGGCAGCGGGTCGCCCTCGTTCAAGGCGCCGTCCAGGATCATCGCCACCACGCGTTCGCGTAACTGGCGATAGATCGGGACGCTGTCGTTCCAGGTGATGGCCATGAATTTATTCCTTGCTGATGCTGGCGAACTTGGTGGAGCCAAACGAATAGTAGGGCATGGCCAGTTGGGCTCCGAGCAGGCTTGCCGCGCTTTCGGTCCTGTTGGCCAGCGGCGAGTTGGCGATGGTCAGGCTGGCTTCGCTCAGCAGCGAGGCGGCGCGCCGATCTTCGGCGGTGGGGCGCACTTCGATGCCGGGCAGGGTGAAGACCTTGGCGCCGTCGCTGGGGGCGGCCGGCAGTTTCGGGGTGGTGGGATTCATGGCGATCAGGCCGACCGTGGTGAACAGAACCGCGGCAGTGATGGCGATGGGGTTGGGCGCTTTCATGTCTGCTCTCCTTTAGTGCTGTCGTGGACCGGTGTTGTGGTGAACTATAACACCATGTTCGCAGCTGTCAATGACGCGTGGCTATGACTCATGGCCTAGAGGGGAAACTTTTGCCGGATGGGGCTCCCGGCCGCACAAGCATGGCTCGGCGGCGCAAAGGCGAGCAGCGAGCGCTGTCAGGCATCGCAGCTGACACGCATCACCCTGGGGCCAGCGCGGCCGGTGGGCTAAACTCGCCGATTCCCTGCGAAGGAGCACCTGCTACATGTGGTACGCCATCACCGGTACGGACCATCCCAAGTCGCTGGAACGCCGCACGGCCGCGCGCCCGGCCCATCTGGCGCGGCTGGAGCAACTGCAGGCGGAAGGCCGCTTGCTGCTGGCCGGCCCGTTCCCCGCCATCGACACGGAACAACCCGGCCCGGCCGGCTTCACCGGCAGCCTGATCGTGGCCGAATTCTCTTCGCTGGCCGAGGCGGAACAATGGGCCAAGGCGGATCCCTATGTGGACGCGGGCGTCTATGCCAGCGTCAGCGTCAAACCGTTCCGCAAGGTATTGCCGGCATGACGGCAGCGATGGTCGAGGAAATCCGCCAGCGCCTGGCGATGGCGCTGCAGCCGGTCGAACTCGACGTGGTGGATGAGGGCTACAAGCACGTCGGCCACGCCAATGAGGGGAAGGGTCACTACTACGTGCGCGTCGTGAGCGCCGCCTTTGCCGGCCAGTTGCCGATCAAGCGGCACCGGCTGGTATACGCAGCGCTGGGCGAGTTGATGGATCACGGTATCCACGCGTTGTCGATCGATGCCAAATCGCCCGATTGACCGAGCTGTTGACCAAGCGCCAACGGCTTTACCGCGGA
Source organism: Dyella sp. (assembly GCF_035277725.1). GTDB lineage: Bacteria > Pseudomonadota > Gammaproteobacteria > Xanthomonadales > Rhodanobacteraceae > Dyella_B. The sequence continues at coordinate 912 of NZ_DATEJY010000090.1, read as the reverse complement.
TCACTTGATCATCCGCCACGCATTGCGGCGCTGTCCCACGTTTGGCACAGTGACCCGTCGCCCGCCTCAGCGGGCCATCACACCTTGAGCATCTGAATCTGCATGCGCCTAACCACGATCAAACTTGCCGGATTCAAGTCCTTCGTCGACCCGACCACCTTGCACCTGCCCACCAATATGACCGGTGTGGTGGGGCCCAATGGTTGCGGTAAGTCCAACATCATCGACGCCATCCGCTGGGTGATGGGCGAAAGCGCGGCCAGCCGCCTGCGCGGCGACTCGTTGACGGACGTGATCTTTTCCGGCTCCAACGCGCGCAAGCCGGTGGGGCAGGCGAGTGTCGAGCTGATCTTCGACAACTCCGACGGCACCATCCAGGGCGAATACGGCCAGTACGCCGAGATCTCGGTGAAGCGCCAGGTGACGCGCGACGGCCAGTCCGCGTATTTCCTCAACGGCGCGCGCTGCCGCCGCCGCGACATCACCGACCTGTTCCTCGGCACGGGCCTGGGTCCGCGCAGCTACTCGATCATCGAGCAAGGCATGATCTCGCAGATCATCGAGGCGCACCCCGAGGAACTGCGCACGCACCTGGAGGAAGCCGCCGGCATCTCCAAGTACAAGGAGCGCCGCAAGGAAACCGAGAGCCGCATCAAGTCCACCCGCGAGAACCTCGACCGCGTGAAGGACGTGCGCGACGAGGTGGACAAGCAGCTTGAGCACCTGAATCGCCAGGCCCGCGCCGCCGAGCGCTGGAAGGCCTACAAGGAAGAGCAGACCCGCAAGGAAGCCGAGCTGCGCGCGCTGGAATACCGCGCGCTGAAGGGCCAGCACGACGGCGAGGGGGCAGGGCTGTCCGCCGCCGAGATCGAGATCGAGAAGCAGCTGGCCGGCCAGCGCGAGATCGAGGCG
>NZ_DATEJY010000089.1:0-34032 GCF_035277725.1 Dyella sp. | reverse complement strand
CACGACATTTGGAGTCCAATCCCCTTGGGATGACAAAGCATTTGCACCAAGCGGGCGCATTGTCCATGATGGTGCAATGAGCGAGCAGCAGGCCCGAAGCTGGGTGGAACAGATGTCGACCGGATTGGCGGTGGTCGATGGGGATTTGCGTGTCCAGTGGATCAATGCCGGGCTGGCGGAGTTGTTGGGGCTGGGCTTGCGGCATGCGCAGGGGCAGCCGTTGCAGGGGCTGTTGCAGGACGCAGGGGTGGCCGAGCAGGCGGCGCGGAGTGTGGCGGAGCAGCGCTCGGTGCAGTGCCGCGGCTTGCTCCTGCCGGGGGTGACGGGTGGCCAGCGGGTGGATGTGGCGTTGCAGCCGCTGGAAGGCGGCGAGCTGTTGGTGGAGGTGCACGTGCTGGCGGAGCTGCCGTCCACGGTGTCGCCACTGTCGGCCACGTTGCGCGGTTTTGCGCATGAGGTGAAGAACCCGCTGGCGGGTCTGCGCGGTGCCGCGCAACTGCTGCAACGCCGGTTGGATGATCCGGACATGCAATCGCTGGCCGGCATGGTGATCAAGGAAGCGGATCGGCTGGCTGCACTGGCCAACCGCTTGCTGCGTCACGACGGTGCGCCGCACTTGGCGCCGGTGAACTTGCATCAATTGATGGAGCGCGTGGCGGAATTGATTCGCGCCGAACCGAAGCCGCCGCGCCTGCGTCCGGATTACGACCCCAGCCTGCCGGATGTGGAGGGCGATGCGGATCGCCTGCAGCAGGTGTTGCTCAACCTCGCGCGCAATGCGATCGAAGCCGGCGCGAAGACGCTGACCTTGCGCAGCCGCGTCGAGCATGGCGTGCGCCTGGGCGAACGCATGTTCCGCAGCGCCTTGCGGTTGGATGTGATGGATGACGGTCCAGGCGTGCCGCCGACCTTGCGCGATACCTTGTTCGAACCGCTGGTGTCAGGACGCGTGGATGGCACCGGCCTGGGCCTGGCGTTGTCGCGCGAAATCGCGCATGAGCATGGCGGCGAATTGCGCTATGTCAGCCGCCCGGGCGAAACCATCTTCTCGCTTTATCTGCCTTTGCCGCCGCGCATCGGCGCGGCAACCACGGGGCGTGCTCATGGCTAGCCGCCTGCTTTCCCATGCCAAGTACCCCTCGTTGCGCCTGAGTGGTCGCCGTGCGGCCGCGCGCGGCGTGGCCAGACGGCCAGTCTGGCGCTGCGCCACGCACGATCACCCGACAACCACTCAGACGCAACGCGGAGCACCTGTCCTATGAAAACAGGCTCGTCCAAAGAACGCTCCGGCATCTGGATCGTCGATGACGATCGCGGCGTGCGCTTTGTCCTGGCCGAAGCACTGCGCGATGCCGGCTTTGAAGTGCGTGAATTTCAGGATACGGCGAGCGTGCGCAAGGCGTTGCGCGAAGCGTTGCCGGCGTTGCTGGTCACCGACGTGCGCATGCCCGGCGAAAGCGGGCTGGCCTTGCTGGAGGAATTGCACGCGCAAGGCATTGGTCCGGTGATCGTGATGAGCGCCTATACCGATGTTGCTACCACGGCGGCGGCGTACCGCGCGGGTGCGGTGGATTATCTGGCCAAGCCGTTCGATCTGGATCAAGCGCTGGCTTCCGTGCAGCGCGCGCTGGCGGACGTGCCGCATGCGGACTTGGCATCGGTGGATACGACGGTGCCTGCGCATGCGTTGCTGGGCGAAAGCGTGCCGATGCGCGAAGTGTTTCGCCTGATCGGGCGCATCGCGGCGAGTGATCTCAATGTACTGATCACCGGCGAAACCGGCACCGGCAAAGAGTTGGTGGCGCGCGCGTTGCACGAAGAAAGCGCGCGGCGCGGCAAGCCATTCGTGGCGTTGAATACCGCGGCAATTCCCAGCGAATTGCTGGAAAGCGAATTGTTCGGCCACGAAGCCGGCGCGTTTACCGGCGCAACGCGGCGCGTGGCCGGCCGCTTTGAGCAAGCGGAAGGGGGCACGCTGTTTCTCGATGAAATTGGCGATATGCCGTTGATCCTGCAGACGCGCTTGTTACGTGTGCTGGCGGGCGGTGAGTTTTACCGTGTTGGCGGCCGCGAGTTGATTCGTTGCAACGTACGCGTCGTCGCCGCCACGCACCAGGATCTGGACGCGCGTGTGGCGGCGGGGCAGTTTCGCGCCGACCTCAAGCATCGTCTCGATGTGGTGCGCATCGAACTGCCGCCGTTGCGGCAGCGGCGCAGCGATATTCCGCTGCTGGCGCAGCATTTCCTCGCCACGGCGGCGCAGGAGTTGAAGCTGCCGCCGAAGCGGTTTTCCAAGGCGACGTTGAAGGCTATTGCGCAGCGGGATTTTCCAGGCAACGTGCGCGAGCTGGAAAATCTTTGCCGGCGTCTGGCAGTGATTGCTACTGGCGCGGAAATCCTGCCGTCCGATTTGGGCAAGTCGACGGACGCACAACGCGGCGATTGGACCGATGCCTTGCGCGATTGGGCCGATCGCGCTCTGGAACGCGATGAGGCGGACATTCACACGCGTGCGCGCGAAGCGCTCGATCGCGTGCTGATGGAAGCGGCGTTGGCGGCCAATGATGGGCACCGCCAGCATGCAGCGGCGGCGCTTGGCGTCGGGCGCAATACCCTGACACGCAAGCTGGGCGCTTCGCGTGCGCGGCGCAAGACATAAGAAGCAAGGGAGTCTAGACGTGTCGACATTGAATATTCGTCCTGCTGAGCGCAAGGACATGGCTGCTATTGCCGAATGGAACGTGGCGATGGCTTGGGAAACGGAGCAAAAGAAGCTCGATTTGCAGGTGCTCTCGCGCGGCGTGGCGGCGGTGCTGGATGAGTCGCGGCGCGGGTTTTACCTGGTGGCTGAGCGCGATGGCGAGGCAGTGGGTTGCCTGCTGGTGACCTACGAGTGGAGCGATTGGCGCAATGGCGATTTCTGGTGGATCCAGAGTGTTTACGTGACGCCGGATGCGCGCAGGAGCGGCGCGTTCCGCGCGATGTATGCCGATGTGGCGCAGCGGGCGAAACAGGCCGGTGCGGTGGGGTTGCGCTTGTATGTGGAGACGGAAAATCTACGCGCGCAGCGGACGTATCAGGAGTTGGGGATGGAGCAGTGCCATTACTTTATGTATGAGCAGATGCTGTAGGTTGGGGTGCGAACCCCAACATGACCTGCGCGCGCCGGGACGTTGTTGGGGTTCGCCCCCCCAACCTACAAAACTGTGCGGCAGTTAGGCTGGGATGGAATCCCAGCATCGGAAACCACACGAAAGCTGGGATTTCATCCCAGCCGACGTTTCGATCAAAGTACGCCTCTTACGCCTGCTCCGAAGGCCGTGATCAATCGCGTATAAAGCAGCTTCGGCGAAATGGCCACATCCGGGAAATCACCCACGGCGGTGTAGCAACGGGTGAAGTCCGGATTGTTCGGTTGCATGGGTGGGCAACCGGCATCCGGTTTCAGGTCGTAGCTGGTGGCGTAGCGGAATGGCCAGATATCGAACAAGGGCAATTTGGCCGAGATATCGCTGATGAACAGGCTGATCTGGCCAAGTATGGGAATGGTCGGCTTGCGTGGCGCGATCACCCACGCGTTCTGCGGTTGCGTGGCGGCAAGGATGGAGTCGCGTAATTCGGCGGCGAAGTGCTGGTCATACACGATCACGCCGCCTTCGGTGTTGTAGTGGTCGGAGCGCGGATCGAAATTGTGCGAGCCGACCATGCCCAAGTCGTCGTCGATCACCATCGATTTGGCGTGCAGGCCGAAGCGGCGGCCAGGGCTGGTAAGTGGCGCGGGCCGGTTGCGTTTGCCGGTGCTGCCGAAAAAGCCTCGGTCGGTACCAGGGAAGCGTCGGCGATGCGTGCCGGCCGCACCGGCAACGAGTGGGGTGCCATCGTCGTCTTCGTCCTCGACGTTGGCCTGCATGTAGGCATCGGTGGCGAGTTCGGCACGCGGCTTCAACTCGAAAATGTTGAAGCCGTATTTGGTGAGATAGCTTTTGCGTTTCTTGTAGGAATACGCATACACCGCAAAGGCGTCGGTGGATGCCAGTGAATTGGTCGATACGAGGATCTGCGGCGCCGGGTTCTCACGGTGGAGTTTCCGGAAGATTTTTTCCGCGCGCCGGCTCATCACCAGATACGGTGTTTGCAAGACCACTTGCTGCTTGGCGTGGTTGACCAGTTGCATCAGGTGCGCGGTGAACTCGCGTGCCTGGCGCCGCGAGGGCTGTTCGGTTTTGGCAGGCAGGTCGCTGAAGTACTCCACCTTGCTGGTGTGCAGCGCATTGTCGAGCACGTGTTCGTTGAGCCAGTCTCGATCTTCCGCCTCGGCCTGTGCGGCGGCCACGCGCGCCGGATAGACGTAGTGAGGTCCCGGCCACCGCGGCGCCGATGTCGTGCGCATGATCTGATGATTCACGTCGCGCAGATGTGTGAGCGGCACCGCGCGCTTGTGTTTCCAGAACAGGTTGAACGCCTTCGCCATCTCCTGCGCGGCCGGGCCGCCGACCATGATGTCGCGATCGACGTAATCAAAATCGTTGTCCCAGTTGAAATAGCGATCCTGGTAATTGCGTCCGCCGGTAACGCCAATGGTGTCGTCCACCACCAGCAGCTTGTTGTGCATGCGCTGGTTGAACTTCATGAAGCAGCAAACCAGGCCGGCGGCGAAGTCCAATGCCGACGTGCGCGAGTTGTGGAAGGTGGGGTTGTAGAGGCGAATGTGCAGGTTGGGGCTGGTCAACGCGAGCTGGGCGAGCAGCGCAGGATCTTCGAACGAGAACAGCTGGTCGGCGAGAATGCGCACGTTGACGCCGCGCCGCGCTGCGTCGACCAATTCGCTGAGCGCGAGTTGGCCGAGGTCGTCTTCGTCCCAGATGTAGCTCTGCACGTCGATCGATGTTTTTGCCGCACGGATCAAATTGATGCGCGCGGCCAGTGACGCTTCGCTATCGTCGAGCAGGGTGACGATATGTTCGGGGTGATCCGGTGTGGATGCAGCCATGGCTTGCGTGGCCGCATCCAGCAACGGCGACGGGGTGGCGCAATGGTCGTCGCGATGGCAGGTGCTTTGGCGATCGACGCTGGCGGCGACGACGGTATCGGCTTGCTTGATCTGCGCGCGGCTCAACGTGCAGCCCTGCAGCAGGGACGCCAGCAACAAGATCAGAAGGAGACTGCAACGCGTGCGCATGGGCAAACTCGTTTCAACGCATGGGCAGCGTTGTACCGAATGCCACATCAAGGGCTTGGTAGTGTGCCTGTACTGCTGTCCGCCTGACTCTCCACATACGGTTCACTTTCCTGAGCTGCGTACAACAAGCATGAAGTCGTGCGCCACGGGGCGCCGGGCGAGCCCATCATAACGAGCGATCAGTAACGGCTGTTCAACGACCTGCTCAACGGGTGTAGGGCTGCAGTGTGATGTTGAGGTTGAGATCGACGTTGTCGGACAGCGCGAGGCGGTCGCTGGTCATGCCGAAGGTGCTGCGCTGGAGCATGCCGCGCAGCACAATTCTGCACGGCGTCGTCACCGGCTGCTGGCATTGCATCGGCTGCATGTTGAAGTGAATCGGTGCAGTGACGCCGCGCAAGGTGAGGTAGCCGGTCAGCGTGCCGCCGTGCTCCAGATCTTGTTGCGCGATGGGATCGGAAACGAAATGGATGGTGGGGTGATGCTGCACGTCGAAGAACGAGGGCGCCAGCAACAGCTGGCGCATGCGCGTGGAGGGCAGGCTGACGCTGTCGACCGGGATGGTGGCGTTGACCACCCAGCTGTCCGGCCGCGGTCCGGTGACCACGTCGCCATCGACGTGCGTGAACTCGCCGTTGACCTTGTCCAGCCAGAACAGGCGAACGCGGAACATTGCTTCGGAACTGCTCGAGTCGATGCGGTAATCGTGTTGATGAGGCCCTGCCCATAGCGCCAGCGGCACCAGCAGCAACAGCGCCAAATGCCGCGCGACGTGCGGCTGCAACGCGGGGAAGATGCGAGCAACACATCTTGCGGGCCTTCTGAACATCGACGTCGCCTACGCTAGTGGGCAAAAAGCATCCCTGCGTTTCATGGCGACCAGAACGCATCCAGTCGTGCGTTGCCCGGTTCCAGCGGGCCATCGAGATGGAGCACGGCCAGGCCGGCCGGCGGCATGCCACGGAAATCGTCGGAGCGGCCTTCCACCAGCAGCGCAACCAGCCGCTCGATGCCCGGATTGTGGCCGACCAGCATGACGGTATTGACGTCGCCGTGCTGGTCGAGCAGGGCCAGCAGTTCACCTGGCGTGGCGTTGTAGATCTCGGAGGCCGTCTGCATGGTGGGTGCGCGCTCGATCTCGGCCAGCGCCAGGTTGGCCGTGGCGCAGGTGCGTTCGGAGGGCGAGCACAGCACGCGGTCTGGCCGCTTGCCGTGCTTTTTCAGCCACTCCCCGGCGGCACGCGCTTCCTGTTCGCCGCGGCCGCTGAGGCGGCGCACCTCGTCTTCCCCACCGGGCGGGGCGGGCTGGGCTTCGGCGTGACGCAACAGGATCAGTTCGTGCATAGCGGTGTGTTCTCCCGAAGGATGTCTTGGTTCATGTGAAAGCCGCGCCTTAAGGATGCTCTGATCTATTCCACGTACCCGTCACCGTACTGTATGCGCCTGTCGCCACGCCACAGCGGTGAAGGCAGACTGGCTGTCTGTCGAGACGCTGGGGCGTGGCGACAGGCGCATACAGTACGGCCCCAGCAGGTTGAAATTAAAGATGGGGTGACGTCCAGAAGGCCCGCTGGCTGCGCCGCGCGGCTTGAACAGACGGCCAGTCTGCCCTGCGCCGCGCAGCACACCCAGCGGGCCTTCTGGACGTCATGCCGGGTGCGCGGAATAGATCAGAGCATCCTTACTTAATGCTGGCGCTTGATCCAGCGCAGTAGCGGGGTCCAGTCCTGCTGGTGGCCGCGGACCTGCTCGGAGCCGTAGTCGAAGATGCCTTTGCCCAGCGAAGTGAGCAAGACGTAGGCCTGGGTGTCGCGCAACTGCGCTACCACCGGAAAGGGCGCCTGTTCGGCCAACTGGTTGATCGCGTCCTGGCTGGCGTGCGTCCAGGGCTTGAGGCGATTGCCGACCAGGGCGACCGGCAGTTTGCCGCGCTTGATACGGGCGATGCCGCGCAGATGTTCCAGAAAATTCAGGGTGGCATGCAGGTCGAAGGACGAGGGCAGCACCGGCACCAGCACTACGTCGGCCTGTTCCAGGTATGGCTCGAGTGCCTTTTCGTGCGAGCCGGCCGGGGTATCGACCAGGACGCGATCGGTGTCTTCGGGCAATTTCTCCATCGCCCGGCGACTGCCTTCCACGGCCAGCACGCCCGGCACGTTCTCCGGACGCAGGCTTGCCCAGCGATAGCTGGAGCCTTGCGGATCGCTATCGACGATGGCGGTGCGCTTACCATCTTGCGCCCAATGCGAAGCAAGCTGGGTGACCAGCGTGCTCTTGCCGCAACCGCCCTTGCTGCTTGCTACCAAGACCGTGAGCATCGGCAACCCCTGTTGGCTTGAGGTGGACCCAAGCGTAACGGGGGAATGCGGAAGGGGGAAGATGAGCTTGCTGCGGATAGGCGACTGTGTTGCCGCAGCAACGCAACGTTGCTGGCCCCGGCGTGCGTCGGGGCGAGGGATGCGAGTTACTTGGTCGGCTGCCAATCCGATGGCGCGTCCGTCGGTACGCCGGCATCGTGCAGGGCGGCCAGCACCATGCTCATTTGGGTGCCGCCGTTGCGGGCCAGCGACAACAGATGCTGCGCCTGGGCCTTATCGTTCTGCGCGCGGAAGGAAAGCGCGGCGAAGTTTTGCACCTGCCAGATCAGGGTGCGGCGAGCGTTTTGCGCATCCTGCTGCTGGGCCGGATCGGCGTTGAGCACTTCGCGCAGATGCAAGCCCAGCGAGCGGGCCAGCGGGCTGGAGCCCCATTCGAGCAACTGGCCGAGCTTCAGGCAGTCGTTCTTGACGGAGTCGTCCTTGGGCGCCTTTTCTTCGCAGAAACTGGCGGTATCACGCAGCGCCGGCTGCGGCATGCCGGCGGCGCTGCCGAAGGCGATCAGTACCTGCACGCCATTGGCGCCGGCATTGGAGTTGGGGTCGATCGTGGCGTTCGGCGGGGGCAGCAGGGTGGCGGCATTGGCCAGGTCTTTCAGCGCCACGCCGCTGTAGTCGTCATACAGCTTGGCGGACGCGGCCTTGGCCAGGTCCTGGCGGGCATCGTCGTTCTTCAGGCTGTTGGCGTCCTGGCTCAACTTCACCAGCCACACGGCCGCGTTGTCCGGCGCCTGTTGCACCAGCTGCGCCACGGCATCGCTATTGGGGCAGGCATGCGCGTTCGGATCGCAATCGGCCAGGCGTGCCCAGCTGATGGCAGGGCCGGCCCCGTCGACGCGCGCGGCGCGTTCGATCAGGGCGTGGAAAGTATTCAATTTGCTGGGGTTTTGCAGTGGGCGTGCCAGCAGGGCGGCGGCCAGCAGGCGTTCTGGATCGCCGCTGGGAGAGAGCACATTGATCAGGTCGTTCTGAAATGCGAGCAGCGCCTTTTCGCGGGATTGTGCGGCTTTGGCGGCGCTCGGGGCTGCCTGTTGCTTGGCGGTTGCCGCCGTCGCAGTGAGGACACAAGCCAGGGTGAGGGCAATCAGGCGCCATCCACGCATGGGAACTCCACGGGTCATAAAAGCGGAAAGCATAATGGGAAGGGATTGAGAGACTTCTGAACAGGAAGTTCTTCGATTTTTCGCTGAACGTGATGCCTTGGGCATGTCGTGCCGGCTCCTGTAGCATGCGTGACGCTGCCCACGAGGAACACAGGAGAAAGCTGTGGAGTCGTTTTCAATGCTGGCCCAAGCTAATGCCGCCCCGTGGTTCGTGGGATGGGGCACGCTGGCCTTGATCAATGCCGGCCTGGCGCAGGGGAAGAATCGCAGCGGTTTGCTGTGGTTCCTGCTGTCGCTGCTGTTTGGTCCGCTGGTGACGCTGGCGATCGTGCTGATGCCGAAGGTGCGCAACCGGATCTTCTAGGCGGCTGCAGGGACGCTGGGATTTATTCAAGCCGCATCAGGTCCAGACGCGTAGGTTGGGGTGGGAACCCCAACATTGCCGTGCCGATATAGATGGCGATGTTGGGGTTCGCACCCCAACCTACTAGTCGCCCAGGGCTTCGCGCATGAATTCCGGCAACGCGAGTGCGCCCTTGTGCACGTCGGCGTTGTAGTAGCGCGTGGAGAAGTTCTTGCTCAGCGCGCCGCGCTCGCGGAAGCCTGCCAGGTCGCCACCCTTGCGCGCCATGGTGCAGCTCCACCAGCCGGTGGGATAGCACGGCTGCGGGAAGGGCAGCGTCTTCACGGCGCTGAAGCCTGCCGTGCGCATGGCAGAGCGCATCGACTTGATCAGCTCAAGATGCGCCAGCGGCGATTCGCTCTGTTGCACCAGGATGCCGCCGTGACGCAGCGCCTTGTAGCAGCTGGTGTAGAAGGCCGCGTTGAACAGGCCTTCGGCCGGGCCGACCGGATCGGTGGAATCGACGATGATCAGGTCCAGCGATTCCGGCTCCGCCTCGGCCATGTACTTGATGCCGTCGATGAAGAGCAGTTCCGCGCGCGGATCGTTGTTGGATTCGCACAGCTCCGGGAAATACTGCTCGGCCAGGCGCGTGACGCGCTCGTCGATTTCCACTTGGGCAGCGTGCTCCACTTCCTCGTGCTTCAGCACTTCGCGCAGCGTGCCGCAGTCGCCACCGCCGATGATCACCACGCGCTTGGCGCGCGCATGCGTGAACAGCGCCGGGTGGGTCATCATCTCGTGATAGAGGAAGTTGTCGCGCGTGGTGAGCATGACGCAGCCATCGATCACCATCAGGTTGCCCCAGTCGGTGGTCTGGTAGATCTCGATGGTCTGGAACGGGGTTTTTTCGGCATGCAGCAGCTTTTCAACGCGATAACCGATGGAGGAACCGGAAGCCTGGTGTGCTTCGGTGAACCAGCTGGGCTGCGACATGACGGACAGATCCTTGGAACTCGGGTTAAAGGAAAGTAATTGTAGCGGTAACGCTTGGCGCCGTGCCGGTGCCCCGCCGGGGGATTGAGCAAAGGCATGCGCTGACCTCAAATTGTCGCAGCTCGCCGTTACAATACGTGCCCGGCCGCCATGTGCGGCCATCAGGCTCTTCCGGCCCCGCGGCGTGCGAGGCTTCCGGCCGGTGAGCCTGGGATGTTCCGGTCCCACGAACTCGTCAAGGCTCCGCCGCTGCGACGACGACATCCCCCTTCAAGAGGAGATACCGTCACATGGCGAACGCCTGGAATATCGATGTTGCCCGTCACACCTATGCCGTGCCCTACTGGGGCGATGGCTACGTCGACGTCAACGACGCCGGCCACATCGTGATCCGCCCGCATGGCCCGAGTGGCCCCGGCTTTTCCCTTCCCGACATTGTCGAGCGCGCCCGCGCCGACGGTTTGCGCCTGCCGCTGCTGGTGCGCTTTCCGGACATCCTGGCCAATCGCCTTGCGCGCCTGCAGGGTGCCTTCGCCAAGGCGATCGGCGAGTGGAACTATGCCGGCGGCTATACGGCCGTCTATCCGATCAAGGTGAACCAGCAGCGCGGCGTGGTGGCCGAACTGGTGGCAGCCGGTGCGCATGGCTTCGGGCTGGAAGCCGGCTCCAAGCCGGAGCTGATGGCCGTGCTGGCGATGGCGCGGCCAGGTTCGGTCGTGATCTGCAATGGCTACAAGGATCGCGAATACATCCGCTTGGCGTTGATCGGGCGCAAGCTTGGTTTGCGCATCCACATCGTGATCGAAAAGCTGTCCGAGCTCGATCACGTGATCAGCGAATCGAAAGCGCTGAATGTCGAACCGCTGCTCGGCGTGCGCGTACGCCTGGCGTCGATCGGTGCGGGCAAGTGGCAGAACACCGGTGGTGACAAAGGCAAGTTCGGCCTGTCGCCGGCGCAGGTGCTGGAACTGGTGGCGCGCCTTGATCAGGCCGGCCTCAAGCACACGCTGAAACTGCAGCATTTCCACATGGGCTCGCAGATTTCCAACGTACGCGACATCGCCAATGGCATGCGCGAAGCGACGCGTTATTTCGTCGAACTCACCCGCATGGGCGTGCCGCTGGAGATCGTCGACGTCGGGGGCGGCCTGGGCGTGGACTACGAAGGTTCGCGTTCGCGCAGCCACAACTCGATCAATTACTCGATCGAGCAATACGCCGCGACCATCGTGCAATCACTGGCCGAAGCGGTGGAGAGCGAAGGCTTGAAGGCGCCGCACATCATCACCGAGGCCGGCCGCGCGATGACGGCGCATCACGCCGTGATGGTAGTGAACGTGAGCGAGGTCGAATCCGTACCGGTCGGCAGCCTGCCGCCCGCCGACAAGGATGAACCGGCGGTGCTGCGGCATTTGCGCGAAGTGTATGAAGAACTCGACACGCGCCCGCCGCTGGAACTGTTCCACGAAGCACAGCATCACGTGCACGAAGGACAGACGCTGTATGCGCTGGGCCAATTGTCGCTGGCGGCACGCGCTCGGCTGGACGAGCTTTACTACGCCATCGCCAACGCAGTGCGTGCGCGCCTGCTGCCCGCGGAGCGTTCGCATCGCCAGGCGCTGGACGAGCTGGAAGAAAAGCTGGTCGACAAATACTTCGTCAATTTCTCCGTGTTCGAATCGGTGCCGGATGTGTGGGCGATCGATCAAATCTTTCCGATTGCGCCGATTGCACGTTTGAACGAGCGCCCGATGCGTCGCGGCGTACTGGTCGATCTCACTTGCGATTCGGATGGCCGCATCGACAACTACGTGGACGCCGAAGGCGTGGACGTGAGCCTGCCGCTGCATGCCTTGAACGAGGGCGAAGCGTATCGGCTTGGCATCTTCATGGTGGGTGCGTATCAGGAAACGCTGGGCGACATCCACAACCTGTTCGGCGACACCGATGCCGTGAACGTGCGCGTGGAAGGGGGCAACTATGTGTTTGCGCATAAGCGTCGCGGCGATACCACCGATTTGATGCTGGACTACGTCGGCTATGACCTGGAAGCGCTGCGGCATAGTTATCGTGACCGCATTGCTGCAGCGGGCATCCAGGGCGAGCAAGCCGAAAGCCTGTTTGTAACATTGAATGAAGGTTTGACCGGCTATACCTATCTCTCCGAGGGCGTGCGTTAGCGATATCGCTCAGGGATGTTTCGGCAAGCTGTCGAAACATCCTGCGGCGATCCAATGTGCTGCCCCATTTTTTATTCATCCGAAGGAGTGGCACATGGCAAGTCTCGACGGCAAGGTTGCATTGATCACTGGCGCCGCTAGCGGCCTGGGCAAGGCTATCGCCGAGCTTTATGCGAAGAATGGTGCGGCGGTGGCGATCGCCGATATCAATCAGCAGGCAGCGGATGCTGCAGCAGACGAGATCAAGGCAGCCGGCGGCAAGGCCATCGGCATCGCCATGGACGTCACCAACGAAGACGCAGTCAACGCAGGTACCGATAAAACGGTGGAAGCCTTCGGCAGCCTGGACGTGCTGATTTCCAACGCGGGGGTGCAGATCATCAATCCGATCGACCAGTTCTCGTTCGCGGACTGGAAGAAGATGCTGGCGATCCATCTCGATGGCGGCTTCCTTACGACCAAGGCCGCGTTGAAATACATGTACAAAGACGACGGTACTGGTAAGAGCCGTGGCGGCACGGTTATCTACATGGGCTCGGTGCATTCACACGAAGCGTCGAAACTGAAATCCGCCTATGTCACCGCGAAGCATGGCTTGCTTGGCCTGGCACGCACGCTGGCGAAGGAAGGCGCGGCGCATAACGTGCGCTCGCACGTGATCTGCCCGGGTTTCGTACGCACGCCGCTGGTGGAAAAGCAGATTCCCGAGCAGGCCAAGGAGCTTGGCATCAGCGAAGCGGAAGTCATCAAGAACGTGATGTTGAAGGACACGGTGGATGGTGTGTTCACCACCGTCGACGATATTGCGCAGACGGCACTGTTCCTGGCAGCGTTCCCGAGTGCGGCGTTGACCGGGCAGAGCTTTGTGGTCAGCCACGGCTGGTACATGCAGTAATGGGGACCGGCGTAGGCTGGGTTAGCGCAGCGTAACCCAGCAGCTTCAACGCGAAACCGCGGGGTTACGCTGCGCTAACCCAGCCTACGCGGCCATGGCCTTCCTCTTTACCAGGACGCAAAACATGAACATCGCCGACGTCAAAGCCAACGCTTTTGCCATGCCGTTGACCAGCCCCGCCTTTCCCAAAGGACCGTATCGCTTCGTCAACCGCGAATTCCTGGTCATCACCTATCGCACCGACATGGACGCGCTACGCGCCGTGGTGCCGGAACCGCTGGAAGTCACCGAGCCGGTGGTGAAGTACGAATTCATTCGCATGCCAGATTCCACCGGCTTCGGCGACTACACCGAATCGGGCCAGGTGATTCCGGTGAGCTTCCGCGGTGAGCGCGGCGGTTACGTGCATGCGATGTATCTCAACGATCATCCGCCCATCGCCGGCGGCCGCGAATTGTGGGGCTTCCCGAAAAAGCTCGCCACGCCGATATTGGAGACGGAGATCGACACACTGGTCGGTACGCTCGACTACGGCAAAGTGCGCGTCGCCAAGGCCACCATGGGTTTCAAGCATCGCGCGGCGGACGCGGATGCCATTCTCGCCGGCTTGGCTGCGCCGAATTTCCTGCTGAAGATCATTCCGCACGTCGACGGCACGCCGCGCATCTGCGAGCTGGTGCGTTATTACACGAGCAATGTCACGCTGAAGGGTGCATGGACCGGGCCGGCATCGCTGGAATTGCATCCGCATGCGCTGGCGCCGGTAGCCGATCTGCCGGTGCTGAAGGTGGAATCCGCGGTGCATTACATCACCGACCTCACGCTCGACCTGGGCACGGTGGTGTACGACTATCTCGCTGAAGAAACCCACACAGGAAAGACGTATGGACGCGAAGAAGACCTCGTCCAAGGCTGAAGCCGCTTCCCATCATCCAGCGCAGGACGCCTACAAGGTGACCGCGCTGGTGCTGCAGGGCGGCGGCGCGCTCGGTGCGTACCAGGCCGGCGTGTACCAGGCGATGGCGGAAGCGGGCCTGCATCCGAACTGGATCGCCGGCATTTCCATCGGCGCCTTGAACGCGGCCATCATCGCGGGCAATGCGCCCGAGCATCGCGTCGAGCGACTGACGGAATTCTGGGATGGCATCTGCAAGTCGGCGCTATGGCCAGGTTCGCCGGGCTATCCGTGGATCGAAGGCATAAGCATGCCGCCGATCGTGCGCGAGGGCGTCAATATGTTCGCCGCGTGGCGCGCGATCATGGAAGGCCAATATGGTTTCTTCCAGCCACGCATGCCGCCGCCGGTGCTGCAGTGGCACGGCACACCGGCTACTGCAAGCTGGTACGACACCGCACCGTTGCGCGCGACGCTGGAACGATTGGCGGACTTCGATCGCATCAACCATCCCAGTTGCGTGCGGGTGTCGGTGGGCGCGGTGAACGTGCGCACCGGCAACTTCGCGTATTTCGACAACCGCCACGACACGCTGCGACCCGAACATTTCATGGCGTCCGGTGCGTTGCCGCCCGGTTTTCCTGCGGTGGAAATCGATGGCGAGTATTACTGGGACGGCGGCATGGTCTCCAACACGCCGCTGTACAAGGTGCTGACCGAGCGGCCGCATCGCGATGCGTTGATCTTCCAGGTCGACCTATGGAGTGCGGTTGGCGCCTTGCCGCGCGACATGGGCAGTGTGGCCGAGCGTGCCAAAGACATCCAGTTTTCCAGCCGTACGCGTCTGGTCACCGAATACATGCACCAGACGCGTGAGCAGCAACGCTTTTTGCATGAGCTGATGGAGCTGATTCCTGAGGACAAGCGCGACACGCCGGCCTACAAACGTGCCGAGCGTTACGCCAATGGCGCGCTGACCAACCTCATCCATTTGATCTATCGCGACAAGCCCTACGAAGGGCATTACAAGGACTACGAGTTCAGCGCGACCACCATGCATGAGCACTGGCAAAGCGGTCTGGCCGATATGCGCCATACGCTGAGCCATCCGCATTGGCTGGAACCGCCTTCGGCGGAAAATCCGTTCGTGACACACGACGTCCATCGTGGCTGAATAGAGGTTTCCCCCAGGGAAACCTTCACCATGATGGAACGGTTCTTCGGCATACGCGCTGCCGGATCGAGTACGCGCGTGGAAGTGCTGGCCGGCATCACCACGTTTCTCACGTCGATGTACATCATCGTGGTCAACCCCGCTGTGCTGGCGCATGGCGGGGTACCGTTTTCGGCGGGCCTGACCGCCACGGTGATGGTGAGCTTCTTCGGCAGTTGCGCGATGGGTTTGTATGCGCGCAATCCGGTGCTCGTGGCGCCGGGCATGGGCATGAATGCGCTGTTCGCCTTCGTGATGGTGCACGGTGGCGGCATGTCCTGGCAGACGGCGCTGGGCTGCGTGTTCTGGTCGGGCGTGATCTTTGCGCTGCTGGCGCTGTTCAATGTGCGCAAACTGGTGGTGGATGCGATTCCGGAAAATTTGCGGCATGCGGTGTCATGCGGCATCGGCTTGTTCATCAGCCTGATTGGCCTGGTCAACGCCAAGTTCATCGTGGGTGACCCGGTGACGCTGGTGCATTCGGCCAAGCTCAACTCGGTGTTGCTGACTTTTCTCGCTGGCTTGGCGCTGACGATTTTCCTGGTGGCGCGACGTATCAAAGGTGCGTTGATGTTGGGCATCGTGCTGACCACCGTGCTGGCGATTCCGATTGGCCGCTGGTGGGGTGATGGCAGCGCTTATGGTGGTGTAGCGACGCTGGTGAACTGGCAAGGGCTTTTCGCCACGCCGGACTTTTCCGCCATGGGGCAACTCGATCTCATCGGTTCGCTGAAGCTGGCGTACTGGCCTTTTATCTTCGTGATGTTGTTCACCTCGTTCTTCGATGCCTTGTCCACGTTCATGGCGGTATCGGATGCAGGCAATTTGCTGGATGAGAACGGTCATCCGCGCAACATTCGCCAATCGATGCGCGTGGATGCATTTTCCGCCCTGGTGTCGGCGCCGCTGGGAACCAGTCCGGCGAATGCGTTTATCGAATCGGCGGCGGGTATTTCGCAAGGCGGGCGCACGGGACTGGTGGCCGTGGTTGCCGGCCTGTGCTTTCTGCCATTCCTGTTTCTGTCGCCGCTGCTTTCATTGGTGCCGGCCATCGCCACGGCGCCGGCGTTGATTCTGGTTGGCGTGTTCATGATCGAGGCGATCACGCGCATCGAGTGGCAACGGTTCGACGAAGCAGTTCCAGCCTTCATAGCGATCCTGCTGATTCCGCTGACGTATTCGATCACCGACGGCGTGGCTTATGGCTTTCTCTCCTATGTGCTGATCAAGCTCGCTACAGGCAAGGCACGCGAGGTGAAGCCCGCGATGTGGGTGATTGCTGCGCTGGCGATATGGCTACTGGCGCATCTTTGAGCGCGCAGTTGGTGGTGCCGTCCCGCGTTCTTCATACTTAGCGGCCTGCACGCTTTTCGCCTGCAACCGATCGACCTCCAGCAAGGATCACGTATGACTCTCAAGGCAGCATTCATCGGCCTCGGCGCCATGGGCGAACCGATGGCCGGACATTTGAAGCAGCATGGTTTGCTACATGCGGTGGCCAACCGCACGCATGCCAAGGCCGAAGCGCTTGCACACGCATTGGGTGTCACCGCACCTACGCTGGACGAACTTGCGGCGCAGTGCGACGTGATTGCGCTGTGCGTGACTGCCGATGCCGATGTGCTGAATACCGTGGATGCACTCGCGCCGCAGGTAAAACCCGGCACGATCGTGATCGATCATTCCACTGTTGCACCCGATACCGCCAAGCAGGCGGCGGCACGTCTTGCTGCCGTGAACGCACACTTTCTGGATGCACCGGTTTCCGGCGGCGTGGAAGGCGCGAAGAACGGCAAGCTCTCGATCATGGTGGGCGGTGATGCCGCCGTGCTCGAACGTGCGCGGCCGGTGCTGGAAGCGTACGCCTTGCGCATTACACATCTGGGTGACGTTGGCGCGGGGCAGGCGACCAAGGCGATCAACCAGGTGCTGGTGGCGGGCATTGCGCAAGCGGTTTGCGAAGGCTTGGCGCTGGGCGAGGCGTTGGGGCTCGATCCGGAGCGGCTGATTCCCACGCTGGGTGCCGGGGCTGCCGGCAACTGGTTCCTGGAAAAGCGCGGTGCAACGATGTTGAACAATCAGTTCAGCGTGGGCTTCAAGCTGGCGCTGCTGCACAAGGATCTGGGTATCGTGCGCGGTATTGCGGAGAAGGCGGGTACCTCGCGCGTGGTGATCGAGCAGTCATTGGCCGACTATGCCGAGCTGATGCAGCAAGGGCATGGCGATGATGATATTTCGGGACTGATCCGGTTGAAGCGGCCGCACGTCTAAGCGCAGCAGCGTAGGTTGGGGTGCGAACCCCAACATCGCTATCTGCATGCATTCCGGATGTTGGGGTTCGCGCCCCAACCTACGGTTCACCCAAAATGACAAGGGCGCCTGTGGGCGCCCTTGTTCGTGGTTCGTGGGGTTGCGTGTCAGCCGCCGGCTTTCAACGCAATCGCCGAAATCCCCGCTGCCGACAAGCGCTGCTTCGCCGATTCCAGATCGGTTGCCGAGTGGAACGGGCCCAGACGTACGCGGTGATAAGTCTGCCCGCCAACATTCACAGACTGCACGTTGGCGACGAAACCCTGCAGTGCCAGCTTGGCCTTCAGCGTTTCTGCTTCAGAGGCGTTCGGGAACGCACCCACCTGCAGCAGATAACCACTGGGGCCGTTCGAAGGCGGCGGCGCGACCGCCGAAGCGGGTGCGGCGGTGATGTTCTGCGTGACGGCCGGCGGTGCGTTGGGTGGCAGCTTGGGTGTTGCCGCTGCAGCCTGTGCCTGTTGCTGCTGTTGTTGCTGCTGCTTCTGCTGGGCCTGCTGTTCCGCCTTGGCCTGGGCGCTGATTTCCGAATCGGGAATGCGCACCTCCTTCTCCGACAGCACGGAATAGAAGTCGTACTGCGGCTTCTTCGGCGCGGTATTGCTGGTGGCCGGTGTGAGGCCTTCATCGCTGCCGGGTTGCGCGGTCGCTTGTGGATTGGGTTGCGGGCCCTTGGGCGTCATCGGCACCAGCGAATGGCGCATCAGCACCACCACGACCAGGCCGCCGATCAAGATGCCGACCAGAATGCCGGCCCAGGCCGGGAACCCGCCGCTGCTGTTGCGAACGGCCTGGCGGCCTTTGCCCTTGCGTGTTGCCATTTACATCTTCTCCGGGGCGCTGAGACCCAGTAAATCCAAACCGTTGCGTAGCACCTGGCGGGTGGCGACGGCGAGGGTGATGCGCGCGTTGCGCAGCTCGGCGTCGTCCACGATCCATTTGTGCTCGTGATAGTAGCTGTGAAGCGCGCCAGCGAGTTCGCGCAGGTATTGCGCGATCAGGTGCGGTTCCAGATTGTTGGCCGCCGCTTCCACCACTTCCGGATAGCGCGACAGTTCGGTGAGCAGGATCTGTTCGTGCTCGGTATCCAGCCGCGCCATGGCGGCGATGCCGGCCCGGGTGTCGACCGATGGCAGGCCGCGTTCGGCCAGCTCTTCCAGCACGCGGCAAACACGGGCGTGGGCGTACTGGATGTAGTAGACCGGGTTGTCGTTGCTTTGCGAGCGGGCCAGGTCGATGTCGAAGACGAGCTGTGAATCGCCCTTGCGTGCGATCAGGAAGTAGCGCGTGGCGTCGCGGCCAGTTTCGTCGATCAGGTCGCGCAGGGTGACGTAGCTGCCAGCGCGCTTGGAGATCTTCACTTCCTCGCCGCCGCGCATCACCGTCACCATCTGGTGCAGCACGTATTCCGGCCAGCCCTTGGGTATGCCGCAATCCAGTGCCTGCAAACCGGCGCGCACGCGCGCGAGGCTGCCGTGATGATCCGAACCCAGTTCGGTAATCGCGCGCTCGTAGCCACGCAGCCATTTGCTGCGGTGATACGCCACGTCCGGCAGGAAGTAGGTGTAGGTGCCGTCGGACTTGCGCATCACGCGGTCCTTGTCGTCACCGAAATCGGTGGTCCGCAGCCACAGCGCGCCGCCTTCTTCGTAGGTGTGGCCGTGGGCGACGAGTTCGCGCACGGTCTCTTCCACTTTGCCGTCGGTGTAGAGCGAAGATTCCAGAAAGTACACATCGAAGCCGACGCCGAAGGCTTGCAGATCCAGATCCTGCTCGCGACGCAGCGAAGCCACGGCGAAGTGGCGAATCGCTTCGAGATCGTCGGGGTTTTTGGCGCCCGTCACGGCATGGCCGTCGGCGATGACCGTTTCGCCGTTCAAATAAGCACGCGCCACGTCCGCGATGTAGTCGCCGCGATAACCGTCTTCCGGCCAGCCCGGATCACCCGGTGCGATACCGCGCGCGCGCGCCTGCACGGAGATCGCCAGGTTCTGGATCTGCACGCCGGCGTCGTTGTAGTAGAACTCGCGCTTGACGTTCCAGCCCGTGGCTTCAAGCAAGCGGCTCAAGCAGTCGCCGATCGCGGCAGCGCGGCCGTGGCCCACATGCAGCGGCCCGGTCGGATTGGCCGATACGAACTCCACGCCCACCGTGTGTCCGGCGCCGTTCTGGTTGCGCCCGTAGATGGGGCCTTCTGCAAGCATGCGACCCGCTTCGGCGTAGTAGGCCGAAGGCGCCAGGACAAAGTTGATGAAGCCCGGCCCTGCGATCTCCACCTTGCCGACCAGGGCATTGGCGGGCAGGGCAGCAACCAGCTTCTCGGCCAGCTCGCGCGGTTTGGCGCGGGCTGGTTTGGCCAGCAGCATGGCGGCATTGGTGGCGAAGTCGCCGTGTTCGCGGCTGCGGGCTCGCTCGATCACGAAGTTGGGCAGGTCAAGGTCGGCGGGCAGGACGCCATCGCCTTGCAGGGTCCGGATCGCCGTGAGGACCAGTTCGCGCAGCGCTTCTTTCACAGGAAGGGGATCGTTCGGGAATGGAACCGCGCATCGTAACAGACCATCGCATCCGGACCCGCCTTCGTGCCGGAGGATGTCATCCAGGCCGCTGAGAGGCTGCTGCAGCGCAGTGGATCAGGCTGTGGATAACTCTGTGGGGAAAGTGAAGGCGCCGTGGTGGACATTGCATGAAAGGCCGGCGGAAACTGCTTTGTCATACAAATTTTCCTGATAAAACAAAGCACTAAAATGTGAACTTGATGTGCTTTTCAGTAATATGGGGCTAAGTAGGCTTTTCGGCGCTGTGTGCATAAGTCTTGCCAGTGTCTGTCGGGCCGGTATTCGGCAAGAGGAATTTGTCCGAATGGCCCACGATGTCATACGTCGGTCATGACGCATCGCGACAATAGCTGGGTATCTCCGGCGTCTCCCCCGTCGGCTCGATACGGGACTGCCGCATTCCCTTACCCTCCCCTCATGCGGCTCACGGCGCGATCCTCCCCGGTCGCGCCGTTTTTTTGCGCGCGGTTCAGAGCAGGCCGCGGGCGGCCATCGATACCGGCTCGGCGTGGCCGATCACCATATGGTCCAGCACGCGTACCCCGATCAGCCGCAATGCCTGGCCCAGCTCCCGGGTGATGAGTTGATCGGCGGAGCTCGGTTCGGCCACACCGCTAGGGTGGTTATGCGCAAAGATCACCGCGGCTGCGTTGTGCCTCAGGCAGGCGCGGACCACTTCGCGAGGATGCACGCTGGCGCCGTCCACGGTGCCGCGAAACAGTTCTTCAAAGGCGAGCACGCGGTGGCGGTTGTCGAGGAAAAGGCAGGCGAACACTTCGTAAGGCAGGTGCCGCAGCCGGGCGCTCAGGTAGTCGCCGCTGTCGCGCGGATTGCGCAGCGCCGGCTGCTCGGTAAGCTGTTCGGCCAGGCTGCGGCGCGCCAGCTCCAGGGCGGCGGCAATCCGTGCGCGCTTGGCGGGACCGAGCCCCGGCACGCGCAAGTCGCCATCCTGGCGGCCGAGCAAAGCATTGAGGCCACCGGCCTGCATCAGCAATTCGCGGCCCAGCGCGATCGCGTCCTTGCCGCGCACACCGCTGCCCAGCAGCACGGCGAGCAGCTCCGCGTCGGAGAGCATGGCGCTGCCTTGCGCCAATAATTTTTCGCGGGGTCGTTCGGTTTCGGGCCAGTGTCGGATGCTCATGTGATCAGCATCCCGTTCAAGGGTCTTTCCGGACAGCAGTTGGCCTATGTGAATCCGGTAAGCTAGCCGTCTATTTGAACGTCGGGCCCCTCTTACACCATGAGTCTTGCTGAGCGCCGCATCGTGCTGGGAGTGTCGGGCGGCATTGCCGCCTACAAATCCTGCGAGCTGGTTCGCCGCATGCGCGACCTCGGCGCGCACGTGCGCGTGGTGATGACAGAGAACGCCACCCGCTTCGTCACCCCTACCACCTTTCAGGCGCTGTCCGGTGAGCCGGTGCGCGTGAGCCTGTGGGATGAATCGGCAGAGGCGGCGATGGGCCATATCGAACTGGCGCGTTGGGCCGAACGCGTGCTGATCGCACCGGCCAGCGCGGACTTGGTCGCCCGGCTGGCGCATGGCCATGCCGACGACCTGCTGACCACGTTGTGCCTGGCGACGGCGGCGCCGGTGTATGTCGCGCCCGCGATGAACCAACAGATGTGGGCGCATGCCGCCGTGCAGGCCAACGTGGCGACCTTGCGTGCACGCGGCGTACATATGCTTGGGCCGGCTTCCGGCGATCAGGCCTGCGGCGAGATCGGTTCGGGCCGGATGCTGGAACCACACGAATTGCGCGCGGCGATCGTGGCTTCGTTTGCCGAGCAGGTCTTGCGCGGCAAGCGTGTCGTGGTCAGCGCCGGACCCACTTACGAAGACATCGATCCGGTGCGCTTCATCGGCAACCGCAGTTCGGGTCGCATGGGTTTCGCCGTGGCCGGTGCCGCCGCGCGCGCTGGTGCGCAGGTAACGCTGGTGGCAGGGCCGGTGAGCTTGGCGACCCCGTTCGGTGTCGCCAAGCGCATCGACGTGCGCAGCGCGGCGCAGATGCATGCCGCCGTGACGGCAGCGGCGCAGGATGCGGACATCTACATCGGTTCGGCTGCCGTGGGCGATTACCGCCCCAACAGCGTGGCCGAGCACAAGCTGAAAAAACACGCTGGCGCCGATCTCACGCTGCAATTGGCGGAGAACCCGGACATTCTCGCCAGCCTTTCGGCCAGGCAGCCGCATCCTTTCCTGGTGGGTTTTGCCGCCGAGACGCAGAAGGTGGAGACCTATGCACGCGACAAACTGCAACGCAAAGGCCTGGACATGATCGCCGCCAACCAGGTTGGCGAAGGTCTCGGCTTCGAAACGGCGGACAACGCCATCACGCTGTACTGGGCCGATGGTTCGCTGGAATTGCCGCGCACCGACAAGGCCGCACTCGCACGCCAGCTCATCGAATGCATCGCCAGCCGCTACCAGGCGGTGCGTGGATGATCGATATCGAAGTAAAGATTCTTGACCCACGCCTGGGCGACAGCATTCCGCTGCCGCAGGCCGCCACGCTCGGCAGCGCCGGCATGGACCTGCGCGCGGCATTGCAGGAGCCATTGACTCTGGCACCTGGCGAAAGCGCCCTGGTACCCAGCGGCATGGCGATTCACATCGGCGATCCGGGCTGGTGCGCGCTGATCGTGCCGCGCTCGGGACTCGGCCATAAGCATGGCCTGGTGATGGGCAACCTGGTCGGCGTCATCGACGCCGATTACCAAGGACCGCTGATGATCTCTTGCTGGAACCGCGGCACGCAGCCTTACACCATCGCGGTGGGCGAGCGCGTCGCACAATTGTTGCTGGTGCCGGTGGGGCAGGCCCGGCTGCGGATCGTTGAGGAGTTCGTGCCTACGGAGCGGGGCGAGGGCGGATTCGGTTCAACCGGAAAGCATTGATCAACGGGGTTTACGGGGCATGGCGATGAACAGCGCACGGGCGCGTTTGCCGAATGTGCAGTGGGGACGATTGCTGATGCTGGCGGGCGGCACCTTGCTGCTGGCGTTGGCGGTGTTCTGCGCATGGCAGACTTGGTTGATCGCCGATCAGGGCAGCGCCGTGACGCGCGTGCATGCCGCACAGGATCGGGCGGTGCAGGCCTTGAACGAAGAGATTGCCAAACAGCGCGATACCGTCAATCAGGCGGTGGCAGGTCTTGATCTCACCGGCTTGCCGGGCAATGCGCAGCAAGTCGTGGCGGCATTGAAGCAACGCTTGCCGCAAGCCTTGAACATCGAGATATACAGCGCCGGCCTGGACGAAGTGCTGCACGCCAACTATCGCGATTTCGGCTATGCCAAGGCTGCTCAGCTGATGTCCGCGCCGGATGCCGAAGGCTCGCCGCCGATGGAAGCCACGCTCAAGGGGCTCGGCGATCGTCGCCTGACTGTGGTGGAGCCCCTGGGCTCATCGCAGAAACCCCAGGCTTGGGCGTGGATCGAACTGCCGTTTGCCCCCATCGGTGATCGCTTTGAGGCGGTGCCGGTCGGCGACGGGCGCATCGAGCTGCACCAAAGCACGGATCGTGGCGAAAACCTGCAACTGCTGTCGCACGGTCGGAAGGATTCGGTGGATATCGAGCCCACCGGCAAACCCATCGAAGGCAGTTCTTTCAACGTCGTGGCGGTGCTGCCGGGTGCCTACATCGTGCTGCCGCCATCCTGGCCGTTCGCGGCCATGCTCACGCTGGTGAGCCTGGTCGGCGGTATCGCTTTATTCTGGTTGTTTGGCCGCGTCGGCAAGCCTGCGCGTGCGCCTGTCGAGGAACCCACGTTGTCCGATGTCATAGAAGCCCAGCCGCTCCAGCCCGAACCGGTCAAATCCGCTCCGGCCGCGGCCAAGCCTGCCCCTGCTCCCGTGCCGGTAGACGTCAAGGTGGATCCGGCGATCTTCCGCGCGTACGACGTGCGCGGCGTGGTGGGCAAGAGCCTTACGCCTGCGGTGGCCAAGTTGCTAGGCCAATCGATCGGCACGGTGATGCGCGAGAAAGGCCTGCGCGAGATTGTGGTGGGTCGCGATGGCCGCCTTTCGGGTCCCGAACTCGCCGGGGCGCTGGCAGATGGCTTGCGCCTCGCCGGCATCGATGTGATCGACATCGGTTCGGTGCCGACGCCGGTGGTGTACTACGCCACCTATCGCTACAACACCGGTTGCGGCGTGGCCGTTACCGGTAGCCACAACCCGCCGGACTACAACGGTTTCAAGATCGTCGTCGGCGGTGAGACATTGTCGGAAGGCGCGATCCAGGATCTCTATCAACGCATCGTTACCGGCGCACTGGAATCCGATGGCGGCGGTAGCTTGCGTCTGGTCGATGTGCTGCCTGATTACGTCGAGCGCATTACCTCCGACGTGCAGACCGAGCGCGCGCTCAAGATCGTGGTCGATTGCGGCAATGGCATTCCGGGTGCGGTGGCGCCGCAGGTGCTGGAAGGCATCGGCTGCGAAGTGATTCCGCTGTATTGCGACGTGGACGGCAACTTCCCCAATCATCATCCGGACCCCTCCGATCCACACAACCTGGAGGATCTGATTCTTTCGGTGAAGCAGACCGGCGCGGATCTGGGCCTCGCCTTCGACGGCGATGGCGATCGACTGGGCGTGGTCACACGCAGCGGCGAGATCATCTTCCCCGACCGCACGCTGATGCTGTTTGCGCGCGATGTGCTGTCGCGCCAGCCAGGCGCCACGATCATCTATGACGTGAAGTGCACCGGCCATCTCAAGGGCCAGATCCTCGATGCCGGCGGCAGTCCGCTGATGTGGCGCACCGGCCACTCGCTGATCAAGGCCAAGATGCGCGAAACCGGCGCGGAGCTGGCCGGCGAGATGAGTGGGCACTTCTTCTTCCAGGAGCGCTGGTACGGTTTCGACGACGGTATCTACGCCGCGGCGCGCCTGCTGGAAATTCTGGCGGGTGACCTGGAGGGCCGTACGCCGGAAGAGATTTTTGCCACCTGCCCCAAGGGCGTGTCCACGCCGGAACTGAAAGTGGAAATGACCGAGGGCGAGCATTACCGCTTCATCGAGACATTCCGCGAGCAGGCCCATTTCGGCGATGCCACCCTGGTCACCATCGATGGCGTGCGCGCGGATTGGCCGGATGGTTGGGGGCTGGTGCGTCCTTCCAATACCACACCGATCCTGGTGCTGCGTTTCGATGCAGATAATGAACAGGCGCTCAAGCGCATCCAGGATGTCTTCCGTACGCAGTTGCTGGCGGTGGATGCGTCGCTGAAGTTGCCGTTCTAAAGAGCTTGTGGATTGTCACGGTTCGCATCGATTCTATGTCGAAGCGAACCGTCATTCCGGCCTTCGCCCATTGCTGCCCGGGGAAAGTTTTGCTTGTTTAAGCGAAATGGCTAAAAAGCTCGTCGTCCCGGCGAAAGCCGGGATCCAGCGACTTACAGGTCGTCAATGACACTGGGCCCCGGCGTTCGCCGGGGCGACGAATCGCTAGCTTTGAATTTGCTGGAAAAAAAGGGCTTCGGTTGAGTTGCAGATGTGCTTGTCTAAAGCGCAGCGAATTTCCCCGGACAGCAATGGGCCTTCGCCGGAATGACGATCTGCTCCGAAACAGTATTGATGTAAATTTCAGCCTTTACGCTGAGTGATGCCAAAGCCGCTGCGGTATAAACGCGCCTGCATCCTGGCCTGCGACATACACAGCCTCAATAACCGCGGTCGTTTTTCTCCGCAGCCTTCAGCTCACGAAAATGCTGCAGTTCCTGAGCCTGTTGTTGCTCGGTGGCAGCACGATTGGCTTTCTCGCGTTCCAGCAGAGCGCGCTCATTGGCCACCACGTTGCGCTGCGTGGCGATCTGGTCGGTGAGGAATTTCGGCACCGGCTTTTTCTGGCGCTCTTCATCCGCTGCGCGGTTGAGCAGATCGGTCAGCGCAGCGTCCTGGCTGTGCAGGTTCATTCGCGTGGTGCTCATTTCTTCGTCAAGGTGATCCAGGATCTGCTGATGCTGGATCTTCAGCGCTGCCTCGTCGGGATACGTGTTGAGAAGCAGCATGTCATTGGTCTTCTGCTCCTCGACGGCGCGCTGCTTTGCTGCCGCTTCCGCCGCCTGCTTTTCTGCCGCCGCGCGTTCGGCCGGCGACAACTGCTTGCGGACGTGCTCCATCACCAGGCCGTTGCTGCCGATGACGTCATAGCCATACTTGAGTGCATCCACGGTCAAGCTGTCGCTGTAATGCGGCAGGCCGCTGCCGTCCACCCAGCGGTAATGCACCCCGCCAGGGGTGGCTTGTTGAGCCGCTGCCGCTCCGGCCAGGCCGAGCGACAAGATGATGGTTGCGCTGAGCGCGAGTCGACGCATGATTCCCCTCCTCGTCACCCCAGTATAGTCATCGCGTTTGACACGCTCGATGTCAAAAGTGCGCCAACGTGACTGGGGTCACTGCGCTGCTCAGGACATCTCAGGCGTTTACGCCGTAGCGCTCGCGGTAGGCCAGCATACGCTGGTGTTCCGCGGCCAGCTCGGGGCGCTCGCCGGCATAGGCCAGTACGTCGCTGAAGCTGGTGATGGCCACCACCGGAATACCGTAATCGCGCTGGACTTCCTGCGCGGCGGACAGTTCGCCCTGGCCGCGTTCCTGGCGATCCAGCGCAATCAGCACGCCAGCCGGCTCGGCACCCTGCGCGCGGATCAGGCTGAGGGACTCGCGCACGGCGGTGCCGGCGGTCATCACGTCATCCACGATCAGCACGCGGCCCTTGAGCGGTGCGCCGACCAGCACGCCGCCTTCGCCATGGTCCTTGGCCTCTTTGCGGTTATAGGCCCAGGGCAGGTCGCGGCCCTGCTGGTCAGCCAGCGCGATGACCGTGGCGGCGGCGAGCGGAATGCCTTTGTAGGCGGGGCCGAACAGCATGTCCACCTGCAGCCCCGAGTTCGCCACCGCGGCGGCATAGGCGCGGCCGAGACGGGCCAACGCTGCGCCGGAATCGATGCGGCCCATGTTGAAGAAGTACGGACTGATGCGACCGGACTTGAGCGTGAATTCGCCGAAGCGCAGTACGTCGCGTTGCAAGGTGAGTTCGATGAAATCGCGCTGGTAATCGTGCATGGCCATAAAGAGATGTGGGCAAGGTGCGCCATGGTAGCGCGTCCCTCGCTTTGCGCTCGATTGCTATCATGGCCCGTCCCCACGAGGAACACGTATGCGCATCATCAGCCTCAATGCCAACGGCATCCGTTCCGCCGCGACCAAGGGCGTCTTCGATTGGCTGCGCAAGCAGCGCGCCGACGTCGTCTGCCTGCAGGAAACCAAGTCGCAGGAGGATCAACTGGTCGATCCGATGTTTCGTCCGGATGGGCATCACTGTTTCTATCGCGATGCCAGCAGCAAGAAGGGCTACAGCGGCGTGGCGATCTATGCCAAGCAGGAGCCGGACAAGGTCATTACCGAACTGGGCTGGGATGAGTTCGATAACGAAGGTCGCTACATCGAAGCGCGTTTCGGCAAGCTCAGCGTGGTATCGCTGTATGTACCTTCGGGTTCTTCCGGCGAAGAGCGCCAGCAGTTCAAGTTCAAGGCCATGGACCGGCTCACGCCGATCTTCGACAAGTGGCTGAAGAGCGGGCGCGATTACGTGCTTTGCGGCGATTGGAACATCGTGCGAAGCGAGCTGGACATCAAGAACTGGAAATCCAACCAGAAGAATTCCGGTTGCTTGCCGGAAGAGCGCGCCTGGCTCAACGATCTGATCGACAAGCGCGGCTGGGTGGATAGCTTCCGCGCGATCAAGCCGGAGGCGGTGGAATACACCTGGTGGTCCAACCGTGGGCGCGCACGCGAAAACAACGTAGGGTGGCGCATCGACTATCAAATCGTGACACCCTCGCTGCACAAGCGCCTCAAGCATTGCGCGGTCTATCGCGACGAACGCTTCTCCGACCACGCGCCGTATACGGTTGATTATGTCGACTGAAGGTGGTGCGGCGGCCGCGCGCAAGCCGTCCATCTGGCAAGCGTTCTCGCAGCCGTCGGCGTGGACGATGTGCCTGCTGGGTTTTTCATCGGGTCTGCCGTTTCTGTTGGTGTCCTACACGCTGTCGTTCTGGTTGAAGCAGAACGGCATCCTGCTGAGGGACATCACGATGATTGCCAGCGCGGGCATGACTTACGCGTTCAAGTTTCTTTGGGCACCCTTGCTTGATCACTGGCGCTTGCCACTATTCACGCGCCTGGGGCAGCGTCGCGGATGGCTATTGATGGCGCAGCTGGGTGTGCTGGTTGGCTTACTGATCATGGCCGTGCTGACGCCGCAGCAACTGGCGCTGTTTATCGCGGCGACCCTGTTCGTGGCCTTTATGGGCGCCACGCAGGATATTGCGATCGATGCGTATCGCATCGAAATCGCGCCGCCTTCGGCACAAGGCGCGTTGGTGGCGACATATTCGCTGGGCTATCGGCTGGGGTTGCTGGTTGCCGGTGCGTTTGCGCTGATCCTGTCGGATCACATCGGCTGGACGCCTATCTATATGTTGATGGCCGTGATGATGGCGATCCCGATCCTCGTCACGCTGAACATGCGCGAGGCGGATGTGTTGCGCCTGTCGCCTTCGTCGTGGCGCGAGGCGATGCGCGAAGGCGTGATCGATCCGTTCACTGACTTCTTCCGCCGTTACCACTGGGCGATTGCGCTGCTGACCTTGCTGTTTATCCTGCTGTTCAAGATTCCGGAGCAGGCCATCATCGGCGGGGTGATGGGGCCGTTTTACCGCGACATGGGCTTCAGCAATACCGAAATTGGTGCGGTCACCAAGATCTATGGCATCTGGATCGGCATTGCGGGTGCGTTCGCCGGTGGCGTGGCGGTGGCGCGCTGGGGGGCTTGGCGCAGCCTGGGTGGGTGCATCGTGCTGGGGGCCATCAGCAATTTGCTTTATCTGTTGTTGATTGCGCACAAGGGCCATTTGAGCATGCTGACCTTGGCGATTTCCGGGCAAAACTTTTTTGAGGGCATGCTGGGGCCGCCCACCGTGGCTTTCCTTTCCTTGCTGGTGAATCGCCAGCACACGGCGACGCAGTATGCGCTGCTGAGTTCCCTGGTGAACTTGCCGGGCAAAGTGCTTGGCTTTTTTGCCGGCGGCATCGTTGCCGCGTCCGGGTACGGCGGCTACTTCATCATTACGGTGTGTTCCGTGCTGCCGGCCATGCTGCTTTTCGCGGGTTTGCGGCGGTGGTTCGATCCCATCGCGTCTCGCGCCGACTAGAGAGTTGAAAGCATTCACATCCTCACTGCGAACTGATCCACGGTTCGCGTGACTGGCAATTGTCAGCAGCGGCACAGTTGGCGACGATCGGCACACAGGGCTGTGTGTGGCAACGGAGCAACCGTCCTATGCCGGATTTGATGATTCGTCACATCGATCGCTTGATGGCCGAGCGTATCAAGCTGCTGGCCAAGACACGCCAGTGGTCGATCAACGACGTGGTGCTGCAGGCACTGCGTCAGGGCCTGGGTGTGTCGGAAGGCAGTCTGCTTGCCGAGACGGCGCTCGACCCGAACGATCTTTCCTTTACGGGAAACTGGAACGCCAACGAACGCGCGGCCTTCCAGGAAGCCATGCAGGCGCTCGCCATGGCGCGCCCCGAGCAGCTTGCACCGAGTTATCAGGCCAGCGAATTGCTAGAATGATCAGCGCGCGCTGCGTGGCGCCAGATGGACGGCGCCCAGTACGCGTGGACCACGGGCGCCGGTAACCGCGGGCAGATTGCCCGGCAGGCCGAGCAGCCGTTGTCGCGCAAGCCATGCGAATGCGGTGGCTTCCAGGTAATCCGGATCAACGCCGTAATCGGCGGTGCTGCCCAGTTCACGCGAACGCATGAGTTCGCGCAGACGTTGTACCAGCACCTGATTGTGCACGCCGCCGCCACAGAGCAGCACATCCGCGGCATCGCTTGCATGCGCATCGATCGCAGCGGCGATGCTGCGCGCCGTCAGCTCGAGCAAGGTCGCCTGCACGTCCGCGGGCGAGGCCGTTATTGCGTGCAGGCGTGCATCCAGCCAGCCGAGATGAAAGTGTTCACGGCCGGTGCTCTTGGGTGGCGGCAATGCGAAATACGGATCGGCCAATAGTGTGGCGAGCAAGGTGTCGTCGACTCGGCCGCTGGCAGCAAAGGCGCCGTTCCGATCGAATGCCTCGCCACGATGGCGCAGGCACCAGGCATCCATCAGGCCGTTGGCCGGTCCCGTATCAAAACCGAACACGCGCCCATCCGCCGCCAGCACGGTGATGTTGGCGATGCCGCCGAGATTGAGCACCACGCGGGTGCGTCCGGGCGCATGGAGCAGCATCGCATGCACTGCCGGAAGCAGCGGCGCACCCTGACCACCGGCGGCCACATCCGCGCTGCGAAAATCCGCCACCACGTCGATGCCGCAACGTTCTGCCATCACGCTGGCGTTGCCGATCTGCAACGTAAAAGGGTGCTCGCCGGAAGGGCGGTGGCGGATCGTTTGCCCATGCGATCCCACCGCATGCACGGATGACGCGGGCGTTCCGCTTTGCGCCAGCAGCGCTTTGACAGCGTCGGCGAAGGTGTGGCCGATGGCAATGTCCAGACGGCCAAATGCGTCGAGGTCGAGTGTGGTTTCATCCTGCGCGACGCGCAGGATCTGCGTACGCAAGTCATCCGGCCACGCATGCGTCAGTGCATGCACTAACTGCGGTTTGTCATGCTCGAAGCGCACCAGCGCGGCATCGATGCCGTCCGCGCTGGTGCCAGAAATCAGCCCGACATAGAGCCGGGCTGCGTCATCCACGGCTTCAGTCATCACTACGCTTGGCGGATTGGGCGCGCGCGAGCTTGTAGTTATTGTCGATCTCGGACAGGCGCGCCAGCATCGGCTTCACGACCGAGCTCTTGAACTGCGCAAGCTGCGCGCCAGGCAGGGGTTCGGGTTTCGGCAGCGTGACAGTCTGCGGATTGCGCTGCGTACCATCGACGCGGAACTCATAGTGCAGATGCGGGCCGGTGGCCAGGCCGGTCATGCCTACGTAACCAATCACGTCACCCTGGCGCACGTGCTGGCCGACGCGCTCGTTGGCAAACCGCGACATGTGCCCGTAAGCCGTGCTGATGTGCGAGTTGTGTTGAATGATCACGAAGTTGCCGTAGCCATTCATCCAGCCACGGAACTTGATCACGCCATCGCCGGCGGCATGGATCGGCGTGCCGGTGGGTGCGGCGTAATCCACACCTTTATGCGCGCGCATCAAGCCAAGGATCGGATGCATGCGCGCTGCGCTGAAGGGCGAGGAGATACGCGTGAAATCAACCGGAATGCGCAGGAATGATTTCTGCAGCGGACGGCCATCTTCGCTGAACCATCCGATGCTGCCATCGGCGCGTTTGAAGCGATAAGCCGTGTAACGCTCGCCTTGATTGATGAACTCGGCCGCGACGATGTCACCTTCGCGCAAATAGGCGCCATCACGATAGACGGTGTCGTAGATCACCGTGAAGCTGTCGCCGACGCGCAAGTCCTGCACGAAGTCGATGTCGTATTTGAAGAGGTCGGCAAGCTTGATCACCATCGCGTTCGAAAGGCCGGCCTTGTTGGCGGCGGCGAACAGCGAGTCATCGATGACGCCGTGCGCGATCTGCTCACGCGATTCCACGGCACGTGCAACGGTATGCATGCTCGGCGTGGCGCCATCAAGGCGGATGATCGCCTGGGTAGATTCGTCCTTGTCGAAGCGGATGCCTTCAAGATTGCTGTGGCTGCCGATCAGAAAACTGAATTCTTGTCCGGGGCGGATGTTATGCAGCGCTGTCTTGGCGTCGCCGGCGCTATCCACCACGCGCTGCAGATCCGAAAGGCTCAGGCCTTGGCTCTGAAAAATATCTGCAAGTGTTTCACCAGGACGTACTTGCACCGTGCGCCAGTCTTCCATGGCGAGCGCTTTTTGCGCGGGGGCTATCACCTTCGGCAAGGCGAGCGGCATC
The DNA here is from genome assembly GCF_035277725.1 of Dyella sp. Taxonomy (GTDB): domain Bacteria; phylum Pseudomonadota; class Gammaproteobacteria; order Xanthomonadales; family Rhodanobacteraceae; genus Dyella_B. Next base: position 2,026 of record NZ_DATEJY010000089.1, on the reverse strand, counting down.
AGCGTGTGCTCGATCGGCTGCCCAGCGGCCGGCTTCATTGCCGTTGCCCATGCAGGAATCAAAAAGCCGGAAAGCACAGTGATCAGCAGCGCGGTGGCCGCAAGCATCCAACGCTCGCGATGCCAGTGAATGGGCGGCTGTTCGCCGCCCGGCTGGCGATTGAACGACCAGTGGGCGCAGCGTTGATAGAAGTGGGAGTGGCGGCGTTGGGCCTTGCGGCGAATAGCCAGTTTGCGAGCGATGCGCGGATCTTGTTTGCTTTGTGCCATCGCTAGTAAGCCTTATTCTTCTTATTCATCTTCACGACCGCACCCCCTGCGGTTACAAAGTATCAATCAGCGCGTACCATAACGACCTTGTGCAAAGTGCGTCAATGCCTTTCGCATCAAGGGTTTGCGTGGGTTTCGCGGTTAACGCACAATTAACGTGATTGACGGTGGCCATCACCTTTTTGGCTGCCTAGGCATCTACTTCAAAAGAGGATTCCATGAACGAGCTTGAGCAGGCGCTGGCCACCATTGCGCGCGGCGCCGACGAAATCATCAAGCAGGAAGAGTTGGCCGAACGCCTCAAGCTCGGGCGTCCGCTGCGCATCAAGGCTGGTTTCGACCCCACTGCGCCGGACCTGCACCTGGGGCATACCGTGCTGCTCAACAAGATGCGGCAGTTTCAGGATCTCGGGCACACCGTGATCTTCTTGATCGGCGACTTCACCGGCATGATCGGCGATCCCACCGGCAAGAACGTCACGCGTAAGCCGCTTACGCGCGAGGATGTGCTGGCCAATGCCGAGACTTACGCCGAGCAGGTCTACAAGGTGTTGGATCGCGACAAAACCGAGCTGCGCTTCAACTCCGAATGGTTCGGCAAGATGACGGCGGCGGACATGATCAAGCTGGCTGCACAGCACACGGTTGCGCGCATGCTTGAGCGCGATGACTTCGCCAAGCGCTATGCAGCGCAGCAATCCATTGCCATCCACGAATTCTTGTATCCGCTGGTGCAGGGCTATGACTCGGTCGCACTCAAGTGCGACGTGGAGCTGGGCGGCACCGATCAGAAATTCAATCTGCTGATGGGGCGGGGGCTGCAAGAACATCACGGGCAGCCGCCGCAGATCGTGCTCACGATGCCGTTGCTCGAGGGGCTGGACGGCGTCAACAAGATGTCCAAGTCGCTGGGTAACTACATCGGCATCAATGAGCCGGCCATCGACATCGTCACCAAGACCATGAAGATCGGCGACGAGCTGATGTGGCGTTGGTTCGAATTACTGAGCTTTGAGGTGTCGTTGGACGAACTGGCGCAGATGAAGCGCGATGTGGCGGGCAGCGTGCTTAATCCGCGCGATGCCAAGCTACGCCTTGCGCGTGAGCTGGCGGCGCGCTTCCATAATGCCGAAGCTGCCGAGCAGGCGATTGCTGGCTGGCATGCGGTGGTGCGCGGTGAAGGTGACACCAGCTTGCTGCCGCTCACGGAAATTGCGGTGCCGGCAGAAGGCTTGCGTTTGCCGGCGCTGTTGACGGCCGCGGGCCTCACGCCAAGCAATGCCGAAGCGAATCGCAAGTTGAAGGAGCGCGCGGTACGCATTGATGCGGAAGTCATCGAAGATGCGCAGCGTGTGTTTGCGCCAGGCTTTGAGGGTGTCTTGCAAATTGGCAAGCGCAACTTCGCGCGGGTGCTGCTCACGCAAGCGTGAGTTTGCGAGCGGCGCGTGTGATGCAAACGCGCGCCGCAACAACGCAAGAAAAAAAATTTTTCAGAAATCGCTTGCCAGATCGGTAGGCGCTCCCTATTATTCGCCACCCCGCCGACGCACCTCTCGCGAACGGCAACTCCCAAGCAAAAAGATTCATCGCAAAGGGTGTTGACGGAAGCATTAAGGGATGTAGAATGGGCGGCTCACCCGGGACGAAATGCTTCGGGGCGATCTTCAAAAGAAGGTTGCAAGTGATTGATCTTTGACAGTGTGCGCAGGTGACTTGTGTGGGCGCCTTGCGGTGGTAGCTGATTAGCTGTCCACAAA
>NZ_DATEJY010000088.1:0-6848 GCF_035277725.1 Dyella sp. | reverse complement strand
GCCGCAGGGGAGGGAATGTCCCTCGTGATGTATCAACGATTGACCCCAAAAACAAAACAGTCTGGTTATAGTCGGCCGGCTCACGTTGCAATACATAAGGATGGGTGGATGACAACCCTGCGTAACTTGGCCTTCTGTGGCCTGCTGATCGCCTCCACGTCGTACCCGGCACTTGCCGAGCAAACCCCGCAAACCTTCCAGCTTGAACACGCCGATGCCGGCGGCATCGAGCTTAGCCATGGCAGTGACCGCATCAGTATTCGTTTTGTTACGCCGAACGTCGTGCAAATTCACGCGATGCCGCATGGCGTCAGCACGCGCCCGGGCATCGTGATGGATCCGCATGCATCGCGCGACACGCTGTCCAATCTGCGCATGCATAACGGTGCCGATAGCGTCTCCGTCGCCAGCAGCGAGGCCACGGCTACCTGGGACAAACAAGCGGCGCGCCTGAGCATTGCCGACGCGCAAGGCCGCGTTCTGCTGCAGACCGATCCCGCCATGCTGATGGATCGCCAGATCGATCTGCAACACGAGGCAGGCGATCCGCTTTACGGCATCGGCGGCTACGATGCCTTCGAGCCGGCCAAGAGCGGATTGCTGCGTCATGGCGTGCAGATCGCCAAGGCGGGCGAGCAGGGCTATCCGGGTGGCCCGTTCGTGTGGAGCACGCATGGCTATGGCGTGCTGGTCGATACGGTCGGTGCCAAATTCGATCTGCGCGATGGCCATATCGACGTTACCGGCATCACCCGCGAGGACGTCAGCTATGACGTGATCGCTGGCACCCCGTCGAAAATCTTTGCGGCACTGGCCACGCTCAGCGGCGCGCCGCCGATGTTCCCCAAGTGGGCGATGGGCTTCACCAACAGCCAGTGGGGCAGCGATGAGAAGGAGCTGCTCGCCGTCGTGCATGGCTACCGCAGCCGGCATATCCCCATCGACAACTTCACCTTCGATTTCGACTGGAAGGCCTGGGGCGAAGACAACTACGGCGAATTCCGCTGGAACGAGACCAAGTTTCCCGACGGTCCCAGCGGCAAGCTCAAAAGCATGATGGATCAACTCGGCATGCACATGACCGGCATCATGAAACCGCGCATCCATGTCGACACGGTGGAAGGACGCTATGCCGAGTCGCACGGTTTCTGGGCCGCGGGGCGTGCGCAGAACATGGATTATTTCTCGCTCAAGCCGGTGCGCGAGCTGGATTTCGATCAGGCGGCGGTGCGCGCGTGGTTCTTCAACGATGCGTTGAAGCACTCCTTCGATACCGGCATCGTCGGCTGGTGGAATGACGAGGCCGACGACACCAACAGCAATACGCAATTCCTGAATATGCAGCGCGCGCTATATGACGGGCAGCGCGCCTATGCGCCGACGCGCGTGTGGTCGATCAACCGCGATTTCTATCTTGGTTCGCAGCGTTATGCCTATGGCCTGTGGTCGGGCGACATCGACACCGGCTTTGACAGCATGGCGGCGCAACGTCAGCGCATGCTCAGCGCCATCGATGTGGGCGAAATGAAATGGGGCATGGATGGCGGCGGCTTCCGCGGCCATCCGGACAACGAAAACTATGCACGCTGGATCGAGTTTGCCGCGTTCGTGCCGATCTTCCGCGTGCACGGCACCTTGGGTGAGAAGCGCCAGCCGTGGATGTATGGGCCGATTGCCGAAAAAGCCGCGACCGATGCGATGCGCCTGCGTTATGCGCTGATTCCCTATATCTACAGTTACGAACGTAACGCCACCACGAAAGGCGCTGGCATCGTGCGCCCGTTGACGTTTGATTATCCCGACGACCCGCAGGTGCGCGACGACGTGGACGCCTGGATGTTCGGCGACGGTTTGCTGGTATCGCCGGTGGTGGCGAAAGGCCAGACGGAAAAAGACATCTATCTCCCAGCAGGCCGGTGGACCGATTACTTCAGCGGCAAGGTGTACCAGGGCGGCCAGACCATCCATGTCGCGGTGGATAGCAAGACGTGGGGCGATATCCCGCTGTTCATTCGCGACGGCGCGATCATCCCTACGCAACCGGCCATGGACTATGTCGGCGAGCAGCCGGTGACGGCGTTGACGGTGGATGTGTTTCCTGCCGCGCAGGCCACGCAGTTCGATTACTACGACGATGATGGCGCAACGTATGCCTACGAGCACGGCGCATTCTATGCGCAGCGCTTGAGTACACAACGTAGCAATGATGGTGCTGAATTCAGCATCGATGCGCCGCATGGCAGTTACAAGCCGGCATTGAAGTACTACCTGGTGAAAGTGCATGGCATTGCTGCAAGCAGTGCCGGATCGCTCAAGCCGTATGCGAATGCGGATGCCCTGCAGGCGGCAGAGGGTGAGGGCTGGGCGCTGGATCATGATCGCTATGGCAGCGTGACACTGCTTCGGCTGGCCGCGAACAAGGCGAGGCACATGGTGTTACACGCAGCGGATGCGCATTGAGGCAAAAGCTCGCCGCTGCATACGGCAGGCTTTTGTGGGCTGGGATGAAATCCCAGCTTTTGACATGGCGATGCTGGGATTTCATCCCAGCCTAAGGGTCTGAGGCGATCAAGGGTGGCATTGAACGTCTTCCTTTTCTGTAAGACACTTGGGTCTGCGAAAAGTAAACGTTTACATGCGGCAAAAACACAAGGACCCGCCCATGCCTGCCATTCCCCCGTTACGCCGCACCGCATCAAAGCTCGGCCTCGCCATGTTGCTGACGCTCGGCGCCGCCCACGCTGCCACGCCGCCTGAGTCCGATACGGTCGCCATCAAGGTCGATGCCAGCGCCAAAGGCACGGCGTTCCCGCATTTCTGGGAACAGATGTTCGGCTCGGGCCGCGCGGTGCTGGCGCTGCGTGACGATTACCGCAAGGACCTCGACGCCGTGCATCAGGCGACCGGCTTCGGCTACGTGCGCTTCCATGGCATCTTCGATCGCGACGTGGGCCTGGTATCGCGCGACAAGGATGGCCATAGCCACTACAACTTCTCCTACGTCGACCAGATTTATGACGGCCTGCTGGAGCACGGCATCAAGCCGTTCGTGGAGTTGAGTTTCATGCCGCCGGAGCTGAGTTCCGATCCTTCGCAGCAGCATGACTTCTGGTATCACCCGAACGTGATGCCGCCGAAGGATTACGCCGAGTGGAACGCGATGATCCACGCCTTTGCCGAACACCTGATCGCGCGCTACGGCATCGATGAAGTCGCCAGCTGGTATTTCGAAGTGTGGAATGAGCCGAACCTTACCTTCTGGGGCGGCAGGCCGGAGCAGGCCACGTATTTCAAGCTGTATGACAACACGGCGCGCACGCTGAAAGCGGTGAATTCGCGTATCCGCGTGGGTGGCCCCAGCACCGCACAGGCGGCGTGGGTGCCGGACTTCCTCAAGCATGTGCGCGATACGAAGGTGCCGGCGGATTTCGTCAGCACGCACGTGTACGGCGATGACACCGCGCAGAACGTGTTCAAGACCGAAGAGAACATTCCGCGTGCGGACATGGTCTGCAGGGCGGTCGACAAAGTGCATAAGGAGATCGCAGCGTCGCCGTATCCGAAGCTGCCGCTGATTTTCAGCGAGTACAACGCCTCTTACGCCAACCTGCCGAACGTCACCGATACGATCTTCATGGGGCCGTGGATGGCCAACACGATCCGCGAATGCGCGGGCAAGGTCGAGACCATGAGCTACTGGAGCTTTTCCGACGTGTTCGAGGAGCAGGGGGTGGTGCGCAATCCGTTCTATGGCGGCTTTGGCTTGATCGCGGCCGACCGTATCCAGAAGCCGGCCTTCAACGCGTTTGCGATGCTGCATCGCCTGGGCGATACGCGCCTGCCGCTGTCTTCCAGCAGCGCGCTGGCGACGCGCCGTGATGACGGCACCGTCGTGCTGGCGTTATGGAATTACGCGCCGCCGGTGGGCGATGCGGATCAGTACACCAAGGGTGAGCCGCAAGGTGCGCTCAAGCATTTCGACGTCGACGTGTCGCACCTGGGTGCAGGTGCGAAGGCCACCGTGTGGCGCCTGGATGAAAGCCATGGCAATGCGGTGGCTTTGTTTGATCAGATGGGCCGCCCAGATTTCCCCAGTCGCGAACAGATTGCGCAGTTGCGCGCGGCGGGCAAGTTGAGCGAGCCGGCATCGATGGGATTGGAGAATGGGCGACTGCGCGTTGATGTTCCGCCGCAAGGCTTGGTGGTGGTGGAGTTGAAATAAACGCGTAGGTTGGGGCGAGGCATAGCCGGACCCCAACATGGCGCGTGCCGGTACCGGAGAACGTTGGGTTTGCGTTCCGCTCCCCCAACCTACGGCGCATGAATACGTATGCACAACGCTGCGCTCGGTCGGCGACTTGCCTACCATCGACGCCCACTCGCGCGAAAACCAAGGATTCATGCTGCGACTGCAGCATGTACATCGCCTCGCGCCGTGCCATAACCAGAACATTGTTATGAATCATCCATTCGCGGAGTGTGCATGCTGAGCGTTGTGTTGATGGCGGCCCTGGCCGCAGGCGCCCAAGGGGATATGTGGCGCGATGAGATTGCGTGGCGCGGGCAGCAGGCGCACATGAGCGTGGCGAAGGACGGGCAGTTCACCTTGACGGGTCCGTTCGGCAAGCGCGACATCGGCACGCAGCGCATGCGCGTGGACACGGCCAGTCCGATGTTCGACGGTTTGTTCGCCATGGCGCAGGAGGAGCTGACACAGGATTCGGTGACGGCCATCCGCGACGGTGCGTTCGATAACGGCAAGCCGATTCCCTGCACCTGCTTCGAGACGGGTGCGAAATGGCCATACGTGTGGACGCGCGATCTTTCCTACTCGATCGATCTGGGGCTGTGGCAATTCGATCCGCAACGCTCGCGCAACGGCTTGAACTTCAAGCTGTCGGAGGTGCGCGATCCCTCTCTGCCGCAGGGTCTGTACGTGATGCAGGACACCGGTTCGGGCGGCAGCTGGCCGATCAGCACGGATCGCGTGGTCTGGTTCCTGGGTGCGCAGCATCTGCTCGATGACAAGGCGTTTGCCGATAACGTGTATCGCGCGCTGAACGACACGCTGGTGCAGGATCGGCAGTATGTATTCGATGCGCAGTTTGGCCTGTATCGCGGCGAGACGTCCTTCCTGGATTGGCGCGAACAGACCTATCCGGCATGGGCAGCGAACAATGTGGTGTCCATAGCGCAATCCTTCGCGCTGTCCACCAACGTGCTGCATTACCAGGCGCTGCAGCTGGCGGCACGCCTGTCGAAAGAACACGGCGATCGCGACAAGACCAGGAGTTACGACGAGCAAGCCGCCGCACTCAAGAAAGCCATCAACGCGCACTTCTGGCGCGCCGATCGCGGCCTGTACATGAGCTACATCGGTGGCGATGGCACGCCTTACGACACCTATGACTTGCTCGGCACGGCATTGGCCATCACCAGCGGCGTCGCCGAAGGCGAAGGCGCGCGCATCGCGCTGGCCAACTATCCCACCTGGCCGGCTGGCAGTCCGGTGATCTGGCCCGAGCGCAGCGATCAGCCGATCTATCACAATCGCGCCATCTGGCCGTTCGTCAGTGCGTATGCACTGCGTGCGGCGCGTGAGGTGAATGATCCGGCGCGCATCGCGCATGAATTGCGTTCCATCATGCGCGGGGCGGCCATGGCCGGCTCCAACATGGAGAACTACGAACTGCTCACGCAGGCGACACATGTCGACGAAGGCAAGCTCAGCGGCCCGGTGGTGGATTCGCCGCGGCAGCTATGGTCCGTGGCAGCGTACCTGGACATGGTCAACGAAGGCGTGTTCGGGCTGACCCAGGATGGCCGCGTCGACCCCAAGCTGCCGGTGTCGCTGGTGCCGATGTTGTTCGGCGACCGCGACAGCATCAGCATGCATGGCCCGGAGCGAAACGTCACGTTGCGTCTTCCGCGCAAGTTGCAGGGCAATATGTTGGTGGCGGACAGCATCAAGCGCCATGGCACGGATACCGAAGTGATGTTGAAGGCGATCGACCAATCGTCACTCCCTTTGCGTACCGATGCGCCGCTGTACGCGCCCAAGCCCCCCGATGCACCGACCATCGATCAGGACGACAAGGGCTGGCGCGTCACGGTGGATGGCAAGGTGGTGCTCTATGCAGATGGCCAGCGTGTCGGACGCATCGATGGCAGCACCTACATTGCACAAGGCACCAAACCGCCGTGCGTGAGCGTGACGCGCATCGATGAGCACGGTTTGGAATCACTGCACAGTCCGACCGTGTGCGGTGGCGACCCGATGGCCATCGGCGATAGCTGGCCGCGTGCGTGGACCGCACCTGCCACGGGCCGCTATCGCGTATGGCTGCGCTATGAAAACAACCACGGGTCGATCGAAACCGGCGTCACCGCGGCAGTGAAGATGCTGGTGGTGCAATGTGGCAATGACGCATCACAGCGCGTGCCGATCGTGATGCCGCACAGCGTCGGCGAGCAATCGTCCACGTATGCGGTGATCAGCGCGAAGTCCGGTACGGCATGCCGTTTCGACCTGCAGCAGGGTTTCAACATGAGCGACCTCAGCCACTTCGCGCACTACACCGGCGGCAAGGGTGGCGTTGACGGACCACTCAACGATGCGCGCATCGGTGACCTGATCATCTCACCCGCCACAGGTACGCCATGAATCGCAAACCGACGCTGTCGTTCTGGCAGATCTGGAACATGTGTTTCGGCTTCCTGGGTATCCAGTTCGCCTTTGCACTGCAGAACGCCAATGTCAGCCGCATTTTCCAGACGCTGGGCGCGGGCGTGGGCGATATTCCGATGCTGTGGATCGCGGCGCCGTTCACGGGCTTGATCGTGCAGCC
>NZ_DATEJY010000087.1:0-4118 GCF_035277725.1 Dyella sp. | reverse complement strand
GTGTACATCACATAGGCCAGGTCGCTGGCTTCGACCCGTGGCAGGCTGCCTTGCGCATAAGCACCGAGCCACTGCGCCTCGGTCGCCGCACCGTCCATCATCACCACGTCCACGCCCTGCAAGGGCAACCCTTCCAGCGCCAAAGACGCCACCACCACCCAACCGATGCCGGCGTCCTGCACCATGTAGCTCAAGCGGTCCTTCGGCAGCCCCGGCTCCAGCGGCACATACGCGCCACCGGCCTTGAGCACGCCCAGCACCGCGATCATCAGCTCCAATGAGCGCGACAGATGGATGCCCACACGCGCCTCGTGGGTGACGCCCGCATCCACCAGGTAACGCGCCAGGCGGTCGGCCTTGTCGTTGAGTTGTGCGTAGGTCAGCGCCTGCCCTGCGTACTGCACCGCGATGGCCGCCGGCGTGCGCGCGACTTGCGCTTCGAACTGCGTGTGAATGCATGCCTCTTGCACATAGGGCTTGAGCGCCCCTTGCCCTGCTGCCAGCAACTGATCGTGACGCTCACCATCCAACAGCGCGTATTCGAAAATGCCGCGATGCGGATTCATCACGATTTGCCGCAACAGCTGGGCATAGCTCCGAGCGAATTCGCTGATCAGCTTTTCATCGAACAGATCGGTGCGATACGTCCAGCAGATCTCCAGCTGATCGGCCTGCTCGATAACAGTCAGTTCCAGATCCACCTTGGCCAGGGTCGATTCCTGCTGGATGGTGGAAACCTGCAAATCCGAAAGCGAAAGCGATGCGCTGACATCGTTGTTCAAGCCGAGGCCGAAGACGATCTGGAAAATGGGATCGTAACTCGCGCGTCTGGCCGGCTTGAGATGACCGACCAGTGTCTCGAACGGAATATGTTGATGGGCGTAAGCCTGCAATATCGTTTGCTTCTGAGCCGCCAGCGCATCACAGAACGGCATGTTGCGATCGAACCGGCTGCGCAAGACCAGGTTGTTCACGAAAAAGCCGATCAGGGCCTCCAATTGCTGGTGGGACCGCCCCGCAATGGGCGTGCCGATCACCACATCCGATTCATGACTGAGGCGGCTCATCCATAGCGCGAAAGCTGTCTGCATCAGCATGAAGAACGTGACGTTCTGGCGTTGGCAAAGCAGCTTGAGCGCGCTAGTGAGCCTCTCTTCCACATGCTGGCGGTAGACCGCGCCCGCATGGCTTTGCCTGGCCGGACGAGCACCCGCCAACGGCAATGCATGCACCGGCGGCGCGCCGGACAGCTCCGTCGACCAGTAGCCCAACAAGCTGTCCAGCACTTCGCCTTTGAGCCAGCTGCGTTGCCATTGGGCGTAATCCGCATACTGGATGTCCAAAGGCGCCAGCGGATTGACCTCATTGCGAACAAAGGCGGCATACAAGACATTGAATTCCCGAATCAGGATGCCGACCGACCAGCCGTCCGACGCAATGTGGTGTTGCGTAACGATGAGCGCATGCTCCGTGTCAGAAAGCACGATCAGCACGGCTCGCAGCATCAGGTCTTTCGAAAGATCGAAGGGAGTCTTGGCCTCCCACTGCGCCAGGCTTGCCAGCTCGCTTTGCTGCCGTTCCGCATCGAGGCTGGACAAGTTCATCGCCGAAACCGGCACCGCCGCCGACTCGTTGATGACCTGGATCACCACCTCGCCTGCTGCGGCGAAATTGGTGCGCAGCACTTCATGACGTTCCACGACCGCATCCAGTGCGCGCTGCATCGCCTGGCGATCCAAGCGCCCTTGCAGGCGGAGAATCACGGAGGCGTTGTATTCGCTGCTGCTACCGTCGATCTGGTCGACGAGCCAAAGCCGTTGTTGCGCGAACGATGCCAGGACGCCGATGCGATCGTGCAAGCGCTCGATGGCCGGCAACGCGCCGCCCCAGGCCTCCGTGCCTTCATTCATGTCGCGCAGATAGGCGATGATCTCGGTCTTGTATCGCCCCAGCTTTTCTCGCAAGGCATCGGACATTCGCCCTTCCTTGGCCTTGAACGCCAGACGGTCATCCTTGACGAAAAGATAGACACCTTCATCGATAGCTTCATCGACAATCTGGGAGATGCTGGTCATACATACCCCTCCTGCATGTCGGGCGCACTCATCTCGAGCGCGTCGATGTTCTTGCGCAAATGGATCTTTTGCTGATCCGCTTTGATGAAGCGAGCCAGCGACTCGACATCCTGGTGCCCGAACAGAACCGGCAGCGACAAGGCATGCTCGTCCAACGAAAATTGCTGCCGCAACGCAGACAGGATGCGCATGGCCAACAAAGAGTGGCCGCCAAGGCTAAAGAAATTGTCGCGAACACCGACACGATCGACACCCAGCACATCGCGCCATATCTCGCAAATGGAGCGTTCGATGTCGTCACTTGGCGCCACATACGCATCGATCGAAGTGACGGCTTCCGGCTGCGGCAAGGCGGCCTGGTCGAGCTTTCCATTGGCGGTCAGCGGCAATGCCGTCATCACCACAAACGCCGAGGGAACCATATGGCTCGGCAGTACGGACATGGCGTGCCGCCGGATCGATTCGACCGTCATCGCCTCGTCTTGCGCGGCGCCATCGGGAACGACATAGGCGACAAGTTGCAGATCACCGCCTGATGCTTCGAACGGGACTATCACTGCATCCTTGAGGCTCGAACCCTCCATCAGCGCCGCCTCGATCTCGCCGGGTTCGATGCGGAAGCCGCGTATCTTCAGCTGCCGGTCTGCGCGCCCGAGAAAGGCGAGATGGCCGTCGGGCAGATAGCGGACCATGTCACCCGCGCGATAGAGGCGAGCGTCCGGGTTGTTCTCGAACGGATGCGCTATGAAGCGCTCGTTTGTCAGTTCCGGGCGATGCAGATAGCCGCGCGACACACCCGCCCCACCGATGTACAGCTCACCCGGCGCGCCCATCGGAACCGGCTTGAGATGTTCGTCGAGCACATAGGCCTGGATGTTCGGCAACGGGCGACCGAGCGGAAAAGTGAGGCCGCCGCCCCAATGCTGTCCGCTGGTGCAGGTAAGCACCCCTACCGTGGTTTCGGTTGGGCCATAGTGGTTATGGATCTTGCAGCCGGTGGCACGCGCATTGAGCTCGTCGATCCAGTGTTGCCGGGAGGCTTCGCCGCCGAAAATCAAATGCTGGCGTGGGAATGCGGCATCTACGTTGCCGCCATCACTTAAGGCCAGAAAGTGCGAGGGGGTTATTTTGAGTACATCGATGCCGCATCTAACCATGTACTGCTGAAAGGCTAAGGCATCCGTCGAGCACTGCTGTGAAAGCAGATGCAGGCGGCCGCCCGTCACCAGGGCGCCAAACACCACCGTGTTGCCCAGATCCGCCGCAATGGTCGAGACCGAGGCGTAGGCCATCTCACGATCGAAACCGAATCGATGGACGATACCCCATGCGTAATTGACGATATTGCGGTGGGTGACTTGCACCCCTTTGGGCTTGCCGGTGGAGCCGGAGGTGTAGATGACATAAGCCAGATCGTCGGCGCGCAGGCCTAAATCCGCTTTCGCCAACCGCGTGGTCGGGTACGCCGCGAGAATGTCTGCGTCCGCATCCAGGCGCAGCGCCGGTACGACCATCGCCGGCAAGCGTTCTTGCAAGCCGGCCTGCGTCAGCAGCACGGCCGGGGCACTGTCTTCCAGCATGTAAGCCAGGCGATCGCTCGGGTAGCTGGGATCCAGCGGCACATACGCACCGCCTGCCTTCAGGATGCCCAGGATGCCCACCACCATCGCCAGCGAGCGCTCCACGCACAAACCAACCAGACAGTCCGGGCCAACGCCATGTGCGCGCAGGTAATGCGCCAGCTGGTTGGCTTGTGCGTCCAGCTCCCGGTAGCTCAGTGCGCTGCCTTCGCACACCAGCGCCATTGCATCAGGATGCTGCGTCACTCGCGCTTCGATCAGCTCGTGTAGACAGGCCTCATGCGGATAATCCTGCGCCGTGGCATTCAAGGCATGCAATACATGATGCCGCTCAGCCTCCGACAACATCGGCAACGCATATAGCGGTGCATCCGGCATCGCTAACACCGCTTGCAGCAGACGTTCCAGGTGCTCACCCAGGCGAGCGATCGTTCGCGCTTCGAACAGCTCGCGGTTGTAGATA
>NZ_DATEJY010000086.1:0-39460 GCF_035277725.1 Dyella sp. | reverse complement strand
CACAAACTCATCCGCAATCACCCGCGTACTGAAATGCCGATCCACAAAATCCCGCGCCGCCACACTCATCGGCTCGCGCACGTCCGTCTCGCACATCTTGAGGATCGCATTGCGCCACGCGGCGGCGTTGCCAGGCGGCAGCAGCAAGCCGGTGACATTGGGCGAAAGTGTTTCGGGCACGCCACCGATATTGCTGCCGAGCACCGGTGCGCCAGCTGCTTGTGCTTCCACTGACACGCGGCCGAAGGTTTCGGTGGCGACGGAGGGAAACGCCAGCATCGAGATCGCGCTGTAGTACGGATGCACGTCGTCGATCCAGCCGAGCATGTGATGGCGATGCGCAAAGGCGCCGGCTTCAATGCTGTCGCCCAGCTGTTGCACGTCCGGGCCATGGCCCAGCCACAGGCAGTGCAGGCGCGATTCCTGTGTCATCGCGCCACCGAGTGCTTCCAGCAGGGTGAAAATGCCCTTGCTGTGATGGATGCGGCCAAAGTAGCCAAGCACGATGGCATCCTGCGGAATGCCCAGCCGATGCAGGATCTCGCTGCGCCGTTGCGCGTCCGGCTTGCACCACGCCATGTTTACCGGGTTGTACAGCACGCGCACCAGTTGCGGCGGCACGCCGCGTTCCAGGTATGCCTGGCGTGCATGCGCGGAGACGGCAAAAAAGCGTTGCGCCAGGCGCGGCACCAGGTAACCCGAAACGCGTCCCATCGGCGGCGTGCGATGGCGGAACAGCGCGACCGGTATGCCGAGCAAACGGCTCACCAGAATCAACGGCCAGTATTCCTTGCCGAAGTTGCCGACCAGCCAATCCGGCTGCAGATCGCGCGCTGCCTTGAAGGTGGCGCGATAGCCACGCAGATCGAACACGTTGCGGAATTTCGCTGGATAAAGCTTGGCACCCGAGTTGGCCAACGCGTTGGCGATCAGGCCGCCTGGATAAACCACGGCGCTGACCTCATGGCCTGCTTCCACCATGGCCTGGGCCAAGGCCACGAAATGCGTAGCGGCGCCGGTGTTTTCCGGGTTGGTGCCGACGAAAAGAAATTTCATGCGCGCCCGCTCTCGTAACGTTTGTTCTCGTAGTTGGTGAATGCGCGCATGGCAAATTGCGGCAGGATGTGATGGCGAGCGACTTGCACGCGCGGCAGGCGCCACAAGTCCGTGCCGATGATGGCGCGGCCGCGCCGGGTGGTCGTGGCAGCCGCGTAGCCCGATGCACGCGTGACGTCGGCGACGCGGTCATCCATGTCGCCGTATGGATAGCAGAACTGCGTGACCGGTGCGCCCAGCACGTCTTCGAGATCGGTCTTGCTGCCGGCGATCTCGTCGTGCAGTTGCGTATCGCTGCATTGGCGCAGGCGTGGATGCGAACGCGTATGCGCGCCGATCTCCATGCCGCCTTCGTGCCAGGCGCGCAGTTGCGCTGGTGTCATCAAGGGTTTCTGGATGCCGAGTTTTTCGGCGTCCCAATGGTTGTAGCGGCCGATGCTGCCGCTCACCACGTAGCAGGTGGCGGTGAAGCCGTAGCGTTGGAGCACCGGCATGGCGAACTGGAGATTGTCGACGTAGCCGTCGTCCAGCGTAATGACCGCGATGCGACCGTGTTGCTCCCCGCGCAGGTAGGGCATCGCATCGCTCATCGACAGGCCGGTGTAGCCCAGTCGCTTGAGCAGCCACATCTGCCGCGCGAACGCACCGGGGCTCACGTACAGGCTGCGCCAGCGCTTGAGGGCGCGGGGCGCCTGCGCCACGTTGTGGTACATGAAAATCGGGCAGGCCTGGGCCTGCTGTCCTTGCTGCGCGGTCATGCCGTGTTCCTGGTCTGCCTGGCGCAAAATCTTACGGCAATCGGCGGGGCCGGGCGGGTTTCCGACCGGCGAAGTAGGTGGTTGCGGGGCATGACGATGGGCGCGAAGAGGGCCAATGCGCCTATGTACCGGGAGAGGCTGACGCCAGCCTGTCGACCCTGGGCTGGGCGTAGATGCAATCCGGCATCCGGAAGCTGGGATCCCATCCCAGCCTACGATCACGCAGTGCTTAATAGATCGGCGGAGAGCCTTCCGGGCGTGTCTTGAAGCGCTTGTGCACCCACAGGTATTGCTCGGGCGCCTCGCGCACCATGTCCTCGATGCAGCGGTTGACGCGCGCAGTGTCGGCCTCGGCATCCGCGCTGGGCAGGTCTTCCAGCGGTGCGCCCAAACGCAAGGCATAACCCTGGCTGCCCGGCAGGCGGCGATGGAAGAACGGCACCACCACCGAGCGGGACAGGCGCGCGAGATGATGCGTGCCAGTGATGGTGGCGGCGATCACGCCGAAGAACGGTACGAAGGCGTTGTCCTTGCTGCGCATGTCCTGGTCGGGCGCGTACCATAGCGTGCCGCCGTTGCGCAGGTATTTCACGGTGCCGCGGATGTCGTCCTTGTCGAACATCGCGCGCGCATAGCCCAGGCGTGCGCGCAGCACCGTCCATTCGAACACCGGATTGTCCATGCGCCGATACATGCCGGCGATGCGGATACGCTGCGATACCAGTCGCGCACAAAGCTCCAGGTGCGAGAAGTGCCCGCCGACCAGCAGCACGCCGCGGCCCTCGGCGTGTGCGGCTTCCAGATGTTCCAGCCCTTCGATGGTTACGGGGATCTTGCCGATGGCGCGATCCGAACCCATCCAGCCGAGCGCGAACTCGATCAGCATCATGCCGATGTCGCGCAGATGCGCATCGACCAGCGCGGCCTGCGCCTTGGCGTCCAGCTCGGGGAAGCACAGCGCGATGTTGGTCGCGGCGACCTTGCGCCGTGGCGAGGGAATGCGTTCGATCATCCAGCCGAGCGTGCGGCCCATGCCCATCAATATCGGGAACGGCAGCATGGCGATGAGCTTCATGAGCCCTAAGCCTATCCACGCCGGCCAAAGGCGTGGTGCGAGCAGGGAGCGGGTGAAAGAGGGATAAGGTGTTCCGGGCATTCGGACCATTGTAGCGGCTGGCCTGCGACCGAAGGCGCGCGACGCGCCGACCCGTATACTTTCGCGTCCCGGACCGGAACGACGCGACGTTGCGCTATCTCTATACCCTCCTGATGTACCTCGCCACGCCGCTGATCGTGCTGCGCTTGCTGACACGCGGGATGCGCTACGGCAATTACCACCAGCGCTGGCCGGAGCGCTTCGGCATCTTCAAGGCGCCGGATCTGCGCGGCAGCATCTGGGTGCATGCCGTGTCGGTGGGCGAAGTGAATGCGGCCGAGCCGCTGATCAAGGCGCTGCGCCAGGACTATCCCAACGCGCCGCTGGTGGTTACCACGGTGACGCCGACCGGTTCGGCACGCGTGCAGCAGTTGTTTGGCGACAGCGTGTTCCATGTGTATTTGCCGTATGACCTGCCGTTCTCCGTGCATCGCTTTCTCAAGCAGGTGCGTCCGCGGCTGGCGCTGATCGTGGAGACGGAGATCTGGCCGAATCTGTATTTCGGCTGCTATCGGCGCGGGATTCCGCTGATGATCGTCAATGCGCGCCTGTCCGGTCGCTCGCTGCGCGGCTATGCGCCGATGCGCGCGTTGCTGCGCTCGGCGCTGCGCTGCGTGCGGCAGATCGCGGCGCAATCGCGCACCGATGCGGCGCGCTATCGTCTGCTCGGTGCCGATCCGGCCCTGGTCACTGTCAGCGGCAATCTCAAGTTCGATATGCCGGTGCCGGATGGTGCGCTGGAAGACGGCGAAGCGTTCCGCCAGCAATGGGGCCATCTGCGTCCGGTGTGGATTGCCGCCAGCACGCACGAAGGCGAGGAACTGGCCGTGCTGGAGGCACACCTGGAAGTACTCAAGCGGCTGCCTGATGCCTTGTTGCTGATCGCGCCGCGTCACCCCGAGCGTTTCCGGCTGGTGGAGCATTCGGTGCGAAGCCTGGGCTTCACCATGGCGACGCGCAGTACCGATCGCGTGCCGGGGGAATCGCATCAGGTCTTCGTAATCGACACGATGGGTGAGCTGATGCCGTTTTTCGCCGCCTCCGACGTTGCCTTCGTCGGCGGCAGCCTGGTGCCGATCGGCGGCCACAACGTGCTCGAGCCCGCGTCGCTGGCGCGCCCGGTGCTGGTGGGGCCGCATACCTTCAATTTCGAGGAAATTACCCTCACCCTGATTCGCGGCGGTGGTGCGAAGCGCGTGATGCAGAACGAAGCGCTCGGCGGCGAGGTACTCCAATTGCTGCAGGACGAGGTGGGTTGCAGGCAGATGGGGCGTCAGGCACGTGTGGTGTTCGACAGCGAGCGTGGCGCCGTGCGGCGCGTGATGCATCTGATCGATCGGATGTTGCAGGAATAGCTTTCCTGCAGGCACAAAAAAGGCCGGGAAACCCGGCCTTTTTTATTCGGTTCGAGCCGACTACTGCAGCAGTGAATTGACGCTCTGCAGATCGTCGTAAGTGATGGTGCCGGCCGATTGCTTCAACAGCAGGCGGTTGAGTACCAGCTGATGCCGCGCGGTCGAATAGGTGCTTTGCGCAGAGGTGAGGTTCTGAATGGAGGTCAGCACGTCAAGCATGATCTGCGTACCTACCTGGAAACCGGCCTTGGTGGCGTCCACGGCTTTCTGCGCCGAATCCACCGCAGCCTTGCCCGATTCCACTTCGCTGATGCCGGCGAGTACCGAGTTGTAGTAGTTCAGCGTGCTCTGAATGGTCTGGCGGCGGGTCAGCTCCAGCGAATCCTGCGCTTCGTCACGCTGATAGATGCTCTGGCGCACCTTCGACTGGGTGGCGCCGCCGGAAAAGATCGGTACGGACAGCGTGACGCCGATGGTGTTGCCGTAACGGCCGTTGCCGGCGACGTTGTAGCTACCGTTCTCAAGCCATGACGTGCTTTTGCCGCGCGACAGGCTGGCCGTGATGGTGGGTAGGTGGTTGGCGCGCGCGGCGTTGATGGTGTGTTCCGCAGCGTCCACCGACAGCTGTGCCGACATCAGGGTTGGGTTGTTCTTCAGCGAGCTGTCCACCCAGGCTTGCGGATCGGCAGGAGCGGGCGGGGCCATCGGCAGGTCCGGGCGCAGCTTCTTCAGATCGCCCACCGGCTTGCCGGTGATCACGCTCAGCGCCTGGCGATCGTTGGCAAGCGTATTTTCGATGGTGACGGTGTTCGCCTTGGCGGCTTCATAAAGCGACTTGGCCTGGTACACGTTAGTCACGGCGGCAATGCCGACCTTGTATTGCTGATCGGCCTGGTCGTAGGTAACGCGGAAGGCTTCCTCGTTGGCTTTGGCCACGGCGACCTGCTCTTCGTCGTTCAGCACCGCGAAGTAGGCGCTGGCCACGCGCACGAATAATTCCTGCGCAGCAGCCTCATAGGTTTTTTCCTGCGCATCGGCCGTGGAGTGCGCGGCCTGCAGATTGGCGACATCGGACAGGTTGAGGATGGTCTGGTCGATGCTGGCCGAAATCGAGCGCGTACGCTCGTGTCCGCTGATGACGCCGCTGTTGCCGGTATTGGTCCCGGTCCCGCTGAAGTTGCTATTGCCGGTAATGCTTTGCTGCTGCAGGCTCATGCCCGCACTGATCTGCGGCAGCAGCAGCGCGCGTGCCTGCGGAATGCCTTCGTGAACGGCGAGACGGGTGGCGTCGGCCTGTGCCAGGACAGGGTCGTTCGCACGCGCCTGACGGTATGCATCCAGCAAATCCTCGCCATGGCTGGGCAGGGAAACTGCGGCCAGGGACAGGGCAAGGGTCAGAAGCTTCAAGCGCATGGTTCGCCTCGTAGGTCGGGGAATCGATCAGGGTCAAAAAACGAATCGGCGAGGTGGTTCGGCGTGCGCGAGATAGGGGAGATCCGTCTCGAACAGGCTTTCCTCGCGATAACGGCCATTGCCTTCGTGCGTCAGCACCAGCACCTGCTGCACGGGCGACTCGCCGCGAACGACGAGCAACCGGCCGCCGGGCTTGAGCCAGGTGAGGAAACGGTCAGGGGTACGGTAAACGGCTCCGGTGACAACCACCGCATCGAACGTGCCTTGCGGCTGCCAGTCGCTTACGGCTTCGCCGGTCAGCAATTGCACATTGGTGATGCCGGCGGCTTTCAGGCGCTCAGCGGCGGCGACCGTGAAATCGGCATGGATATCCACGCTGGTGACGTGAGCGGCCAGGCTGGCCAGACAGGCCGTGAGGAACCCCGAACCGGTGCCGATTTCCAGCACGCTGTCTTCGGGTTTCAGTGCCAGGGCCTGCAGCACGCGGCCCTCGATCACCGGCTTCATCATCACTTCGCCGTGGCCGAGCGGCAGGTTCAGATCGGCAAAGGCCAGCTGGCGATGCGCAGGCGGCACGAAGTCTTCGCGACGGACGTGACGCAGCACGTCAAGCACGCGACCATCCAGTACCTCCCAGGGGCGCACCTGGTTCTCAACCATGTTTTGACGCGCCTGATCGAAGTTCATCGCCATGGAAAACAAGCCTATACGGATCAAAAAAAGGTCAAAAAGGATAAGCGTTTAGACCCTGTTTCGACAATGGTAAGGTTGCGGTGCGACATGTCCTGCACGAAGTGCCGGAAGTCATCGCAACGACCTGACGTAAGTCATGCTTTTGTCCTGTGTCCGCGGACACTTACGCGCTTTTCCGATGCAGCCGAACAGCGCTCAAACCCACCCCGAGCGGCAGTCGCGAAAGCGCCGCTTCGGTACCCGTGCCGAGCGCCGGATCAAGCCGCTCGATCCGTCCAAGCAACCATTCGCCGCGCGATCCCGCCGCAACGCACCACCACGCCAGCCAACGGCACAAACGATGCTTGTCTGTAGCATCCAGAGTCGGCACCAGGGCTCGGATCGCAAATACCTGTCTGCGCGCTGTCCGGCTGTCTTCCAGCCACTCCGAAAGCAGACGCTGGATCTTGCGGTAGGGAGCGCTGAGCGCCATTTCTGGAGTCGTTACGCACATGGGCCGAAATATTCGGTATCATTCGGAAAATAAGTAAACCGACCCGTATATTAAATTGGGTTTTCTGATTTGTGAAGGTGCATCTATGAACTCGATCCCGCTAGCCAAGCCGCATGGGCCAGGTCGCCCTAAGGACATGGAAAAGCGCGCGGCCATTCTCGACGCCGCCAAGGCTCTGTTCATACGCAATGCCTTCGCCGGCACCAGCATGGATGCGATCGCCGCGGAGGCGGGCGTATCCAAGCTCACGGTCTACAGTCACTTCGGTGATAAGGACAACCTGTTCCGCGAGGTCATCCGCGCGCGCATCCAGGATCTCCTGCCCGAGGAGACCTACCAGTTCGACTCCAGCACCGATATCGGGGAGATCCTCAACCGCATCGCCCTTACCCACGCACGCCTGGATTGCGATCCGGAAACCGTGGGTACGTTCCGCGCCATTCTCAGCGATTGCCGGCAAGGCAATCCGCGTTACGGCAAGTTGATGTGGGAAGAAGGTCCGATGCGCTCCCGTGCCCTGCTGGAGCGCCTGCTGCAGCAGGCAGTGGATGCCGGCATGCTCGAGATCGCCAACGTGCCGCGCGCGGCAACGCAGTTCATTTCGCTGATCAAAGGCGATTCCATGATGCGGCACATGTTCGGTTGCGTCGATTGCCAGCAGGCCTACGCCAGGGAAATCGAAGAAAACGCCCGCGCCAGCGTCACCATGTTCTTGCGCGCCTACGCGCCCGCCCACTGAGCCAGCCTGCACTCGTTTATCACCCCGCTTCATGGTCAAATAGCGGGGTTGTTGTTAGGAAGCGGGGGTGCCGACCACCTGTCGGCTGAGAGAGTCCCTTCGAACCTGATCCGGTTAGCACCGGTGTAGGGAGCTTCGTCGCACGATCACCACCGTGCGTTGGCGCCATCGCTTCGATCCCCGTGCGGCTAGCCGCACACCCCGCACTGCGTTGCGGATACATGAAGGACGAACGCCGATGAATGCCTTGCCCTCCGAACTCGTGCGCGCCGCGCAAGAACTCTCCGAAGCCGTCACGCGCCCGATTCCGGGTTCGCGCAAGATCCACGTCCAGGGCAGCCGTCCTGATCTGAACGTGCCGATGCGCGAGATCACGCAGGCACAGACGCCAACCTTGTTCGGTGGTGAGGCCAATCCGGACATCACTGTCTATGACACCTCAGGCCCCTATACCGATCCCGAGTACACCGTCGATCTCGTAGCTGGCCTGCCGGCGCTGCGTGCGCCATGGATCATGGAGCGCGGCGACGTCGAGCAATTGTCGGGACTCACCTCCGCCTTCGGCCGCGAGCGTGCTGCCGATGCCAAGCTGGATGCCGTGCGCTTCGGCCACACGCGTGCACCGTTGCGCGCCAAAGCCGGCGCCAACGTCACGCAGATGCACTACGCCCGCCGCGGCATCGTCACGCCGGAGATGGAATACATCGCCATCCGCGAAAACCAGCGTGTCGAAGCACTCAAGCAGAGCGCGCTATGCAAGCAGCATCCGGGCGAATCGTTCGGCGCCTCGCTGCCGAAGCTGATCACCCCGGAATTCGTGCGCGACGAAGTGGCGCGCGGCCGCGCCATCATTCCCGCCAACATCAACCACCCGGAAAGCGAGCCGATGATCATCGGCCGCAACTTCCTCACCAAGATCAACGCGAACATCGGCAACAGCGCAGTCAGCTCGGGCATCGCTGAAGAAGTTGAAAAACTGGTCTGGGCGATCCGCTGGGGCGGCGACACCGTGATGGATCTTTCCACCGGCAAGAACATCCATGAAACGCGCGAATGGATCATCCGCAATTCGCCGGTGCCGATCGGCACCGTGCCGATCTACCAGGCATTGGAAAAAGTCGGTGGCGTCGCGGAAGACCTTACCTGGGAGCTGTTCCGTGACACGCTGATCGAGCAGGCCGAGCAAGGCGTGGATTACTTCACCATCCACGCCGGCGTGCTGCTGCGCTTCGTGCCGCTCACGGCCAAGCGCGTGACCGGCATCGTCTCGCGTGGCGGTTCGATCATGGCCAAATGGTGCCTGGCGCATCACAAGGAAAATTTCCTCTACACGCACTTCGAAGACATCTGCGAGATCATGAAGGCCTACGACGTCTCCTTCAGCCTCGGCGATGGCCTGCGTCCTGGTTGCGTGGCAGATGCGAACGATGCCGCGCAATTCGGTGAACTCGATACGCTGGGCGAGCTCACGCAGATCGCCTGGAAACACGACGTGCAGGTGATGATCGAAGGCCCCGGCCACGTGCCGATGCAGTTGATCAAGGAAAACATGGAGCGCCAGCTGGAAAAGTGCCACGAAGCACCGTTCTACACGCTGGGGCCACTCACCACCGACATCGCGCCCGGCTACGACCACATCACCAGCGCCATCGGCGCGGCGATGATCGGTTGGTTTGGCACCGCCATGCTCTGCTACGTCACGCCGAAGGAACACCTTGGCCTGCCGAACAAGCAAGATGTGCGCGACGGCATCATCGCCTACAAGATTGCTGCGCACGCGGCTGATCTTGCCAAGGGCCATCCGGGTGCACAGGTGCGCGACAATGCACTCAGCAAGGCGCGCTTCGAATTCCGCTGGGATGATCAGTTCAACCTCGGCCTCGACCCGGACAAAGCGCGCGAATTCCACGACGAAACATTGCCGAAGGATGCGCACAAATCCGCGCACTTCTGCTCCATGTGCGGGCCGAAGTTCTGCTCGATGAAAATCACCCAGGACGTGCGCGATTACGCTGCGGAGCACGGCGTGGATGAAACGGCTGCGTTGGAAGAAGGCATGGCCGAGAAGGCTGCAGAATTCCGCTCGCAAGGTGCCGAGGTTTATCACAAGGCTTGATGCCTGTATCGGCGCATGCTCAGGCCCCGTGGGCTCCGGCGAAAGCCGGGGCCTGACACCTTGAGTGGTCCAGCTTTCGGCCCGTACCTAAGTGATGTTCAATATCGCAACTGACCCAGAGGCGAGGTGTCATGCAGGCAAAGGGACCTTTCGACGTAAAGCTCGCGCCGCAGCCAGCAGCTCCTGGTATTGAGCAGGCCGGCCTGGGGCGGATGACGCTCGACAAGCAATTCCACGGCGATCTTGAAGCGACCAGCCTTGGCGAAATGCTTTCGGCCATGGGGCAAGTGCAAGGCTCGGCAGGCTACGTGGCGATCGAACGCGTGACCGGTTCGTTGCACGGCAAACAAGGCAGCTTCGTGCTGCAGCATCACGGCATCATGAATCGTGGTGTGCCGCAGTTGTCGGTGACTGTCGTACCGGATTCGGGCACGGAAGCATTGACGGGTTTAACCGGCTCAATGCAAATCCAGATCGAACAAGGCAAGCATTTCTACCTCTTCGATTACGAGCTGCCATAGGCGATCAGGCTGGGCGGAACACCTTCGCGACTTTATTTTCACCCGTGCTTCGCGGTGGCAAAGACAGGATAGCGGACAGCAACAGCCATAAGCAGGAGATGGCCATGGCGTCCAAGCCCTTTCTTACCGACATTCAGACCATTCGCAAGCGCGCGCGGGAACATATCGAAAAAGGCGCGATCACCGAAGGTTACAAAGCGGATCGCGATACGGTGGTCAAGTTGCTCAATGAAGCACTCGCCACCGAAATCGTATGCACCTTGCGCTACAAACGTCACTACTACATGGCCTCGGGCATTCACGCCAAGAGTGTGGCGGAAGAGTTCCTGGAGCATGCGCGGGAAGAAGAAGAGCATGCTGACATGCTTGCGCGACGCATTACGCAACTCGACGGCGCACCGAATTTCAATCCGGATGGTTTGCTGACCCGCAGCCATTCCGACTACGTCGAAGGCGCGGACTTGGTGGACATGCTCAAGGAGGATCTGATCGCCGAGCGCATCGCCATTGATAGCTACCGCGACATCGCGCAATACCTTGGCAACGACGATCCGACCTCGCGCCGCGTGATGGAAGAAATTCTGGCGAAGGAGGAAGAGCACGCCGAGGACCTGTCGACGTTGCTCGAAGAGCTGGGCAAGAAAGGCGAGCCGGCCAAGCCGGTGGTGCATCACTGACGTTTCCGGGTGCCCGTAGGCTGGGATGAAATCCCAGCACTTCTTTGGCATGACGGCGCTGGGATTTCATCCCAGCCTACGGGCTTCAATTTTCCGAAAATCACCAACCCGCAAGCACCAGCTTGCCAATCGTGCTGCCCGACTCCAATCGACGATGCGCCTCACGCAGGTTTTCCGCATTGATCGGGCTCAACGTTTCGCGTTGAATGCCGCGCAACTCGCCTTCATCGATCAATGCCGCCACGCGCTCCAGGATGCGCCCTTGCTCACTCATATCCGCGGTTTTGAAGCGTGGCCGCGCAAACATCATTTCCCAATGAATGCCGATGCATTTGGCTTTGTACGGATCGCCGATGTGTACGGGTGACTTCGGTTCCACGATCAGGCCGACATGCCCTTGTGGCGCCAGCAGTTCGCCGAGCTCCGTCCAGTAGTGCGAGGTGTCGGCCAGATTGAGCGCGGCGTCAATCTCATTGAAACCGAGTGCTTTCAGTTGTGCTGTCAATGGCTGACGGTGATCGATCACATGCTGCGCGCCCATCGCACGGCACCACGCCTGCGTTTCGGGTCGTGAAGCGGTAGCGATCACGGTGAAGCCGGCGCGGCGCGCAAGCTGGATGGCCATCGAGCCGACGCCGCCGGCACCGGCAATCACCAGCAGCGATTTGCCGTCACCACCGCGCTCGGGCTGATACGGCATGCGATGGAACAACAGCTCCCATGCCGTGATGGTGACCAATGGCAACGCTGCCGCAGCAGCGGCATCCAGACGACGTGGACGATGTGCAGCCAGGTGCGCATCCACCGCCTGGTATTGCGCATTGCTGCCAGCACGCGTGACGTCGCCGGCGTAATACACCTCGTCGCCCGGCTTGAAGTCGGAGACGTCGGCGCCTACCGCTGCCACCGTGCCGGCGGCATCGAAGCCGAGCACGCGCGGCTGTGCTTCTACGTTTGGCTTGGGCGAGCGCAACTTGGTGTCGACCGGGTTGACGGACACCGCTTCCACGCACACCAGCAGGTCGTTCGGGCCGATCTCGGGCTTGGGCAGCTCCACGTCGAGCAAAGATTGCGGATCGTCGATGGGCAGATAACGGGTGAGGGCGACAGCTTTCATCGTGAGTCTCCGAGGGACGATGTTGACTGGACAGCCGGCGGTGTGCGCTCGGCGAATTGACCATTCCAATACGGGTAGTAGGGATAAGGCGGCGTGACGGCGCTGGCTGCATCCAGCCGGGTGATCTGTTCGCGGCTCAAATGCCAGCCGATGGCACCGAGGTTCTGTCGAAGTTGCTCTTCGTTGCGTGCACCGATCAGCACGGTCGACACCGTGGGACGCTGCAGCAACCAGTTCAATGCGATCTGCGGCACGGTCTTGCCGGTTTCGGCGGCGATGTCATCGAGCGCATCCACCACGCGGTAAAGCCGCTCCTCATCCACCGGTGGCGCGAAGCCTGCTGTTTCGTGCAGACGACTGCCCGCAGGCAGTGGCTGACCACGGCGAATCTTGCCGGTCAGCCGGCCCCAGCCAAGTGGACTCCACACTACCGCGCCCACGCCTTGGTCCAGTCCAAGCGGCATCAATTCCCACTCGTAATCGCGGCCGATCAGCGAATAGTACGTCTGGTTGGCGACCAAACGCGTGTAGCCATGGCGATCCGCTACCGCCTGCGATTTCATCAGTTGCCAGCCGGAGAAATTCGATGCACCGAGATAGCGTACCTTGCCCTCGCGCACTAGATCGTCGAGCGTGCGCATCACACTTTCCACCGGCGTCATCGCGTCGAAGTGATGCAGTTGCAACAGATCGATGTAATCGGTCTGCAAACGCTTGAGCGCGCGTTCGATACCGGTGACGAGATGATGCCGCGATGCGCCGACGTCGTTGGGGCCATCGCCCACGCGCAGCGTGAGCTTGGTGGAGATGATTGCTCTATCGCGGCGGCCTTTGAGCGCTTCGCCAAGAATGGTTTCCGAGGCGCCATCGGAATAGACGTCCGCGGTATCGAACAGGTTGACGCCAGCCTCCAGGCAGATGTCGAGCAGGCGGCGTGCTTCGTCGCCAACCGTATGGCCCCATGCGCTGAACAGCGGTCCTTTGCCGCCGAACGTGCCCGCGCCAAACCCGAGCACAGGTACTTTGAAACCCGAGGTGCCAAGCAATCGATAATCCATGCTCATGCCTTGTAATGATGAGTTGAACGCGAGTGATCAGGCGCACGCATTTGTCGGCAGGCGCTGCGGATTCGTTTCACGGCGCAGCGCCCAGAGCGCCACCAAAAGACCCGAGAAAGTGATAAACGCCGCTACCCAGGTGAGGGCGCCGAGGCCAGGGCCGTGCGCCACCACGATGCCGCCCAGCCATGCACCCAGTGCATTGCCGAGATTGAAGGCGCCGATATTCAAGCTGGATGCCAGGCTCTTGGCATCCTCCGCCTTGTGCAGCACCCACAACTGCAATGGCGGTACGGTCGCGAAGGCGGCAATGCCGAGCAGTCCCACGAACAGCACGGCCAACACTTTGCTCTGCAGCGCGAACGTCATCACGCCAAGCACCACGATCAATGCAATCAGCGTCGCCAGTAGTGCGCGTGTCAGCTGGCGATCGGCGAGCTTGCCGCCGAGCAGATTGCCGGCGATCAGCCCCAGGCCAAACATCAGCAGGATGGGCGACACCGCGCTTTGCGCAAAACCCGTCACCTCGGTGAGGATCGGCTGGATGTAGGTGAACACGGTAAACACGCCGGCAAAGCCAAGCACCGTCATCAGCAAACCAAACAGCACGGATGGATTGCCAATGGCACGCAATTCATCCCGCACCGCGATGCGTTTGCCATGCTCGTGACCCGCAGGCACCAGCGCCGTAATCACCAGCATGGCGACTATGCCGATCGCGGCAACAGCCCAGAACGTCGAACGCCAGCCAAAGTGCAAACCGAGCCACGCGCCCGCCGGCACGCCAAGCAAGGTCGCAATGGTCAGGCCGGTAAACATGATCGAGATCGCTGAAGCGCGACGATCCGCTGCCACCAGGCTGGTCGCGACCACGGAGCCGACGCCGAAGAACGTGCCGTGCGCCAGCGACGTGATCACGCGTGCAAGCAGCAGCACCGTGTAATTCGGTGCCATCGCGCAGCAGATATTGCCGAGCGTGAAGATCGCCATCAGCCCGATCAACACCGCTTTGCGCGGCAAGCGGCTAGTGGCGACGGTCAATATCGGTGCGCCCGCGAACACACCGAGCGCGTAACCTGAAATCAGCAGGCCGGCGGTGGCGATGCCGACTTTCAGATCGGCCGCCACCTGGATCAGCAGACCCATGATCACGAACTCGGTGGTGCCGATGCCGAAGGCGCCAGCAGCCAGTGCGTACAGCGCCACCGGCATGGAACGGGAAGGGGAGATGGCCATGCGATCGACTCCATCGAAAAGCGATGGGTCGCAGCGTAGGCGCTTGCATCTTCAGCAAAAACCATCAAGATGGCGAATCACTTTCAATAAAATATTGAAAATATGGACCGCGTCGGGGATCTCATCCTGTTCATGCGCGTGCTGGACCAGGGCTCCATCAGCGCTGCCGCGCGTAGTCTGGATCTCTCTGTCGCCGTTGCCAGCCAGCGCTTAAAGCGGTTGGAGCAGCATCTGGGGGTAAGGCTGTTGCATCGGACCACGCGGCGGCTCAGCCCCACCCCGGAAGGGTTGGCTTTGGCCGAGCAAGGTCGAACCCTGGTGGAGGATCTGGAGGCGCTGACCTCAGGCTTGCGCCAAGGCGCTTCGGATGTGGGCGGTACATTGCGACTTACGGCCTCCGCATCGTTCGGCCGCCAATTCGTATCGCCGCTGCTGCCAGCCTTTATGGCGCGCTATCCGCGCGTGCGCCTAAGCGTGCACTTCAGCGACGAGCTGCAGGACTTGATCCGTGCCGGCTTCGACCTTGCCATTCGCATCGGCGCGCTGCACGACTCGCGCCTGGTGGCACGCAAGCTGGCGGCGAACCGGCGTGTGCTGTGTGCGTCGCCTGACTATTTGCGGCGTTTCGGGATGCCGAAAACGCCGGAGGAACTTGGCAAGCACGAATGCCTGATGCTGGTAGGCAGCCATGGCCGCCAGGACATCTGGCGCCTGCATGATGCGCAAGGCCAGCTGCATACGGTGCGCATCAATGGCCGGTTGGAATCGACGCTGGGCGAAATGCTGCGCGACGCCGCGCTGGCCGGGCTGGGCATTGCGCAGCACTCGACCTGGCACGTGTGCGATGACTTGCGTGCGGGGCGATTGAAAGTGGTGTTGCCCGAGTATTCGATTGCCGAGACCGGCATCTATGCGGTGATGCCGCAGCGGCGATTGGTGCCGTTGCGCGTGCGGGCATTCGCGGATTTTCTGGCGGAACAGTTTGGTGCCGTGCCGCCGTGGGAACGGGGTTTGGACGTTTAGACGTCCAGTCCGGGCCACATCATGACTTGAAGAGATGCTGGCCTGCCGTGGACCAGATGATCATTGGGGTTCGGCTGCGCCTCACCCCAACAGTCATGCGGCTTCGAGGCACCCGCCATGATGAATGGGCGTAGGTTTGGGTTAGCGCAGCGTAACCCAACATGTTCGGAGCGATTGGTTGGGTTACGCTGCGCTAACCCAACCTACAGCCACCCATCAGCGGCATGACATGCATGGCATGCCTACGCCGCTATCCGGCGTTATGCCTTCTGCTTGCAGCGCTCCACGCCAGCGACGATTTCCGCTTTGGCTTCGGCGGCACCCACCCAGCCTTCCAGCTTCACCCACTTGCCCTTCTCCAGATCCTTGTAGTGTTCGAAGAAGTGGCCGATGCGCTCCAGCCAGTGGCCCGACACGCCCTTGATGTCTTCGATGTGCGCGTAGCCCGGGAAGATCTTCTTCGACGGGATCACCACCAGCTTCTCATCCGAACCGGCCTCGTCGGTCATCTTAAGCATGCCGACCGGATGGCAGCGAATCACCGAACCCGGCACCAGCGGCAGCGGCAGGATCACCAGCGCGTCGAGCGGGTCGCCATCGCCGCCCAGGGTGCCCGGCACATAGCCGTAGTTGCAGGGATAGCGCATGGGGGTGGAGAGGATGCGATCCACGAAAATAGCGCCGCTTTCCTTGTCCACTTCGTATTTGACCGGCTCCGCATCCTTCGGAATCTCGATGACGACGTTGATCTCGTTCGGCACGTCGCGGCCGGCGCTAACCATATCCAGGCCCATGGGGCACTCCTCACATCTTTGCCAAAGCAGGGAAAGCCGCTCAGCATAAGGCAAAGCTTGTCGCGGTGCACCAAGCGCTGCCTGCGCTTTGCTCCGAAGCTTATGAAAAAACCTCCCGCCGGCCGTTGTGGCCGGGGCCGGGAGGTATGTTGCTCACGCGCGGTCTTACGCCTGCTCCATGTAATCCAGGCATTGCCCGAACAAGCGCATCGCCTCCCGCAACTCGTTCACCGACAGACTGCAATAACCCAGCAACAAGCCCTGCCGCTCCGGCGCACGCGCATACAGCGGACTCATCGGGTGAAGGCCCAGGCCGTGTTCATGTGCATAGGCGACCAGCGCTTCGCGACGTGGTGCATCGTAGCCGCGCAGCCACACCACCATGTGCATGCCGGCGGGTGTATCGGTGATCTCGACGCGATCGCGCGCGTGCTCCTTCAAGCCGGCAATCAGCATTTCACGCCGCGCTTTCAGTTCCTTGCGCGCGGCGCGCAGATGACGTTCAAAGCCGCCGTCTTCCATGAAGCGTGCCAAGGCCGCCTGCTCGATGACCGGGCAAACCATGTCGGTCAGGTATTTCGCGTTGAGGAAATCGGCGCGCAGCGCGGCAGGCATCACCATGTACGCAAGCCGCAAGCCGCCGAACATCACCTTGGAAAACGTGCCGACATAAATCACGCGATCCTGTTCGTCGAGCGAGCGCAAGGCGGCCAGTGGATGGGCGTCGTAGCGGAATTCGCCGTCGTAGTCGTCTTCCAGGATCCAGCATTGGTGGCGTTCGGCGTAGTGCAAAAGGTCGAGCCGGCGCTGCATGGAGAGCACGGCGCCGGTAGGAAAATGATGCGAAGGCGTGACATAAATCAGGCGCGGCGATTGCTCCGGAAGCTCGCTGCAAATCAATCCGTGCTCGTCCGTGCGTACGCTGACCAGCTCGGCGCCATGTGCGGCCAGCGCCTGGTGCGCCAGAAAATAGTGCGGCTCTTCCAGTACCACCGGATCGCCTTCGTTCACCAGCACGCGCGCGGCCAGATTGATGGCCTGTTGCGTGCCGGTGACGATCAGCACGTCATCCGGTTCCGCCTGTACGCCACGGCGGCGTGCCAGGTAATCACACGTCTGCTTGCGCAGCACGCCCAGCCCCGCCAGCTCCACCGCGTTGAGGCGCGTATACACCGCCGCGCGGGCAAGCTCCCGACCCCATGCATTGTTGAGCGTGGGGTTGATCATCGGATAACCGTATTCCAGGTTGTAACGCAGCCCCCGGTGCATGCGCGGGATGTCCCAGTTGCGCACCTTGCGCGCCCGTTCGGCATAACGGGAGGGCGCATCAATGTCGGTACTCACGTGATGCGCCAGTGGCCTGGCTTGCAGGTGGCTGACAAAGCTGCCCGAGCCAACCCGGCCATCGATATAGCCTTCCGCACGCAACTGTTCGTAAGCGGCAAGTACGGTGGTACGTGAAATCTCCAGCTCGTGCGCCAATTCACGCGTCGGTGGCAGCTGCGTTCCCGCGGCAATGCGGCCGTCGAGAATGGAAGCTTTCAATGCACGCGTCAGCTGATCGTAGAGCGGCCCTTGCCCATCTAGTTCTAGAAACACGCAACGCCCTCCCAATGGCTTGAAGCCTGTTTGATGTCCCAGCGCAGTTCTCCTAGCCCCTCAGCCGGCCCCATGCGGCCGCGCGCGGCTTGACCAGACAGCCGCCAGTCTGGCGCTGCGCCACGCACGACCACCTGGGGGACGGCTGAGGGGCTAGGAGAACTGCGCTGGGACAACAAAAAGGCTTTAAAAAAATAAAGGCAATTGGCTATGGAGGGCATGTGCCGACCTGCATAGTCTGAACCGGTCGCAGGGCTCGCTAACAAAACCTTATCGTCAGCACCTCCCCAGGCAGACGAACCCGGCGGCGACGACGTCTCCCTCACTTCCCACTCCCGCGAAGCAGTTGTCCCACGCAACGGCTTCGCGGGCTTTTCTCGGCTGGCAGCTTCGTTCTGATCGAGTGATAACCCATGTCGGTACCGTTTGATTCCGGCGCGTCGGGGCATCTGCGCGCGCATCCCACCATGCTGTTTGTAGTACTGGTTATCGTGGCGCTCGCCACGGCGGATCTCCTGTTTGCATGTTCGTTCTGGCATGCGCTGTATCGCGTACCACCCGTACGCATCCTGCAAAACATCGCTGCAGGCCTGCTGGGCAAGCGTGCCTTTCTCGGTGGCGGCGGTACGGTAGCGTTGGGCGCGCTGCTGCACTACGCCATCATGAGCGTGATGGTGGGGGTGTATTACCTCGCCAGCCGGCGCGTGGATGGGCTATTCGAACGCCCCTGGTTGTACGGCTGCTTGTATGGCCTGGGGCTTTTCGTGGTGATGAATCTGATTGTCGTGCCGCTGTCGGCAGTGCCGAAAACGCCGGTGCCGGCAAGCTGGGTCGTCAGCAGCATCGTGGTGCATGTGATCATCGGCTTGGTGATTGCCTTGAGCCTGCGGCGAGCGGCGTAGTCGCTACGTCAACGTGCGAGTGTCAGCGCGATGCTTTTTGGAACGGATGCTCGCGCAGCCATTTGGTGGCGATCCATTTCTCGCCTTTCTCCACCGACAATCCGGCATGCAGGGATGCCTCATCGCCGGTGTCGTAAGCGAAATAGACGGCCGAACCACGCAGCGCCGTCACGGTAAGCCCTACTTCCGGAAAGGCCGTGCCGCCACCTGCGTCAGGTGTGTTCAAGTACATCACCAGGCTGGCGATGCGTTGGCCACCTTTGGCGGTAATGGCGGCAAACCCGGGTTGCTCGGGATTGAACCAATCGTAGTGCGCTTCGTATTGCTGACCGGGGCGGTAGTGCAGCACCTGCAAGCCTTCGCCGTGATCAACGGGAATGCTGAGCATGGTGGCGATGCGTTGCTCGATGCGCTGGATCAGTGGCGTTTCGCCAATGGTGAAGAACATGCCTTCGCTGGTGCGGCGCGCGTCGATCTGCTGCTTGCCTGAGCTGTCCACCGTCTTGGCCCGTTGCAGGCGCGGCGAGGCCTGTTCGATCAGGCCTGCGCATTCCTCCGGCGAAAGAAAATCATTGAGTACGCGCAGCGCTGGCGATTCCATGCTGAGTCCGACATGGACGGTATGGCCATTGACCACCATCTGCGGCGCTTCCGGATGCCGCGTGCGACGGCC
This sequence comes from Dyella sp., assembly GCF_035277725.1. GTDB lineage: Bacteria > Pseudomonadota > Gammaproteobacteria > Xanthomonadales > Rhodanobacteraceae > Dyella_B. The sequence continues at coordinate 20,081 of NZ_DATEJY010000086.1, read as the reverse complement.
CTGGCTTTTCGGTGCTGGCGCTTGCGCATGCGCCTCCAGCGCCGAAACCGGCATGTTCAACACGGCGGCAACGATGCTGCGGCTCTGCCGCGGGTCGTAGCCGGTCTCCTGCATCATCTTCAACACGGTGTCGACGCTGTGGCCGGCACGCGTGGTGGTGAGGATCCATTCGCGCAGTTCGGGGCGTATCGGGAGATGCGATGTCATGGCGGCGATTTTAGCCGGTGCATCGCAGGGGCGCGTAGGCGGGGATGACATCCCAGCCTTTGCAATTTCCGATGCTGGGATGTCGTCCCAGCCTACGTTGTTGCCCTCACCCCAACCCCTCTTCCGAGGGGAGAGGGCTTAAGTGCGAGATGCCTTACTTCAACCGATCCCACAAGAACTCATACGCCAGCGCATGCATGTAAGCCGCCTGCTTGTTGTCCGCGCCGGCGCCGTGGCCGCCTTCGGTGTTCTCGTAGAACCACACGTTCTTGTAGCCCATGCCTTCCATCTTCGCCGCCATCTTGCGTGCCTGCACCGGTCCGACGCGATCGTCGCTGGTGGTGGTGTAGAACAGCACGGAAGGATAAGTCGCATCGGCTTTGACGTTCTGATAGGGCGAGAACGTCTTGATGAAGTTCCACTGCTTGGGATCATCCGGATTGCCGTATTCGGCAATCCACGATGCACCGGCGGAAAGATGCACGTAGCGCTTCATGTCCAGCAACGGCACTTCGCAGGCGATAGCGCCGAACAATTGCGGATAGAGCGTCAGCATGTTGCCCATCAGCAGGCCGCCATTGCTGCCGCCTTCGGCACCCAGATGCTTGGATGACGTAACGCCACGCTTGATCAGGTCACTCGCCACGGCTGAAAAGTCTTCATAGGCACGCGGGCGATTCGCCTGCAATGCGGCCTGGTGCCAGCGCGGACCGTATTCGCCACCGCCGCGGATGTTGGCGATTACGTAGACGCCACCGCGATCCAGCCAGGCGCGGCCGATGCTGCCGCTGTAGAACGGCTGCAGCGAAACCTCGAAACCACCGTAGCCGTAGAGCAGGGTGCGATGGCTCCCATCGAGCTTGAGGTTCTTCGGGGCGATTTCGAAGTAGGGCACCTGCGTGCCGTCCTTGGAAGTGACGAAGTGCTGGCTTACCTCGTATTTCGATGCGTCGAAGAACGCTGGGCTCTGCTTGATCGTCTGCGCGTTGCCATCACCCAGCACGCCACGTTGCAGCGATGACGGTGTCAGAAAACCGGTCACGCTCAGCCAATATTCGTCGCTGTGGTCCGGGTCCGTATCTACGACCGAGACGGTGCTGAACGTGGGTGCGCCGGGCATGTCTTCGCGTGCCCAGGTACTGTCGGCTTTCGGCGTGAGCACGTCGAGGCGGCTCTTTACGTCGTCCATGATGTCGAGAATCAAGTGATGCTGCGTCCATGCATAGTTCGATAAGGCCGTGTGCCGGTCCGGTGCGAACAGCGTGGTGAATTGGCGCTTGCCGGCCATGAAGTCGTCGAACTTGATCGCGATCAGCGCGCCGGAAGGATACGTGTTGCCGCCCACCGTCCACGCATTGCGCAACTGCACCAACAGCCATTCGCGATGCGGATCGACCATCGCCGCATCTGCCGGCACGTCGAGATGAATCAGCTTGCCGTCCTTGAGCTGGTACGTATCGCTGTGAAAGAAATCGTGCGCGACACTGACGAAATCACGCTCGAATCCCGGCGTGCGATCGTGATTGGCGCTTACCGCGAGATCCTCCATCTTGCCTTCGTATACCGTGGTGGCGGCGCTGAGCGGCGTGCCGCGCTTCCACACCTTGGCAATGCGCGGATAGCTCGAGGTGGTCATCGAACCCGGCCCGAAATCGGTGCCAACATAAATGTGATCCTGATCGATCCAGCCGACCTGGGTTTTGGCGACAGGCAGGGTGAAACCATCTTTCACGAACGACTTGCTGGGAATGTCGAACTCGCGCACTTCTACTGCATCGCCGCCATCGGGCGACAGGTTGAGCAGGCAACGCGTGTAGTCGGGTTTCAGGCAATCGCTGCCCTTGAACACCCAGCGCTTGCCCTCGGTTTTGTTGAGTGCATCAACATCCAGCAGTACGTCCCACTTGGGTTCGGCCTTGCGGTATTCCTCCAGCGTGGTACGGCGCCAGAGCCCGCGCGGATGCGCCTTGTCCTGCCAGAAGTTGTAGAGGTAATCGCCGCGCCGTTCCACGTAGGGAATGCGCGCATCGGAATCGAGCACTTCCAGGATGCGATCGCGTGTATGCGTAAAAGCAGGGTTGTCGGCGAACTGCTTCTGGGTGACGGCGTTCTGGGCTGTTACCCAGTCCATTGCGCGCGTGCTGTGGATGTCTTCCAGCCAGAGATAAGGATCGTCGGAACTTGCGGCGGCGCCCGGCGCCGGAGTGTCTTGGGCTTGGGTCATGCCGCTCATTATGACGGCGAGTGCCAGTGCCAGGCGCATCGATGCTTTCAGACTCATGCTTCCCTCTCATGGTGGATGCGTGCCGGACGCACGCAGAGCGGCCAGCATGCCAATTTGGCGTGAAAACGCCAGTGTGGAAAGTGGGAGGAGAGGGAGGATAGTCACGTAGGCTGGGATGAAATCCCCAGCATCGATATGCATGGCAATGCTGGGATTTCATCCCAGCCTACGGTGCTCCATAGCGGACCAAATCAGGGCTGAAGCTTCAGCCCTGATTTCATGCCTGGACACTCAAAGCAAAGGAATCAGCAACAGTGCCACGATGTTGATGATCTTGATCAGCGGATTTACCGCGGGGCCGGCGGTATCCTTGTAAGGATCGCCCACGGTATCGCCGGTGACCGCGGCCTTGTGCGCATCGGAGCCTTTGCCGCCGAAGTTGCCATCTTCGATGTACTTCTTGGCGTTGTCCCAGGCACCGCCGCCGGTGGTCATCGAAATGGCCACGAACAGGCCGGTGACGATGGTGCCGATCAACAGGCCGCCGAGCGCTATCGGGCCGAGCGCGAAGCCGACGATGATCGGCACCAGCACCGGCAACAGCGAGGGGATCAGCATTTCGTTGATCGCCGACTTGGTCAGCAGGTCCACCGCGCGGGAGTAATCCGGCTTGGTGGTGCCTTCCATGATGCCGCTGATCTCGCGGAACTGGCGGCGCACTTCTTCCACCACGGCACCCGCGGCGCGGCCCACGGCTTCCATCGCCATAGCGCCGAACAGGTACGGGATCAAACCGCCGATCAAGAGACCCACGATCACGCGGTGATCGGAGAGATCGAAGGCAAACGTGGTGCCCGCGTGCTCCAGCGACAAGTGATGCGTGTAGTCGGCGAACAGCACCAACGCAGCCAAACCAGCCGAGCCGATGGCGTAGCCCTTGGTGACGGCCTTGGTGGTGTTGCCCACCGCATCGAGCGGGTCGGTAACCCCACGCACGTCCGGCGGCAATTCCGCCATTTCGGCAATGCCGCCGGCGTTGTCGGTGATCGGGCCATATGCATCGAGTGCCACCACCATGCCGGTCATCGACAGCATCGCGGTAGCGGCCACGGCAATACCGTATAGACCCGCCAGCGCATACGCGCCCCAGATCGCGGCGCATACGGCGAGCACCGGCAGCGCGGTCGATTTCATCGATACGCCGAGGCCCGCGATGATGTTGGTCGCATGGCCGGTGGTGGACGACTTCGCCACATGGCGTACGGGAGCGTATTCCGTGGCGGTGTAGTACTCGGTGATCACCACGATCACGCCGGTCAGCACCAGCCCGATCAACGCACTGCCATACAGCCGCGTGACACCCAGCGTGGCGTCGGCCATCAGGTTCTTGGTGATCGGCCAGAACGCGATCGCCGCCAGTACGGCGGAAATCATCACGCCCATGTACAGCGCATTCATGATCTTCGTGCCGCGTGCGCGGACAAAGAATGTGCCGATTACCGAGGCGATGATCGACGCTCCACCCAGCAGCAGCGGATACAGCACCGCATTCACGCCGGCCTGTTCGCCGACCACGCCGCCGAGCAGCATGCTGGCGATCAACGTCACCGCGTAGGTTTCGAACAGGTCAGCGGCCATGCCGGCGCAGTCGCCGACGTTGTCGCCCACGTTATCGGCGATAACGGCAGGGTTGCGCGGATCGTCCTCCGGGATACCGGCTTCGACTTTGCCGACCAGATCCGCGCCTACGTCCGCACCCTTGGTGAAAATGCCACCGCCCAGGCGCGCAAAGATCGAGATCAACGACGAACCGAAAGCCAGGCCGATCATGGCGTGCAAGGCGCGGCCGTTGTCGTAGCCCATGTGTGTGAGCACCGCGTAATAGCCTGCCACGCCAAGCAGGGCCAGGCCCACCACCAGCATGCCGGTGATCGCGCCGCCGCGGAATGCGACGTTCAAGGCGGCAGCCAATCCCCCGCGTGCCGCTTCAGCGGTACGCACATTGGCGCGCACCGAGACGTTCATGCCGATGTAGCCGGTTGCGCCGGAAAGCACTGCGCCAATCAAGAAGCCAATGGCGGTGCCCCAGTCCAGGGCGAACCCGATGATGACCAGCAACACCACGCCTACGAGCGCGATCGTGCGGTACTGGCGGTTGAGGTAGGCGCGTGCGCCTTCCTGGATAGCCGAGGCAATTTCTTGCATGCGTGCGTTGCCTGGCGACTTCGCCAGCACCCATCGCACTGAAAACGCCCCGTACAAGATCGCCACGACCGCGCAAGCTAACGCGATCCACAAGCCATACTGCTGCAGCATCGGTGCCTCCCCATCGTTGGTTGAACCCAAGTGATCTGAAGCGCAATGACACTAACTTAAGCCTCGTCGCCCCGGCGAAGGGCGGGACCCAGTGACTTTATAAGAGCTAAAAAAGTCGCTGGGTCCCGCCCTTCGCCGGGACGACGATTGAAGCTCTTTCGTCGTATTCAAGCGAAGCGCAGCTTAAGTTAGTGCCATTGATCTGAAGCGAGCTGATGGAGGGCAGTATAGACAGAGGTTTGCGATTTATCCGTTGTGCGTCGCAGCGGCCACGCCGGTGCGACAACGCGTGCATGGTATGGATCGCTGCGTCCTTCCGTCGTCATCTACACGTATCCCGATGTGTGGATCGCGTGAAGTGCGAGATCAGGCGAAGGCGGGCAGCTTCGTCGTCACTCGATGGTTTTTCAGCGACGCGTACTTGGGCAAGCCTTCGCGCCCATATGGCGGTGGCGCTTCGCCACAAATCAGCGGGGACAGATAACGCCGCGCAGCCGGCGTGATACCGAAACCATCGCGTGCGATGAACTTGTCCGGCATCTTCTTCTCGTGATTGGCGATCTTGCTCAACGGCGCCGGCTCCAGTTTCCAGCGATACGGTGCGTCGGACGTGCGCACGATCACTGGCATCACCGCATTCATGCCGGCCAACGCGTAATCCACCGCGGCCTTGCCCACGGCATAGGCTTGATCGGCGTCGGTCTTGGACGCCAGGTGGCGCGCTGAGCGCTGCAGGTAATCCGGCAACGCCCAGTGATATTTGTAGCCGAGCTTCTCTTTCACCAGCGCGGCCAGAACCGGCGCCACGCCACCGAGCTGCGCGTGGCCGAACGCATCGCGCGTGCCGGCTTCGGCCAGGAACTGGCCTTCGGCATTCTTGATGCCTTCGGAGGCCACCACCGTGCACCATCCCACGCGTTCCACCGTGGCTTTCACCCTGGCGAGAAACGCGGCTTCGTCGAACACGCGTTCGGGGAACAGGATGATGTGCGGCGGAGCACTGTTGCCTTCGCCGGCCAGGCCCGAGGCGGCGGCGATCCAGCCGGCATGGCGGCCCATCACTTCCAGAATGAACACCTTGGTGGACGTGTCAGCCATGGAGGCGACATCCAGGCTTGCCTCCAACGTGGACACCGCCGTGTATTTCGCCACCGAACCGAAGCCTGGACAGCAGTCGGTCACTGCCAGATCGTTGTCCACCGTCTTGGGCACGCCAATGCAGCGAATGTCGTAATCCATGCTTTGGCCGAGCTGCGAAATCTTCAGCGCCGTGTCGGCCGAATCGTTGCCGCCGTTGTAGAGAAACCAGCGGATATCGTGGGCGCGGAACACCTCGATCAGCCGCTCGTACTCGGCGCGGTTGGCGTCCAGCGATTTCAGCTTGTAACGGCAAGAGCCGAACGCACCGCCCGGCGTGTGCCTGAGTGCGGCAATGGCGGACGCCGTCTCCTTGGTGGTGTCGATCAATTGCTCACGCAATGCGCCCAGGATGCCGTTGTGCGCCGCGTACACCGGAATGCGGTGGGCGCGTGCCGTCTGGATCACGCCTGCGGCCGTGGCATTGATCACGGCGGTGACGCCGCCGGACTGGGCATACAACAGGCGACCGGTAACGGAACGTGCTTTCGACTTCATGGGCTGCTTTCTCCGAAGGCATATGACAATTCGACTTCAGTCACGGAACACATATTTATCAAGCAGTTGCTGTGAATTCGAGGCGTTTGTCGTTTGACGCCACCCCCCGCAGACGCTACCTTGACCGGCATTCATCTAAGGAGTCTCGGGGAACTGCCGCAGTGTGCGACAGAACCCGGGATCTTGTGGAGATTTATGCGACTTGTCCTTCTTGGCGCGCCCGGCTCGGGCAAGGGTACCCAGGCTGCTCGGCTGAAGGCCGATCTCGGCGTGCCGCACATTTCGACCGGCGACATGCTGCGTGCGGCGGTGAAAGCGGGGACACCACTGGGTATGAAAGCCAAGGCAGTCATGGACGCCGGCCAGCTGGTCTCCGATGACATCCTGCTCGGCATGCTGGAAGAACGTTTGGCTGAACCCGACACGCGGCCCGGCTTCATTCTCGATGGCTATCCGCGCAACCTCGCGCAGGCCGATGCGCTGGATCACCTGCTGACCAAGATCGGCCAGCCGCTGGATGCCGTGGTGAAACTGGAAGTGCCGAGCGAAGTGATCATCAAGCGCTGCGAAATCCGTTTCGCCGCCGAGCATCGCAAAGATGACGATCCGGTGGTCGTGCGCGATCGTTTGAAGGTCTACGCCGAACAGACGGCCCCGGTGGCCGACTTCTATGCGCGCCTGGGCAAGCTGCAGGTGGTCGACGGCGTGGGTGAGCTGGATGACGTCACGGCACGCGTGAAGCGCGTGCTGGCGAACGAGACAGTGGCGGCGAACAGTTGATCTGTATTACCTCTCCTCGCGAGGAGAGGGCTTAAAGACCCCACGGGCTATTCATGCGTCTGCACATCCTCGGTATCTGCGGCACCTTCATGGGCGGCGTCGCCGCCTTGGCACGCGAAGTCGGCGAAACGGTAGAAGGCTCCGACGCCAACGTTTACCCGCCGATGAGCACGCAGCTCGAAGCACTCGGCATCGAGTTGATGCAGGGCTACAAAGCCCAATACCTGCAACCGGCGCCCGACCTGGTCATCGTCGGCAATGCGATGGTGCGCGGCAATTCCGCCGTGGAATACATGCTCAACGAGCAGTTGCGTTACGTATCTGGCCCGCAATGGCTAGGCGAGCGTTTGCTGGCCGAGCGCGAAGTGCTGGCCGTGGCCGGTACGCACGGCAAGACGACCACCACCAGCCTGCTGGCGCATCTGCTCGATAGCGCAGGCTTGGCACCCGGCTTCCTGATCGGCGGCGTGCCCGGCAACTTCGGTATCTCCGCGCGGCTGGGGCAGGGCAGGCATTTCGTGATCGAGGCCGACGAATACGACAGCGCGTTTTTCGATAAGCGCTCCAAGTTCGTGCATTACCGTCCGCGCATTGCGATCCTCAATAACCTCGAATACGACCACGCCGACATCTTTCCGGATGTCGCCTCGATCCAGCGCCAGTTTCATCATCTTGTACGCACGGTGCCAGGCAACGGCAAATTGATCGTCAACGCGCACGATGCGTATCTTGCGGAAGTGCTGGCGATGGGCTGCTGGACGCCGGTGGAAACGTTCGGCATCGGCAAGGGTGATTGGCAGGCGTGCTTGATCGAAGCAGATGGCTCGCACTTCGCGGTTGAGTACAAAGGTGAAGCGATCGGCGAAGTGAACTGGCCGCTGCTTGGCGATCACAGCGTGATGAATGCGCTCGCTGCACTCGCCGCCGCGACAGCGGCAGGCGCTGATCCGCGTGCATTGTTGCCGGCATTCGGCAAGTTCCAGAGCGTCAAGCGCCGCATGGAAGTGGTTGGTGAGGTCGATGGCGTGCGCGTCTACGACGACTTTGCGCATCACCCCACCGCCATCGCCACTACGCTGGCCGGCTTGCGCGCCAAAGTAGGCAAGGCACGCATCCTGGTGGCATTGGAACCGCGCTCCAATTCCATGCGCCTGGGCGCGCATGCCGAAGCCTTGGCGCCTTCACTGGCCGATGCCGATGCGGTGGTGTTTCTGCACCGCCCGGAATTGCCGTGGGATGCCCGACGCGTGACCGATGCCTTGCACGGACGTGCCAGCACGGCGCCCACCGTCGAGGAGCTGCTTGCCGCGCTGAAAGCAAAAACTCGCGCGGGCGATCACGTCGTCTTCATGTCCAACGGCGGTTTCGAAAACGCGCCGCGCCGCTTCGTCGAAGCGCTCGATTCGTAACCGTCAGCCGATAGCGTGTAGGTTGGGGTGCGAACCCCAACGCTCTTGCGTGTCGGGCAGAGCACGTTGGGGTCCGCACCCCAACCTACCTCGCTGCGAAAACTTTGAATCCGTCGCCCCAGCGAAAGTTGGGGGCGACGATGCTTATAGTGAGCGCCTTTGGGGTTAACCCAACGACGTCGCGCGGAGACGTTGGGTTACGCTGCACCAGCCCACCCTGCCTCAGCCGATCGGCGCATCGAACCGCGGTGCTCGCGACACATACTCGCGTTGCGCGGCAAGCCACACGCCTGCGCCAAAACCCAACGCGACCAGCGCGAGCAATCCGCCACCGATCGCATAGCCGATAGCGCTTACCAGCCAATAACCGCCCCAGTACACCGCCATCGCCCCGAACATCACCACGAGATTGACGATGGTGCGGCCCGTGCTGCCTTCCGGCCCGATCAGATGCAAGGCAAGCGCCGCCAGGCTGGTGGCCAGTGAAACGATCGTCGCCACGAACAGCATGTGCCATGGATCCGGCGCATGCACCAGCACGGCGCCGAGCGCGGTGTAGACGAGTGCGGTGAGCAGGCTGATCGGTACCAGGATAAGCAGCGCATCCGACATGGTTTGCTGATACTCGGCGCGTGTCTCTGGCGCCAACGTCAGGTAAAGATCGGCCATGTTCGGCCGCATGCGCACCATGCCGACGTTCAATTGCGGAAAACGCGAGATGCTCAGCATGATGGCGTAGGCGCCGACGACCACCGGATTGAAATGCTGGCGATGCATCACCGCGACGAAATAAAAACAGACGATCACCGCCACCAAGGCGATGCGCAACGCAATGGCCTCGGGATTGTCGTTCGGCAGTAATAGCCGTCGCACCAGCACCATGCGTCGCTGAAAACTTGGCTGGCGCTGATAGGCCGTCAGCGCGCGCTGCAAGGCGCGTTCGGCCAGCCGCTCATACATGGCGGTGATGCGTTTGCCGAACAGGCCAAGGCGTCGCGGCTCGCCGGGTGCAACGCGTGTTTGCGTGCGGCCAAGGCTGGTGCTTTCCAAGGGCGATGCTTCGGTTTCGCGATCCTCGATGCGCAGCAGCGGTGCAAGGCTGAAGCGCAGCAACAAGGCAGCGATGGCCAGCAGCAGCCATGGCGTCCATGGCGAGTGCAGCGAAGCCTTGAACACGGTATTCGCCAAGGATGGCACCCAACCCAGCACAATGAAAAACGGCCAGATATAGGCGCCGGTGCGCGGATTGCTGCCCATCAGCAGACCCGCGGCGGCGATGACCAGCAAGCCGCCGGCGATAAGCGAAAGGTGCGGCGCGCCACCGATGGCGGCAATGATCACGGGCAGCGTCACCCACATCGCGACGTCGATAGCCCCATATTCCAATAGCCGACGGCGGAAATCCGGCAACAAAAAACTTTCCGGCACGCAGACGCTGCGCAGCTGATAACCCTGGCCGGTATGCCACATCCACGTCGCCACGCCGAACAACGTGGCGGCCATAAGGACGAGTTCCTCATCACCAAGCAGCCAACGCACCGCAAAATACGCCGCGGCCAGGCGCAGCAAGTTCGCCAGCACCACCAGCACCGGCGTGCGGCGGAACAATTGCAGCCAAAGCTGCCAGGCGACGCTCATGCCAGCTCCACGAACAGATCTTCCAGCGTAGGCGTCTCGACGTGCACGGTGGCGCTTTCGCGCACGGCGAGCGCATGCAGGCTATCCATCATCGGATCTTCCACCAGCAGTACGGCTTGTTCGCCCTGCACGTGTGACTTTAGACTGCCGGCCACGACCGGCGCCTCGGTCCAGCCTTGGGGGCGCGCGAACACCACGCGCTTCAACCGCTCGCGCAGTTCGGCGAGTGGACGCATGAATTGGATGCGTCCGTCACGCAATAACGCGATATCCGCATCGGCGCGTTCCAGATCGGCGGTGATGTGCGTAGAAAAGATCACCGTCTTGCCCGGCGCGCGCATCAGCGTCAGCAATTCGCCCATGAAGGCGCGGCGTGCCTGGGGATCGAGGCTGGCTACCGGTTCGTCCAGCACGAGCAAATCCGGATCGGGCGCGATCGCGCGCACGATGGCCAGCTTTTGTCGCTGGCCTTGCGAGAGTTCGCCGATCTTCTGCTTGATGTCCAGTTCCCAATTCGTGAGCAGGCGTTCGACCAGCTCGTGGTTCCAGCGTGCGTAGAACGCGGCGGCGAAATCGAGATAGGCGCGCACCTTCATCCATGGAAACAGATCGAAGGTCTGCGGCACGAAACCGATGCGATGCATGCGCTCGCCGCCCGGTTCCAGCATCGGTTCGCCAAACAAGCGGATGTTGCCGCCATCGATCGGCGACAGGCCCAGCAGGCAGCGCAGCAAGGTGGTCTTGCCTGCGCCGTTGCGTCCGAGCAGGCCGATCACGCGTCCACTGGGCACGCTCCAATCCAATGACCTCAATACGTCGCGCTTCTTGAAGGATTTATCCAGGCCGCGAACCTCCAGCACGGGCGAAACGGATGCCTGCTGCGCGAGGGGTGGGGCGGGAGACATGACGGTAGCCAGTGGTGTGACGGACATCTGATGGAGCTTCCTGCGTGGGTTCCGGTGCACTCTGCCGTGTGCGATATGACACGTCCAGTGGCTAATATGCGGCGCATGGCTGCCCAACTCCCTACGATGGACGTCCCTTTGTTTCCGCTCGGTACCGTGCTGTATCCGGGCGGCCAGCTGCAGTTGCGCATCTTCGAGCAGCGTTATCTGGACATGGTGCGCGAATGCACGCGCAGCGGTACGGCATTCGGCGTCTGTTTGATTCTGGACGGCGCCGAGGTTGGCTCGCCGGCGCGGCCGGCGGCGATCGGCACGTTGGCGCGCATCGTGGATTTCAGTCACCGCGACGATGGCTTGCTGGGTATCGCCGCGGAAGGTGGCAGCCGTTTTCGCGTCGTGCGCACACGCGCACGCTCGGATGGTTTGCTGCGCGGCGACGTGCAGCTGTGGCCGGATGAAACGCCGCAAGAGGTGCCGGTGGAATTCTCCCTGTTGCAGACCATCCTTGAACGTTTGATTGAAACGATGGGGCCGCATTGGCGCCATGCGCCGCGTGCCTCCTATGACGATGCCGGCTGGGTCGGCTTTCGGTTGGCGGAATTGTTGCCGTTGGCGCGCGAAGAACAGCAACAGCTGTTGGAGATGACCGATCCATTGCAGCGTTTGACGATCTTGCGCGATATCCTGCCGCGCTTTCAGAAGGCTTAGACCCTATGCAGAATCTCGCCGGAAAAACCTTGTTCATCACTGGCGCGTCGCGCGGCATTGGCCTTGCCATCGCGCTGCGCGCTGCGCGTGATGGCGCCAATATCGTGATTGCCGCCAAGAGCGGCGTGCCCAATCCTAAGCTTCCCGGAACGATCCACACCGCGGCGGCCGAGGTGGAGGCGGCGGGCGGCAAGGCGTTGGCGTTGAAAGTGGACATTCGCGAAGAAGACGAGGTGCGCGCCGCGGTGGCGCAAGCGGTGGAACGCTTCGGCGGCATTGACATCGTGATCAACAATGCCAGCGCCATCTGGCTTGCCGGCACCGAAGGCACGCCGATGAAGCGCTTCGATCTCATGCACCAGGTGAATACGCGCGGCACCTTCATGGTGACGCAGGCGTGCCTGCCGTATCTGAAGAAGGCTAGCAATCCGCATGTGCTGATGCTGGCGCCGCCGCCGAATCTCGATTCGAAATGGTTCGCCCCGCATACGGCCTACACCATCGCCAAGTACGGTATGAGCCTGTGCGTGCTTGGCATGAGCGCGGAATTCGCAGCCATGGGTATCGCCGTGAATGCGCTGTGGCCGAAGACAGTTATTGCCACGGCAGCCATTGCCATGATCGATGGCGTCAAACCCGAGCAATGCCGTCGCCCTGAGATTGTCGCGGATGCGGCTCATGCGCTGCTGACTCAACCGGCCCGCGAATGCACGGGACGCTTCGCGATCGATGAGGAGGTATTGCGCGAAGCCGGCATGTGCGGCTTCGACCAGTACGCTTGTCAACCCGGCACGCCGCTGCTGCCCGATCTCTTCCTGAACTGACGCGTTCAAGAAGCCAGCTGTCATCAGCTCGCCGCCATCGTTGATTAGGATCGGTAGCCTGCTCTTGCCGGTTTACTGGTCGGCCTGGGGAATTTAGTTTGCTTAAAGAGTGATCACTTAAGAATTTCCGGTGTATATTCCGTGAACGGTGTCGCGTTTTCGACACATGCTGGCCACAGGCGCGGGGGCGATGACCTGTTGCGGGACGTAGCAGGTGCTGTGGGCCAGCCACCTGAGGGAGGCGTTGCGATGATCAGCGATACGTCGATCCGCTGTTTAGTGTGGTTCGGGGAGCCGACGAGTACAGAACGAGCGCGTTTGGCGCAGGCAGGCTGGCATACGCGAGTTGCGGACGCGAATGCAACGGGAGGCGGTGTCGGTATTCGGCGAGGCGATATCGTCGTGGCCATGGCGGACATGCGCATGGCCGATGTTGAGGCTTTGCACAGCATGGCCAGGTTGATGGCCGATCATCCGCGTATCCCATGGCTGGCGTTGCTGTCCGCGGAGACGTCGGTGCAGGCGCCGGAAGTGGAGCGTGTGCTTCGTGCCAGCATCGATTTCTTCACCGCGCCGATCGACCTGCAGCGTTTGGTTGAAACGCTCGGCAAGCTGGCGGGCGATGCAACGCCGCCGGTGATTGCGCATACCGACGTGCCGGGCATTACCGGCACCAGCCCGGCGATGATGTCGGTGGTGGCGAGCTTGCGTAAATACGCGCCGGTGGATTTGCCGGTGCTGATCACCGGCGAAACCGGCACGGGCAAGGAAGTGGCTGCGCGCGCCTTGCACAAGCTGTCGCCGCGCCGCGAGCATCCCTTTGTGGCCATCAATTGCGGCGCGTTGCCGGCCAATCTCGTGCAGTCGGAGTTGTTCGGACATGAGCGCGGCTCGTTCACCGGTGCCAACGCTCGACGCATCGGCCATTTCGAGGCAGCGGCGGGCGGCACGGTGTTTCTGGATGAAGTCGGCGATCTGCCGCCCGATGCGCAGATGAGCCTGTTGCGCCTGCTGCAGGAAGGCACGCTGGAACGTGTGGGTTCCACGCAATCGATCAAGCTGGATGTGCGCGTGCTTGCCGCCACGCACGTGGATCTTGAAAAGGCGGTGGCGCAAGGCCGGTTCCGCGAGGACTTGTATTACCGCCTCAACGTGTTGCGCCTGCGTATGCCGGCGTTGCGCGAGCGTGCCGACGATGTGCTGCAACTGGCGCAGATATTCCTGGATAGCTTCCGCAAGCAACATGATTGTCACGCACGCACGTTCAGTGCGGTCGCGCGCAAGGCGCTGCGAGACTTCGCGTGGCCGGGCAATGTGCGCGAGTTGCTCAACCGCGTGCAGCGTGCGGCCGTGGTAGCCGAAGGTGCGCAGATCAGCGTGGCCGATCTGGATCTGGAAGATGTGGTGGCACCGCGCGCAGGGCACTCCAGCCTGGGCTTGATGCGTACGTCGGCCGAACGCGATGCGGTGATGGCGTGCCTGCGCGAAACGCGCTTCAACATCAGCGAATGTGCGCGGCGCTTGAAGGTATCGCGCGTGACGATCTACCGGTTATGCAAGAAGCATCAGCTGGTGCTGGAAGACCTGCACTGAGCCGTTAAAAAAGCCCCTCTCCCGCAGTGAGAGGGGCATGGCTTGCAGCCATTCGAAATCTACGCGCAACGGATGACATCCGGTGCAGGCGGCACTCTGCGAAGGGAAGACCCCCGGCTCGCAGGGGACGAGCCGGGGGCTTCCACATGGTGCCCGGCGGCATGTCGCCGGGTTACCGCCCTCATTGCCGTCTTGCGACGGCGCGTTCTTTTCTTGCCATTACGGGTTCGAAATCTCCATGGCGAGGTTGTCTACGCGGTTGCCCGACCATTCCTGGTGCAGGGCCGACGTCGCGACGATGTAATTCATCTTGCTTGTGGTGGTTGCCGACATTTGGTTCAGCGGTTCCTCGCGGTGATTGGCCACGGTCATGCCAAGCGCGATGGAGGCGCGATCGGCGGATTGCCCGGCTGCATGAGCCATGGAGACGACTTCACCAGCCTTGGTTTTTTGCACGACACAGGCGCCATCGGCGAAACCCGTCACGGGAAGCAGCAGGCTGAGCAGTCCGGCACAAACGAGCGCGATCCGGATATCGGCGCAGCGACGTAATAGCTGGCATGTACCCATTGGATGAGCCTCCCCTCTGCTGGTTTAGGGGCAAGTCCTGTGCCACCTGTAAAAAGTCCTGAAAAATGAAGGGTTGGCCTAGGTTTCCGCCGCATGGCGCAGCGGCCGCTCTGTGCACGGTTGTTACAGTGGGTTGGAAAGCGGTGTGTCGATGGAGGGCGCCGTGAAGCGATTTTCAGCTGATGTAACCGTTTTGGTACAGATCGCGTCGGGCTGGACAACGCTGGCGTATGTTGGCGCGGAAAGCTTGCTGCTAGGATGCCTCTTCCCCCGTTTTTTTTACGTTCTTATCCTCTTGGCGTGGCTGCGGCCGGGCCAAGAGCCATGCATGTATTCACTACAGGAGTCTGCGGTGTCGTCCCTCGTCGATCTTGGCAAGCGCTATTGGTTACCCGTCTACAAGCCGCGCGAGCTGGTGCTCGACCGAGGCAAGGGCGCCCGCGTGTGGGATACCGAGCAGCGCGACTACATCGACTTTGGTGCGGGCATCGCGGTCAATGCCCTGGGCCATCAGGATCCGGATCTGCTGGCGGCCTTGACGGCGCAAGCGCAGAAGCTTTGGCACAGCAGCAACGTGTTCTACACCGAGCCGCCGCTGCATCTGGCGCAAGAGTTGGTGGAAGCGTCCGGTTTTGCCGAGCGCGTATTTCTGTGCAACTCCGGCGCCGAAGCGAATGAAGCGGCGATCAAGCTGGTGCGCAAATGGGCAGCGGAGCAGGGCCGTGCGCCGGAGCAGCGGATGATTATTACCTTTCGCGGTTCGTTTCACGGGCGCACCCTCGCCACGGTCACCGCCACGGCGCAACCGAAATATCAGGAAGGCTATGAGCCGCTGCCGGGCGGTTTCCGTTATTTGGACTTCAACGATGTTGCCGCGCTCGAAGCGGCCTTTGCGGCGGGCGATGTCGCCGCCGTGATGCTGGAGCCGGTGCAAGGCGAAGGCGGTGTGCTGCCGGCGGCGCCTGGTTTTATCAAGCGCGTGCGCGAACTCTGCGATGCGCATGGCGCGTTGCTGGTGCTCGATGAAATTCAATGCGGCATGGGTCGCACCGGTACGCTGTTCGCGCATACGCAAGATGGCGTCACGCCGGATATCGTGACGCTCGCGAAGGCGCTGGGTTGCGGCTTCCCGATCGGCGCGATGCTGGCTGGCCCGAAGGTGGCGCAAGTGATGCAATTTGGTGCTCATGGCACCACTTTTGGCGGCAATCCCATGGCTGCCGCTGTTGCGCGCGCTGCGCTGCGTAAATTGTCATCGCCGAAACTGCTGGCTAACGTGCAGCGCCAGTCCGCCGCGTTGCAGGAAGCGCTGAAGTCGATCGGTGCGGAACTGAGCGTGTTTTCCGACGTGCGCGGGCGCGGCCTGATGCTGGGCGCCGTGCTGGCAGAGGCTTATCGCGGTAAAGCGGGCGAAGTGCTCGACATGGCCGCCGCGCACGGCCTACTCGTGTTGCAGGCAGGGCCGGACGTCTTGCGTTTCGTGCCGCCGCTGAACATCAGTGATGAGGAGTTGTCCGAGGGTCTGTCGCGTCTGCACGTCGCTTTGCGTGCTTTCGTGGCGAAATAGTTCTGGATAACCACTCAGGAAGAATCACATGAAATACCTGCACAGCATGGTTCGCGTGCGCGACCTGGATGCGTCGCTTCGTTTCTACTGCGAAGGGCTTGGCTTGAAAGAGGTGCGTCGCATGGAAGTGCCGCAAGGCAAGTTCACCCTGGTGTACCTTGCTGCGCCGGAAAGCCCTGGCGCGGAAGTCGAGCTGACGTATAACTGGGGCTCGGAAGAAGATTATGGCTCGGCACGCAATTTCGGCCATTTAGCGTTCCAGGTGCGCGATATCTATGCGACCTGCGCGCACCTGCAATCGATGGGTTACACCATCAGCCGTCCGCCGCGCGATGGACATATGGCGTTCGTGCGTTCGCCCGACCTCATATCGATCGAGCTGCTGCAGGATGGACATCTGCCTCCGCAGGAGCCGTGGGCATCCATGCCCAATGTTGGAAGCTGGTGAAGCAAACAGCGGAGGGGAACTCATGTTTCCCCCTCTCTGGGCTTCAATCCTCACTCTCGAACAACGATGTGCCGCATAGCCGGCAATGCGATGCATCGCTTTCATGATCGATCTGGCCGCAGTGGGGGCAGGGCACATGTTTGCGCCGTGAGCGCATGCTGGCTGCCAATTCCGCCGTAAAAATGCCGGTGGGCACGGCGATGATGCTGTAGCCGATCAAGATGATCAGTGACGTCAGCAATTTCCCCAACGCGGTTTTCGGCGTGATGTCGCCGAAGCCGACCGTGGTCATGGTGACGATTGCCCAATACATGAAGTGGGAATCGAGGTGAAGCCGTCTTCCGGGCCTTCGATCAAGTACATCAATGCGCCGAAGATCAGCACCAAGGTAAGAATGGTGCTGAAGAACACCAGGACTTTTCGTCGTGCGCGCAACAGCGTGTACCAGAGCAAATCCGCCTCACCGACATAGCGCGTCAGCTTGAGGATGCGGAAGATGCGCAGGATGCGCAGCGCGCGCACCACCAACAGATATTGGCTGCCCACTGCGATCAAGCTTATCCACGTGGGTAGCACGGCCAGGAAATCGACCATGCCGAAGAAGCTGCGCATGTAGCGCCACGGACGATCGACCACCACGATGCGCATCACATATTCGAGCGTGAAGAGCAGGGTGAACGCCCATTCCAGCGCGTAGAAGATCCCGCCGTATCGCGCATGCGCTTCTGCAACGGTATCCAGCATCGCCACCACGATGCTGCCCAGGATGGCGATGATCAGCAGAACGTCGAAGCGGCGGCCGGGCGCATCATCGTGTCCGAAAATGATGTGAAACCAGCGCGCCCGCCATCCGCCTTGCCTGGCGGGGTGGAATCGATCGGGAAAGGGTGTGCGTCCTTGCATTGGCGATCAGCCTGCGCGTGCCAGCCGCATGGAGGTGCGTGCTGCATCCAGAGTGGCGGCGATGTCCTCATCGCTGTGCGCGGAAGAGAGAAAACCGGCTTCGAATGCGCTTGGCGCAAGGAATACGCCGTGCTCGAGCATGCTCTGGAAGAAGCGGTTGAACATCGCCGTATCGGCCGCCGTGGCCTGCGCGTAGCTGCTCACCGTTTCGTGCGTGAAGAACAGTCCGAACATGCCGCCCACCCGGTTGGTACTGAATGGAACGCCCTCGCCATCGGCCACTGCTTGCAAACCGTCGGTCAGCAGGCGCGTGCGTGCAGCCAGCCTCTCGTAGAACCCGGGTGCTTGCACCAGCTCGAGCATGGCCAGGCCAGCAGCCATCGCAACCGGGTTTCCACTCAGGGTGCCAGCTTGGTAGATCGGGCCGGCCGGTGCAATCTGTTCCATCAGGTCGCGGCGTCCACCGTAGGCGCCCACTGGCATGCCGCCGCCAATGATCTTGCCGAAGGTGGACAGGTCTGGCTTGATCCCATACAGCGCCTGCGCGCCGCCGAGCGCGACGCGGAATCCGGTCATCACTTCGTCAAAAATCAGCAGGGCGCCGTGGCGTGTGCAAAGCTCGCGCAGGGCTTGCAGGTAGCCTTCCTGCGGCGGAATGCAGTTCATATTGCCGGCGACCGGCTCGATGATCAGGCCGGCAATATCGCGGCCATGTTCCGCAAACAGTGTTTGGGCCGCTTGCAGATCGTTGTAGGGTAAGGTCAGGGTGAGATCGGCGTTTGCCGTCGGTACACCGGGTGACGTCGGTACGCCGAACGTCAGCGCGCCAGAGCCGGCTTTCACTAGAAAGCTGTCGCCATGCCCGTGATAGCAGCCTTCGAACTTCACGATCTTGTTGCGCCCGGTGGCGCCGCGCGCCAGGCGGATGGCCGACATGGTCGCTTCGGTACCGGAATTCACCATGCGCACCATCTCTATGGAGGGCACTAGGCGTGTGATGGTTTCTGCCATCAGCACTTCGGCCGGGCAGGGGGTGCCGAATGACAAGCCATTCCGTACCGCGCGCTCGACCGCTTCGCGCACGTGTGGATGGTTGTGCCCCACGATCATCGGGCCCCATGAGCCGACGTAGTCGATATAACGCTTGCCGTCCACGTCCCACAGATAGGCGCCCTCGGCGCGTGCGGTGAAAAAAGGCTCGCCCCCGACGGATTTGAACGCGCGGACCGGAGAATTCACGCCGCCGGGCAGCAGTTTGAGGGCGCGCTGAAAAAGTTCATGGTTGGTCATTGGCAGCAACTCGATGGGCAGGGGCAATCGGTGACGCTTGGACTGCGTCGGGAAGGCCGCCATTTTCCGGGCGATGTCCGTTGACTGCCAGTCGTATGCGCAAGGGTGTGACGCTATGTTCAAGCAGGCCGGATAAAAGACCTGCATGGCCGCTTTCGCATCGCCGGAGGAGTTGCGAGAATGTGCCGTTAACTCTGATCTAGCGAGTCCCTATGAACCAAATTTCCACCGAAACCACCTTGCGCAAATGGATGTGCGTGGTCTGCGGCTTCATTTATGACGAGGCCGAAGGGCTGCCGGACGAGGGCATCGAACCCGGCACGCGTTGGGAAGATGTGCCCGATACCTGGACCTGCCCTGATTGCGGTGCGACCAAAAGCGACTTCGAGATGGTCGTGATCGACTGATTCCGCCGCGCGCTGCCTGCAAATCGCCCGATTTCGCCAGCGCTCCGGCTTTTCTCTCTGCTGCAATGGTTTCCGTGCGGAACCCACCCCCGAGGCACGGCCATGCAGCAATTCATTCCTTTCGAAGACGATTGGGACGCGTTGGAAAAGATGCTTCCCGAGGCGTTGATTCCCTATCGCGTCGGCTACGTGCCTGTGCATGAAGCCGGCCAGGTGGGACAAGTAGATAGATCCGGTAAGGTGCCTGCGCGTCTGCCGGATACTATGAAGTAGTTCCGGTCTGGGCAGGCTTTCCTAGTATTTGAGTCCGCGCTAGCCGGGCGGGCTAGTGACGGTGTCCTCCTTGTGTTTCGCTCTCTGCGCGAAATTTTTGCGCAGATTGTGCTTTCGCCCCTTCACAGGACTGTAAACCGGCGCTATGATTTCACCCCCTTCGACGAGACAAGCCCTTCGCGAAGGTTCCCCGAAAAACCCCGACAACAATTTCGAATTTGGGTGTTGACGGAAGCATTAAGAGATGTAGAATGGGCGGCTCACCCGGGACGAAATGCTTCGGGGCGATCTTCAAAAGAAGGTTGCAAGTGATTGATCTTTGACAGTGTGCGCAGGTGACTTGTGTGGGCGCCTTGCGGTGGTAGCTGATTAGCTGTCCACAAA
>NZ_DATEJY010000085.1:0-5195 GCF_035277725.1 Dyella sp. | reverse complement strand
CGGCGTGGACAGAGCCACCGTCAACAGGGCGCGACGCATGCGAAACACGCCTTGTTGGCAACCGCCGGCAATGCACGGCCATGAAGTGAAGAAGCGCTCGACCATAGATAGCGGCGACCAGCCGGACATGTCGGCGAATTCCGTTGTCATGCCGCAGCGCGTCAGACATCCGCTGTAGGTGCGACTTTATAATACGCACTTCCCCGCCCCTGGATGTCGTTCCCCATGCCGCAAACGATGAAAGCCCTGGTCAAGCGCCTGCCTGAAAAAGGCATCTGGATGGAAGAAGTGCCGGTGCCCGAGGTTGGCCCGAACGAGGTGCTGATCAAACTGGAAAAAACCGCGATCTGCGGCACCGACCTGCACATCTACAAGTGGGACGAATGGTCCCAGCGCACCATCAAGCCCGGTCTCACCATCGGTCATGAATTCGTCGGGCGCATCGTGGACATCGGTCCGGGCGTGACCGGCTACAAAGTCGGCGACCGTGTCTCCGCCGAGGGCCATATCGTGTGCGGCCACTGCCGCAACTGCCGCGCCGGCCGCCAGCACCTGTGCCCGAACACCGTTGGCATCGGCGTGAACCGCAACGGTGCGTTCGCCGAATACATGAGCATGCCGGCCTCCAACCTGTGGCCGATTCCAGACCAGATTCCGTCGGAGCTGGCCGCGTTCTTCGATCCGTACGGCAACGCCGCGCACTGCGCGCTGGAATTCGACATGGTCGGCGAAGACGTGCTGATCACCGGCGCGGGCCCGATCGGCATCATCGCTGCCGGCATCGCCAAGCACGTCGGCGCACGCAACGTGGTGGTGACCGACGTCAACGACTACCGCTTGAAACTCGCCGCCGACATGGGCGCCACGCGCGTGGTGAACGTATCGAACCAGTCGCTGAAGGACGTGATGAAAGACCTGCACATGGAAGGCTTCGACGTGGGCCTGGAAATGAGCGGCAACCAGCGCGCCTTCAACGACATGCTCGATTGCATGTACCACGGCGGCAAAGTCGCGCTGCTCGGCATCCTGCCCAAGGGTGCCGGCATCGACTGGGACCGGGTGATCTTCAAGGGCCTTACCCTGCAGGGTATCTACGGCCGCCGCATGTACGAGACCTGGTACAAGATGACCCAGATGGTGCTCACCGGCTTTCCGCTGCAGAAGGTGCTGACACACCAGATTCACATTGACGACTTCCAGAAAGGTTTTGACCTGATGGATGCGGGCACCTGTGGCAAAGTGGTCTGTTCCTGGCATTGATGCGTAGGTTGGGGTGCGAACCCCAACATCCCGTATACACGGACATCTCGATGTTGGGGGTTCGCACCCCAACCTAGCGGCTGAGTCAACCAGAACCCCTACAAGGCGCCTACGCAATTCCTACACCGCACGCTACACTCCGCCGAAAGCGTGCCGACATGAACTTCAAGCTTGGGGAAAGTGCACGGCTTGCAGTGCCGGCACGGTCGGTCCGCGATGTCACGTAAGGAGCATCGACGGCATGACAAACCGGAACCTGTCACCCAACGCCTTGATGAAGGCCGGCCGCGAACGCGCCATCGGGTTGTATCGCTCGCGCCGCATGCGCATCGCCGCGCTGGTGATCGTCATCTTCCTGGTCATCGTCGGCCTGTTCGGCTTTTTCATCGCGCCCGGCATCATCAAGAACCAGCTCCAGAAGCAGCTCGCCACCCAGCTTGACCGGCCGGTCACCATCGGCACGATCCATCTGAACCCGTACACGCTGCGGCTGACGGTGGACAAGCTGCACGTCGGCGAGCGCGACAGCAGCACGCCCTTCATCGATCTCGATCAATTGGTGGTGAACGCATCGTGGAGTTCCGTGTTCCACCTGGCGCCAGTGCTGGACGAACTGACGCTGCAGCATCCGCAGATCCATATCACGCGCAGCGGTCCGCAGACCTTCAATTTCACCGATATCGTGCAACGCTTTGCATCGAAGCCTTCCGACCCGAATGCGCCGCCGACGCATTTCGCGGTCTACAACATCAGTGTGCACAACGGCGACATCAGCTTCGACGACAAGGTGCAGAATGCCACGCACCGTGTGGATCAGCTTGAACTGGGCGTTCCGTTCATCGCCAACCTGCCGCACGACGTGAACGTCTTCGTGCAACCGCTGCTGGCCATGCGCGTGGACGGCAGCCCGCTGCGCATCCAGGGCCAGACGAAGCCGTTCGCCAGCAGCCGCGAATCGGTGATCAGCTTCAACATGGATCACCTGGACCTGGCCAAATATCTGGCCTACGTGCCCACGCCGTTGCCGGCCGATATTCCCAGCGGCCAGCTGTCGGGTACGCTCGATATTCACTTCGTGCAGGCACAACCGGCGCCACAACTGCTGCTGCAAGGCACGCTGCAGGTCGACAACTTGGCGATGACCACGCACGAGCATGCGCCCATGCTGGAACTGGGACATGGCGTCGCGACGCTGCAAGACGTGCAGCCGCTGCAGTCCCGCTATCACTTCAGCAGCATCCAGCTCGATCACACCGCCCTGCACTACACCAAGCAGCAAGGCGGCAGCACGAACTTCGATGAATTGCTCGGCAAGCATGCACCACCGCCGAAACCCGGTACGCCGCCTACCGATGCGTTGATCGGCACGCTCGCGCTGCAAAACAGCACGCTCGACTATGCCGACCTCAGCGGTGCCACGCCCGCGCGTCTGCCATTGGAAAACATGCAAGGCACGATTCGCAGCCTCTCCACGATCTCCGCCCAACCTGGCGTCGTCGATCTCACCGCCGGCCTCGCCGGAGGCAGCCTGCATGTCGCCGGCAACCTCTTTATGCACGCCAGCCGCTTTGAAGGGCAGATCAGCGCCAGCCACGTTGGCATCCAGCCGCTTGCGGCCTTTGGCCCAGCGCTGAACGCGCAGATTGCCAGCGGCACGCTGGATGGCGACACGCATCAAAAAGTGGATTGGAGCGGCACGCTCGCGTTGACCATGGACGACAGCAAGCTCGCCGTCAACGATTTCGCGCTGACGCAACGCGACCACAAGCCAGTGGCATGGCAGACGCTCACGGTGGGCATCCATCATCTCGATCTCGGCAGCAGTACCGCCCAGCTGGGCGACGTAACGCTGCATGGCTTGAAGATCGATGCACAGCGGCTGAAGAACGGCAACGTCGATCTCACCACGCTGACAAAACCGTCGCCCCCCGTAAAAGGCAAGCAGACCGCATCGCCCGCATGGCATTGGAGCATCGCGCATCTGATCATCGACGGCAGCACGTTTGCGTTGGCCGATCCAAGCTTGCCCGCCAAGCGCGGACGCATCGAAGTCGCCGCCGATAAATTCGGCCTCGACAATCTTTCCGACGACATGCGCAAGCCGATCAAGCTGGATCTGAGCGGCGGTATCGGTCACGGCAAATTCAAGGTGGATGGCAATCTCAAGCCCGAACCGCTGGACGCCGATCTACGCATCGTGGCAACAAAGCTCAACGTGGCGCCCTTCGCATCGCTGGTGCAGGTGCCCTTGAACGTCAACCTCGACAGCGCGCAACTCAGCGCGAACGGACGCATTCACTACCACGATCACAAGCCGCAGCCGCTGATGGCCTATCAGGGCCGCATGCAGTTGAGCCGCGTGCGCGTGCAGGACAAAGTCACTGGAGACGATTTCCTGCGCTGGAATTCCGTGGCGATCAACGGCATGCAAGTGCAGATGGGCGGCAATGCGCCCAAGATCGAGCTCGGCGCCATCGCGCTGGATGATTTCTACGCGCGCGTGATCGTCAACGCCAACGGCAGGCTCAACCTGCAGGATGTCATATCCAATCCCGCCCAGGCGCCGGTGTCCGTGACACGCGAGCAGGTTGGCCCTGCGCCCGCTTTGAGCGTGCCGCCACCACCCGAGAAAGAATCCTCACGCGCACCCGGCGGCGGCACCACGACCACGGCAACCATCGCCACTACCTCCACGCCCACGACGCCGCCCGCAGCCATCCACGTCGGCCAGATCACACTGGCCAATGGCAATCTCAATTACACCGACAACTTCATCAAGCCGAACTACACCGCCAACATCACGCAACTCGCCGGCAAGATCGGCGCGTTCGGCACCGACACCACCGACAAGCCTGCCGACGTCACGCTGCAAGGCGAGCTGGATGACAACTCTCCGGTGGCCATTCAAGGCTCCATCAATCCACTCACGCCAATGGCGTTCCTCGACATCAAGGCCACCGCATCGGATGTGGAACTCACACACCTGACGCCCTACTCCGGGAAATACGCCGGCTACCCGATCACCAAGGGCCGGTTGACGATGGACGTGCATTATCAGCTCGACCAGAACAAGTTGAATGCCGACAACCACATCGTGCTCAACCAGCTCACCTTTGGCGATCGCATGGAAGGTCCCGGCATCAGCCATTTGCCGGTGAAACTCGCGGTGGCGCTGCTGCGGGATTCCAATGGCAACATCGATATTCATGTACCCGTCTCCGGTTCGCTCAGCGATCCGGAATTCAGTCTTGGCGGCGTGATCTGGCAGGCTTTCGTGAATGTGCTCAAGCGCGCGGTGACCTCTCCCTTCCGCTTACTCGGTTCCATCGGCGGCGGCGGTGGCGGACAGGATCTCGGTTACGTCGAATTCGCGCCGGGTTCGGCGGTACTCGATGCGCCATCGCAGGACAAGCTTGCGCACGTGGTGGATGTGCTCAACAAAAAACCGGAACTCAAGCTCGATATCACCGGCCGCGTCGATCCCAGCGTCGACGAACAAGGCCTACGCGCCGTCACTGTCGACGACATGGTGCAACGAGAAGAAGCGGACGATATCGGCACCGCCGCGGCCAAAGCAGCGCCCGTAAAGCCGGGTACCGACGACTACAACAAATACCTGGCCAAGGCATACAAGCACGCCAACTTCAAAAAGCCGCGCGATCTGATTGGCCTGACCAAATCGCAACCGCCCGAAGAAATGACCAAGATGATGCAAGCCAACGTCACAGTTGATCAGGATGCGCTGCGTCACCTGGCTGAGCGTCGTGCCGATGCGGTACGCCAATACCTGCACGGCAAGATCGCCGACAACCGCGTGTTCGTGTTGGCGCCGAAACTGGATGCGAAAGGTATCGACGATAAAGGCAAGACAACGCGCGACGATTTTGGCTTGCACATGTAACCGCAGGTTGGGGTGAGCGGAACGCGAACTCCAA
>NZ_DATEJY010000084.1:0-13062 GCF_035277725.1 Dyella sp. | reverse complement strand
ATCCCAGCCTACGATGCTGGCGTGTATCAGTTGATCGCGACGTTATCCGACAACTGATCCGGCAATACGAACTGAAAGCCGCGCTGTTCCAGCTGCGTGAGGATGTCGTCGAGCGCAGCGGCAGTGATCGGTTTTTCGTGCATCAGCAGAATGGACTGGTCTTCCGTTTGCGACAGGCTGAAGTCGCGAACCTGCTCGGGATGCTCGACCCAGCTGTCCTCGCTGTTGGCGTTCCACAGCATCTGCTGCATGCCGAGCGACTTCGCCATCTCACCAACTGCCGGTGTGGTCGAGCCGAACGGTGGGCGGAAATAAGTGGGGCGCTTGCCGGTGACGTCGGCGATGCGTTGATTGCAGCTTTCGATCTGCTGGCGGATTTCAGGCTGGCCCAGCTTGGCGAGATTCGGGTGATCGAACGTGTGGTTGCCGATCAGATCGCCCGCGCTCTCGAACTTGGCCAGCTCGCCGCGCGTTGCGTCATTGATGTGGCTGCACACCAGAAAGAACACGGCATGCGCATGGTGCTTTTGCAGCGTCGCCAGGATCTGTTCATCCAGGCCCTCGCCGTACGGACCGTCATCGAACGTGAGCACTGCATATTTGCGGCCGGCCAGCACGTCGCTGATCTTGCGCAGGCTGAAGCCGCTGGCGTGCTTGATGCCGCCCATTTCCGGGGAGAGCACGAAACGCGGCGTCGCCATGCCATGCGCCGTCAGCAACATTGCATACAGCACGAGTGTCAGCAGCATGCTGCACACGAAAAGGTAGTGGCGGTAGCAGGCGTAGAACAGCGACATGGCAGCACGCTCATCGTGGGTGGCGCCTGCCTGAGCCGGCGCGAAGGGTCTCCAACGTCGTGTGCCCCCTGCTGCACACGACGTTGGCAAAGCCTTCTAAGCACGCGGCGTGCCAGGGGTTCGGCCCCCTCTTGAAGGTGCCAACTGCGTGTTAAAACAGGCCAGTCGGCTCACGCCGGGCCCGGCAAGAACCCACCAAGGCGCACTCCAGCCGGTATCTGTGTATTCCCGCGCCCTTCGATGGCCCGTGCAGACCTGACGTGCGGACGTGAAAAAAGTGACGCAGCGGGTCCGCTAATGCCCCGTGCCACCAAGCCGCAGATCCGCCTGCAGCATGAATTCACGCCCGTAGATGTTGTAGTTGTCGTTATTGAAGTACGGGTACAGCACGTCGCCCGTGTCGCTGGGCGGCATCTTGTTGGTGATGTTGTTGATCAGCAGGGATAGCGCCAGGTTGCGCGTGGGATGGTAGGTAGCGCTGGCGTTGAAGGTGATCCACGGCGACACGCGCGCCGCGCCCGGCGTGCCGATGCCGGTGATGGTGGCCGCGTAGTTGGGCGAGGGGCCGTAGCGATGCCCATACAGCGTGCCGCTCCAGCGGCCGCCCGGACTGGTCCAGGTGGCGCTGCCGCTGGTGATGCTCTTGAACTCGGTGCTGTATTCCGCGTTGGTGAGCTGGTTGATCGGGGCCTGCCCGGGCGCAATCTGATAGGTGTGCTTGAGCATGTCGTTGTAATCGAGTTGCAGCGTGAGCATGCCGGCGTGAAACAGCGCGAAGCGATAACGCGCGCTGCCCATGATGGACTTGGTGACCTCGTTGGAAAGATTCGCGTAGTACGTGATCACGCTATTGATCGGTCCATGCGCACCTTGGCGCTGCACCTGGCTGAGCGCCGTGTCGCATCCGGTCGAGCCGGCATCGAGCTGGCCGAGCAGGCATTGCGACTCGGTGCGCAAAAGCAGATCGAGGTCTTGCTGCACGACTTCGTTCTGGATCGCGATATGCAGGTAATCGAGACTGAGATCCAGGCCTTCCACCGGCGACCACACTGCACCCGCGGTCCAGCTTTGTGCCGAGGTCGGTTGCAGCTTCGTGTTCGCCAGCGTCGTGCCTTGAACGTAGTACTGATACGCCGAGCCGCACGTTGCATTGTGCGCTTGCGCGCAGAAGTAGTAATCGGTGGCGAGCGTGAAGAAATCCGTCGGACCCAGATAGATGGAGGAAAGATCCGGCGCCTTGAATGACGTGGTGTAGTTCGCCCGCAGCAGCAGGGAATCCACCGGCCGGTATTCCGCGCCCAGTTTGTAAGTGAACTTGCGATTGTCGTTGCCGCGATCGATGGCGTAGTAGTCGTAGCGGCCGGACAGGTCCAGCGTCAGCGCTTTGAGCAGCGGCAAGTTCAATTCAAATGCGGTGGCGGCATGAAAACGCTGCCCACCACCACCGGTGGCGGCGTGCTCGTAAATCTCATCTTGCGTAAACAAAGGATTGCGCGGCTGGTACCACGCTTCGCTGCCGCCTTCGGCCAGCACGGCAAAACCGGCGTCGCCACCGGGCAGGGCAAACAGCGATGCGTTGCTGAGCGTGGCGCGCGTGTCGTTGATCCAGGTGTTGCTGAAATCGTTCACACCTTGCGCGAAGCTCGCGTATTGCGCTGGCGTGAGCGCGCGGAAAAAGCTCGCAATGTCGGGACGGTAGACAGGAATGCCGTTCTGGGGATTGACGCCCACCTGCGGCCCGAACACGGTGCCGAAGTACGCATCGATCTTCGACTTGATCCACAACGGTTCGACCTCGGCGGTGCGATCGCCGGTGCGCAGGTAATAGATATCCCAGTTCCAGCCCGAGTCGCCCCAGTTGCCGTTGACGCCGATATCGGCCTGATAGAGCAGGTCGTTCTGCCGCACCATCTGTCCCGCGATGCCGCCGGGCATTTCTTCCGGCGCGAAGCTTCTCTCGAAATACAGATAGTGACCCGTAGTGGCGTCCTCGATCAGTTGATGCGGAACGTCGTCGCTCGACCAGTAGGAAATGCCCGGGAACCAACGCTGCTGCTGCCAGTTCGCCATCGCATCGGCATACACCCGGACATCGTCGGAAACCTGATACGCAAGCTTCAGCATCCCATCCAGGTTGCGCAGCTGATTGCTGTAGGTGGTGTAGCCATCCACTTTGCGCGAACCGCAATAGATGCCGGGCGGACTGGGCGGCTGGGTGGGAAGCGGCATCGTGCTGCCGCCAAACAACGGGTTGGCGCAACCGTTCGGCGGCGTCACATTGCTGAGCGCGTGGCCGGTAAACGTCTGCGCCGTGCCGTAGTCGAGGATGGCGGACTGCAACTGCGGCACGTTGTCGTTGGCCGTCAAGGAACGCTGATAACCCCAGATCGGCGAAGCGTTGTCGAACTGGAGTGCGCCGAGCACATGCCATTTGCCGACGTCGCGGCCATACACGCCGCTGATGCGCTGATTGGCGCCACCGCTATCGGAGTAGCCGCCGGTGCGCACGGATATCTCGCCACCATCCAGATGCGACTTGGTGACGATATTGATCACGCCGCCGATCGCCTGCGAACCGTAGATCGACGACGCGCCGCCCGGCATCACATCAATGTGGTCGATCAGCGCGACCGGAAAATTCGCCACGCTGGTGAAGTTGATGGTGCCGTTGTAGAGCTGGCCGAAGTTCGCCACCGGCTTGCCGTCCAGCAGTATCAGCATGAACTGCGGTCCCAGCCCGAACAGGCTGATCGGTTGCGCGCCCTGCGTAAACGAGCGTGCTGCTTGCGGCCCTTGCACGGGGCCGGTGGCCAGTACCGAGTTCTGCAACGCGTCCGACAGATTGTTGAAGCCGCGCGCACGAATGTCGTTGGCGGTGATGGTGAAGGTGGGTGTGGCGGTCTGGATGTCGGCGTTGCTGATCAACGAGCCGCTGACGGTGACTGTATCGAGCGTGCGGGGTTTTTCGATCACCACCTTGCTGGCGGGTGCTTGCTCGAGCGGTGCATGGAAACTTGCCACGGGCTCCAGCACGAACGTGGCGGCGTTGATGGCCTTACCGCTCAGCCCAGTGCCGATGAGCAATTGCTTCAAGGCATCGGCGGGCAGCAGTCGCCCGGAAACGCCGTGCGTGGTTTTGCCCGCCACCAGCGACGGGTCGTAGACGAGCTGGAGATCGCCTTGTGCGGCAAGTGCATCCAGCGCATTGCGCAACGGACCGGCGGCAACGGCATACGCTTGCACCTTGGCAACGGATTCACCGGCCAGCGCCGGCGGCACGGACATCACGGCGATACCGCCTAGCAGCAGCGGGCGCATGCCGGTGATGGCGTGACGGATCACGGAGGCAAACGCTCCTGCATGACCCACGATGCGCGGCCAGCGAATCCGCGGCACCCATCCACCACCACTCCCGCGCATTCCGCTCTTCAGCCTCCCCGTCCCATCCCCGCAACCGGAGATGTCCCCGCCCGCATGTCCGGGCAGATCGATGATAGGGCAAGGCGAGACGTTCGTGCGGTCCCGTCGGCATATGCTAAGAGCCTGCCCGTGCCCGGGCCGGCTCCAACGACGGGATTAGCGCGGCTGAAGTGACTTAAGGCAACACTGATTAAGTATCGCCGTCGTCACCCGCCCTGTCTGTTCGCAGGGCACAGGGCCGTCGGCGAAGGCAGACTGGTTGTCTGTCGAGACGACGGCCCTGTGCCCTGCGGACAGACAGGGCGGCCTCACATATAAATTCAAGGGATGGGTGATGCCTGGAAGGCCCCTAGGCTGCGCAGTGCGGCTTGGCAAGACGGCCAGTCTTCCCGGCGCCACGCGAAACACCCTGCGGGCCTTCCAGACATCATGACGACGGCGATACTTAATCAGTGTTGCCTTAAGCACGCATCGCAGCATTGGCGAGGATGCGTTCCCTCCCCTGCGTGCAGGGAGGCAGCGGATCGTAGCAAGCAACAAGTTTTTGCATATGCGATAGCCATCCACACGAAACGGACTGGACGGGTGCGCGCTGAACCAGGCGCGCGCCCTCAAGGATGTACTGGCCGCAGTCCGCTCTGATGGAATTTCCCCGCTCATATTTCCGTCTTCACTGACACCTCACGCTCCTTGGGCGCTCGCCCCGCGCGGATATGATCCGAAAACGGTGGCAACTTGGCTTACGTTGAATGTGCATTGACACGCAGTCATGTGCAGACACGTACACCCCAATGCGCTTGACAAGGACATCAGAGAATTGGACGCATGAGCGCTGGATGGAAAACCGTTACGTTAGCGGCACTATTGTTATTGGCCTTGTTGGCGGGCGAATACCTCGCCGGTTGGCTGGTGATCTTCTTGTTACAGGTACCGGTGCAGCTGGGTGTCGGCACCTATTGGCAGTATGTGCAGGCCATCCACCTGCCGCAGGTGGCGCCCTATGTGTGGAAAATCAAACTGGCCGGGTATGCCGGTTTCGGTGTGCCCTTGCTGGTGTGGGTGATGCTGGTTGCGCTGCTGATCAAACCGCGCGCAAGCGCGTTTCATGGCAGCGCCCATTTCGGCAACCTTGCTGATGCCAGGCGAGCTGGTCTGCTCAAGAGAGCGGCGGAAAGCGTCATCATCGGTAAGCTTGGCCGCCACTACCTCTATTTGAACGGCACGGAACACATCGTCGTTGTCTCCCCGACCCGGAGCGGGAAGACCACCAGCCTAGCCATCCCTGACTTGCTCACTTACGAACACTCTGTCGTCGTTTTGGATGTCAAGGGCGAGCTTTACATATTGACCAGTGGCCAGCGCGAAGCCATGGGGCAGGTGGTCTACAAATTCGCCCCTTATGCCGCCGATGGCAGCACCCATCGCTTCAACCCATTGACGTGCGTGTCGACGAATCCGCGCAAACGCATCAGCGAAATTCAAACCATTGCCGCCATCCTCTATCCCGACGATCCACAGAAGGACCCGTTCTGGATCGCCAAGGCCCGCTCGGCCTTCCTCGGTTTTGCCTCCTATATGTATGAATGCTGGGATTACCGGATCAAGCAGGGACAAAAACCTGATCCCAATCGCGACCTCGCATTTCCCAGCTTCGAACGCATCTACCGCCTTTCCACGGGTGATGGAGAGGGCGGTGATCTTAAACAGACGATCAGGCAATGGCTCGGCACATCCGTCATCAGCGAGCAAACGCGCACGGAACTATCCGGTCTGGTTGGCCTATCCGAGGAAACCTTCTCCTCGGTGATCGCCAGCATGCAGGAGCCGTTGCAGCAGTTCATCAGCCCGATTCTCGCCGCGGCGACCAACGCCACCGACTTCGACGTGATGGCGCTGCGCCAGCGGCGTATGTCGATCTATGTGGTCATCCCGCCTGACAAGCTAGGCGAATCGGGCAAGCTGTTGAACATCTTCTTCTCCACCGTGGTCGGCCAGAACCTCAGGTCGACACCCCAGGACGACAAAACGATCAAGAACCAGGTGTTGTTGCTGATGGACGAATTCGCCGCCATGGGCCGCGTGAAGGTGTTGGCCGATAACATCTCCCTCATCGCGGGCTACTGGATACGCCTTATGACCATCATCCAGAGCAACTCCCAGCTTCGCTCCATCTATGGCCCCGATGTCGCGCAGACCCTTTCCACCAATCACGCTGCCTGCATCGTGTCCACGCCGCGCGAACAACAGGACGCGGAAGACTATTCAAGGGCATTGGGCAACACCACGGTGCGGCGCCGCCAACGCAACACCGGCCCCAATGGCACCACCTACAGCTATACCGAAGAAAGCCGGCCCCTGATGCTGCCGCAGGAATTGAAAGAACTATCCAACAATCTGCAGATCGTCTTTCTCAAAGGAAGCCCGGCCTTCCGCTGCAAGAAGAACTGGTATTTCAAGAGCCGCTATTTCAAGAAATTGATTCTTCCGCCGGTTGAGATGGAGCCGTTGCCGCAGGCAAATAAGCCTGAGAAGAAAACCGCGCGGGAAGATGGGGTGGTTGTGAGTTAGCGTTTAAGTAGGAGTGAGGGGCGATGAACCTAAAACAGATGACTATTGTGATGACTCTAGTTGCGACAGGAGCAACAGCTTGCAATGGAGAAGGAACGCAGCTGGAGACGATGGGAACTGCAGAGGCATCAAATAAAAATGCAGCAGATCGCACCGACGAAAAAAAGGCATTTCCATCTTCAGTCCGACTGATGAATACCTATGGAGATAAGCTAACTTTTCGCGAGCTCAGTACAATCTCTGGAGTGGATTGTAAAGACCCAGACAAAGGTCTTGGCTGCGAGACAGGCAATTATGAAGTCGGGGATTACTCGGACGTGGAGTTATCGCCTGACTGTGACCAGCACGGTCACTTCGCGGCCGTAACAAATAAGAATGGAGCGGTACTAAGAGATCGCGCTCCGCCACAGGACACCGTTTCTTTGGCGACCCTGTCCGAAGGGCAGTTGGTATGCATACAAGCTACCGCGCACGTCAAAGGCATGCCGATTTCGTACTACGTCGTAGCTGTGCCCATAGATAGTCTTCAGGTCTGTAGCGAAACTCCTCGTTGTGCCAAGTATGGGGGCCGCAAGGTGGAGTGGCATGTGAAACACGAGGGTGCTGCCTGCAAATCGGATGGCCTCTGGAATTTTTCAGGTGTCTGTGCGGCTGGATGGGTGCGTACTGACGATCTTGATGCCCATCTAAATGGATTTTAGCGGTCCCGCGATAGCCGAGCGGTCGCGCCTAGTGTCAGGTGCTCGCAGATGAATTGACAGGAGCGAACGATGAGTGATGGGTTGGTTAAGCGCTTGATTCAAGCAGAAGGAAAAGTTCGAGTCTTTGAAATGGATGACGGGAGCGTCGTTGAAAGAGGCGGAGGAAGTGTTTCCTGGCGCAACAATAATCCAGGCAACCTCAAATTCGAGTACGCAGAAAGCGCAGATAAAACTGTCAGAACAAGATGGACGAAGGACGATGCTCTAGCGAGAGCGCAACGTCAATACGAAGGCATTGTTGACCTTGATCAATGGGGTAATGCGATTTTTGAAAGTTATGAGGCTGGGCGGGCAGCGAAGATTCAATTGCTAAGGCGCAATCACAGCGAACGAAATGTTGAGAGCATGCTAGAAAGCTATTCAAGAGCAGATTACAGCGGTGCGGTGAACCATAAGGCTCAAGCTGAATTCATATATGCCGAGGGTACACGGCAAGGTGTCGAACTAAGTAATAAGACCATCGGAAGCATGACTGATGCTGAAATTTCTGCTTTGGCGGACGGCATCAAGGGTTTTGAAGGATGGCGTGTTGGCGATACTCGCGCTATAGGGATGGGCTATGAACGGGCATCCTTTCGTGAGCACAGCCGCGAGGCAGAAGTTACTCTTAACAAAGGAACTAAAAGCGAAGCCGTCAAAGCACTCCAATCCGACCTGGCAACGCTCGGCTACACCGACAACCGCGGCCGTGTCTTGCAGGTCGACGGACACTACGGTCCAAGCACCGAAGCCGCTGTACGCGCTTTCCAGGGCGAATATGGCTTGAGCGTTGACGGCATAGCAGGCAAACACACGTTGCAGGCCATTCATGGCCAGCGCTCGCTATTGGGCGTCGTTCCCGCTTTCGCGCCGGAGCTGGACGGCCGTTATCCAGTGCAGGTTGAAGCACTGGACACTGCCCACCACATGCAAGCACCGGCGCGCAATCCTTTCGCAAATCCAAGCCATCCCGACCATGGTCTATATGCCGAGCTGAAGGAACGCATCCCCGACGCGTCGGAAAATCGCCTCATCCAACTTGCCGCGGCCTGCCATATGGCAGGCATCAAACCCGGGCATTTGCAGGATATCCACATCGGCAAGCAAGGGATTCTGATGACGTCGGACAATCTATCCGTTCCTCCCATCGTGGTGGATATCGCAAATCCAGCCCCGCCGGTCGAACAATCCGTGCAGCAGATGCAAGCTTACGACCATCAGTGCGCTATCGGTGCGCAGATGCGCACACAGGAACTGGCGCAGGCACACATCCAGCAAGGTCCGACGATGGGCGGGCCGCATAGATAGTTCAGGTGCTGGAGCAACGATCCAGCAGTCTGGTGCGATAGTGACCTTGCAAGGGAGTGTGCTTTTATGTCCTCGATTCGCAGCCACATAAGAAGGAATTTCTTCCGGAAGTCCAGGAAAAGGCTGAAAACCATCGATATCAAGGACAAGTTCGTAAGGTCGAGCATTTGCAGGAGTGGAAGGCAAGCTATGAGGACAAAATTTGGGAGATGGAATCAAGGCTTCTGGAAACAGAGGTGTAATTAACCAAAGTCACCCGTCAATTTCAGGCTACACAGCACATCATCGACCTTCTGCTCGCCAGCACGCCTCGGCCCGACGTGCTGTTGCACGATTGGCACCGCAACTTTCCAGAACTGATCGATTTCCTTACCGAGGACGTGCCTATCGATGGCATGCCCCCGCACCTGCAGGAGCCGATGGTGGCTTGGCAGTTCATCGTGCAGCGTTGTACCTCCATCCTAGAGCAAGCCGCAGCGTACAGAACATCACCAGGCGACAGGGACCAAGACGAATGAGCGCGCGCCCTGTAGGCATTCCAGGGACAGCGCTCTTTGTTGAGGGCACCTTGTCTGGCCATAGCCCAGCGCTTTGCCAGCCAACCCGATTTCGGAGGCGAAAGATAAGGTAAGTCGAGTTAGGCCCTGCCAGCCATTTAGGTATCGTCTCCCCGGCGACAGCCCTGCCTCTTGATCAAGAGGCAGAGATCAGGTCCGAAGTAACCCGCCCGCAACGGCACGCGTCCCTGCGTGCCCAAGCTCACGATCAGAACGTCAGGCTCCAGTTGTTGAGCGTGCCGTAGTCGCCGTAGTACTGCGGATCGTTGTCGATCACCTTCAGCTTCCACGTGCCATTGGCCGGCACTGACGACGCGTTCACGGTCCAGGTGGTGTTGATGTTGCCGTCATCACCGTAGTCGGGGTTCTGCAGCACGGCGTAAGCGCCGTTCGGTGCCACCAGTTCGATGGTCAGGTCGCCCGACCAGTTGTGCGTGATGCTGGCGTGCACCTTCAGCGTGGCCGGTGCATTGCCGGACAGACCGCTCACCGCGATGCTGCTGGTGATGGTGGCGTTGTCGTTGATCACCACTTGCTTGGTGTTGCTGAACGTGCCGCCGGTGCCGCCACTGCTGCTGCTCACGGTCACCGAGGTGGACTTGGTGTTGGTCGCACCGGTGCTGTCCGTGACGGTCAGCGTGACGGTGTAGGTGCCGGCAGCCGCGTAGGTATGGCTGGGGCTGGCCGACGTGGACGTGCTGCTGTCGCCGAAATTCCACGCGTACGAGCTGATGGTGCCGCCGGTATCGGTGGAGCTGTTGGCGAAGCTCACCGTCAGTCCGTTCACCGTATCGGTGAAGTTCGCCACCGGATTGCCGGTGCCGCCGCCGCCCGTGCCGCCGCCGGTACCGCCCCAGTACTTGGTGACGTAGGCGTTGAACTTGGCGATGTCGAGGCTCCCCCAGCCGGTGGTGTTGTCGTAGCCCGCGGCGGCGTTGTAGCCGTAGCCGTTGTAACCGTTGTTGCCCGAGGTCACGTCATGCAGCGGCGTGGCGTCTTTCGGGAAGTAGGCGTACATGTTCTGCGTCGGCAGACCCAGCGTGTTGTTGTTGGCCGATTCGATACGCGCCCACAAGCCGACGAACAGCGGCGAGGCCAGGCTGGTGCCGCCGACCTGCTGATTGGCCTGGCCGTTGATCACGATCAAGGCGCCCGAGCTGGATGCCGCGTCGAACGCTACGTCTGGCAGCTCGCGCTTGGTGACGGATGAGCCGAGCGCCGTGGTCTGCCAGGCCGGCGCGCTTTCGAACAGGCTCACGCCGCCACCGGTTGCCCATAGGCGTTGGTTGTTGTCGCCGCTGCTTGGATTGACCGCGGCAAGGCCTTCGTTCCACACCGTCTCGCCCGACCAGGTCGTCGTGCCACTGGTGCTGAGCGTGGTGCCGCCCACGGCCACCACGTTCGGCGAGGTCGCCGGTTCGCTGACGCCGTAGTGGCTTAGATCGATCTGCACCGTGCCGCTTGAATTGGCAACGTAGCCGGGCGCGCCCGAGGTCGGATCGCTCGACCACTGATATACGCCCGCATCGCCCGAAGCGATCGAGAAGGTTTGTCCTTGCGCAACCGCTTGCGCAAACACCTTGTCGTCTGCGGCCTGCGTGCCGGAGTTGTTGGCCGCGGTTTCGTCTTCGCCCAGCGAAACGTTGACCACCTTCGCAAGGTTGTCGGTCACCGCCTTGTTGTAGGCCGCGGTGATGGACGCGTCGGTGAGCTGGCTGTCCTGGCTGTCGCCGTTGACCGCCGCGTAGAAGATCAGCTGCTTCACGCCACCGGACATCGCCACGATGTCCTGGCTGTCCAGATCCCATTCCGACGGGTCGCCATCATTGGCCAGCGTGCCGCTGCCGCCCGCGACCGTCTTCGTGCTCACCGTGGCCATGCCGGCGCTGCTGGTGAACGTATTCAGATCCTTGATGGTCTGGGTCATGTCGCCCCAGGTGATGATGCCGACCACGGTGTTGGAAGCCGTCGGCGTGGTGCCGGCGTCATAGATCTTCGGGAAATCCGTGGGGTTGTGACCCACCACGCCGGCGGCAGCCTGTGCCTTGACCACATCGCTGCTGATGCGATGCGACATCACGTGCGGCTTGGCGTAATCCTGCAGGCCGAGCACGCCATCCACGATGCCGCCCAGCGATTGCGGCACGGTCACGTCGGTGCCGTTGGCGAAATGCTGCTTGCCCTTGAAGCTGAAGGTCTTCATGTTGGCATTGAACGCGGCATTCGCGTTGGCAGCGGTGCCGTCTGCCGAAACCAGCAGATTGTTCGCGGCCACTTTGATGTGGGTGAAGCCGGACGCCTGCATGTGCGCGACCACCGCCTGCACTTGTGCATCCGTCGGTGCATATTGCGCCTTGAATTGCGCCGGTGTCAGAAAGTGATGGTAGTTCGCGCTGCCCGGCTGATTCACCGAGGCGAGAAAACTCTGCAACTGATCGACATTGCGCAGATTGAGGCTCACTTCCACGTGCAACGGCTTGCTGGCTTCCAGCGGTGCGATCTGCGTGGCGTCGATGGACGGATGACCGGTCATCACCAGCGTGGACATTGTGTTGCTGACGTTTTGAATGCCCGCATGCGTACGCGTGTTAGCGCGCGTACCGGCAGCGTGTGCCGTCGACAGCAGTGCCAGCGACAACGCTGCCGGCAACAGCAGTGGACGCATCCCCAACAGCCCGAAATGTTTCGACATGTATGAACTCCCTCGATTTTTTAAGGGCAAACGAACCCGATGCGGCTCGCAGGCCCCATGCGATAGTTGTTGCCGCGCGTGCGGCAGGTGGATTCACAGCAATGCCCGGCGACGTCGAATAACGTCATCAACGGCTGCGTCCCCTCGATCCCTCCACGCAAACCGTATTGCAGCGTCGCCGGTTCTTAAGACGCGTGCGGAGAAGACAACCCTACCTGATAGATGCAAGCTTGCGAGGAGCTTGCGTTATGCATCACGCATGCTGCGCATGTGCGATGACGTTGCATATATGCATCGTCATGTCACGTAGGCTGGGATGAAATCCCAGCATCGGAAATATAAAAAAACGCCGGGAATTTTCATCCCGGCGTGTGCAAAGACACAGGCATGCATCAGCGCATCGCTGGCATCAACGCAACAACACAACCTGCGTATCGCTCACGCGCTTGGCGCGAATCGCCCAACCCTGTTGCAGCAGCTGCAAGAACGTCTGCTGATCGCTGGTGCGGAAAATGCCGCTGACGTGGATGTTCTGCAGCGACGGATCGCCGATCGAAAGCTTTGTGTTGCTATAGCGATTCATTTCGAGCAACAACCGCGGCAGGCGCCAGTCGTGCACGAACAGCTTGCCTTCCGTCCAGCCTTGCGCCTGTTGCAGATCGAGCGGATGCACCGGCGTGATGTGCCCGCTGGCATCGAAAGCAAGTCCCTCGCCACCGATCAGCGAGGCGCTTTGCGTCATGCCGTCCGGTGTCTGCGTGGCGATGGCGAGTTTGCCTTTCAGCAACGCCACGTCGGTGGAATCGCCATCGAGGCGCACCTGGAATTGCGTACCCACTGCCGTCACGGTGCCGCTGCCCGCATGCACCACGAACGGCCACGCATGATTGCCTTGCACGCTGAATTGCGCCTGCCCGTGCCGAAGATCCACGCGCCGCGTGTCCGGGCTATAGCTCACCGAGACTTCGCTGTCGGTGTCG
>NZ_DATEJY010000083.1:0-18592 GCF_035277725.1 Dyella sp. | reverse complement strand
ACTTGCGGCGCGCGATAGTTCAAATTCTTCAACAGCTGTTCGTCGAAACTCTCGGCGAACGCATCGAACACTTCGCGTACATAGTCATCCGCTGCGCGTGACGGTGCTTCCGCGGCACCACACGCGGCCAACATATGGCGCGCCACGGGATGCTCCGGTTCGCGCGCCAGCCAATCGCGATAAACCTGCGCCGCCTCTTCCAGCCGATGCAGGGCGTACAAGGACATGCCCAGCGATTCCAGCGCGCGCACATTGCGCTGGTTCAACTCGTATGCAGTCCGAAAACATTCCACCGACTGCTCGACATGCTCCCTGCTCTGCGCATGATTACGCAGGAACATGCCCATCAAGTAATACCCTTGCGCAAATTTTGGCGCCTGCTGCAGCAGCTTGGCGTATGCCTCGAAGGCCTCTTCCAGCCGCTCCTGCGCTTCCAGCACTACGGCCAGATTGTTCTGCGCGTTGTAATGCTGCGGGCCACATTCCAGCGCCTTGCGATAGCTTCGTTCCGCATCGCGCAGCCGTCCGCATTCCTTATGGATATTGCCAAGATTGTTGTGCGCGTCCGGATGCTTGGGCGTGATCTTCAGCGCCGCTTCGATCAAGCGCACGCCTTCGTCGCTACGCCCTTGCTGATGACAGAGCACGCCGAGGTAATGCATCGCATCGGGCTGGCCGGCGCGTCGTTCCAGCACCTCGCGGTACAGGCGCTCGGCAGTGTCCAGGTCGCCAGCCTGGTGGGATTGCATGGCTTGGTTCAGCGCAGCGCGATAGTCCCTCGTTGCAACAACCGCAGGCCGACGAGCAGACATACGCGCAGGATCTCGCTTCACGCCCATCACCCGCTTTTAGGAGAACCTGTCCAGCGCACGCCTTGCTATCGCCGACAGAAAGCGGAACAGCAAGCCAAGTACGTACTCGATGAATCCCACCGTCATCTCGACCGTTGAGGCAAC
Organism: Dyella sp.; assembly: GCF_035277725.1. GTDB lineage: Bacteria > Pseudomonadota > Gammaproteobacteria > Xanthomonadales > Rhodanobacteraceae > Dyella_B. Next base: position 17,636 of record NZ_DATEJY010000083.1, on the reverse strand, counting down.
GACGCGTCCCATAAACCGCATGACTGCCGACATCAAATTGCGGATAGCCTCTCCGAGACGAATCGATTGCAGCACACCGCTGTAAAGCAGGCGCGCAAGAGTATCGAGTACGGTCGTGCCCGCGAACAAACCCACTCCCAGCACGTTGCGCGGCGTGTTGCTCACCTGCTTGACGATCCAGTCCAGCGCGGACAGGATCAATTGCAGCGCCGTGGCCGAGCGCATGATGAAGGGCCCGCTATCCTTCGCCGCATCCGCAAGCCATTCACTCGCTTTCTCGAAGCTGCTGTGCTTGGGCAGAATCACCGGCAACGAGGACCAGCTGCAGCCCGCTACGGATTTTTCATACGCATCGGGCATGGAGTGCGCCTCGATGCTGATCAACTTGCCCGGCCCCTTCAGGCGATAGGCATTGCTGCCATACGGCACATGGAAATACGGAAAGATCGGCACCATGGGCACCGGGTCGGTATCGTGATAGCAGCGGTAAATGTTCTGCTCACCCAATCGGCCGGAGAGATATTCGGCATGGCCTTCCAAACCGCTGCGTGGCGCGCCGAACGTATACAGCCGCACACCACAACCGATGCCACTCAAGCTGTCTGCAATCAAGGTGGCCATCGCGCCACCCAGGCTATGGCCGACCACGTGCAATGCCGAAGGATTGCGCCCGCGCAACTGTTGCATGATCTGCGGCAGTACCGATTGCGCCGCGCGCCAGAAGCCGGTGTGCACGATATAGCCGCTGGGGCCGGTAATGCCGCCCATGCGCACGTTGCTCAGCCAGTCGTAGCCGCTCTTGGGATACGTACCGCGCACAGTAACGAGACATTCGCCCTGGCGAGCCGCCTTTCCCCATGCGACGTAGCCAAAGCCCGTCTGCTGTTCGATCACACCCATGCCGGTGCTGCCAACCACATGGGTGCCGCCGCCGATGTCGAAAGACTCGCGCGCACTCGGAGCCGATGCCTCGGCAAACCGCATGTTCGAACTCAGGCGCACCTGATAAGTGCTGTCGGCAATCTCGGCCGCCTGTATCGGAGAAAGTTCCATGGCCATCGTAATCCCCTGAAAGAATGAAGGAGCCGTGTCTTACACGGCCTTGCAAATGCCGTAATGCTTGCCCTCGTAGTCCGGCTGGCGAGTCAGCTCGCAAACCAGATTGATCGGTTTCCCATCGAGTTCCGTATTAGCGTTGTAAGACGTCTTGCCATGCAGCCAAGCGGTGTACTCAACGCCTTGATACTTGATCGTGATGGTCTGCTGGATCGTCGGTTGTGCGGGAACCAATCGCAGCAAGCCTGCCTTGCGCTCGATGGCCGGAAACCCAAATGCACCCTTGGCATCGGTGACGGTCTGCTGCGGCGGAATTTCGTTCTCGTTGTCCGACCACACCACCTTTTCAACCAGCTCGGCGCCTTCCACCGGCTTGCCGTCCTTCAGGACGGTGCCGTGCACTTCGGAAATCAAGACCAGACGATCGAACGCACCCATCGCACATCCCTCAGATAAGCCAGACAACACGAACACCAGAACGATAAGCAAAACCTTGCAGACCGAACGCGATATAACCCACTGTTTGCGCATTGCACCTGCCCTTTAACTGGCCAACGCCTTGGAACGCAGAGCCGAATGATCGAGCACACCCATCCCGCATCCTTGGCAACCTGGCAACTTGAACATTACAGCCCCACCGTGACAGACGGCGCATAGGTTGGGCCGAAATCTCTGCTTCTTTCAATCCTCAATGCTGGGATTTCATCCCAGCCTACGTGGCTGCACTGGATTAGTCCGGGCATCCCTAACGCTTCATCCACAGGTGGATTGAATATGCCACTGCGGCAAGCAACGCGGCAGGCATGGTTATCAATGAGAACCAGCCGCACACGAACATCCCGTAAAGCACGTTCCCCACATCCCTGCCCGCAATGACGCACGGACCAACGTTTGCTTCGTTCAATTCGCATTTGGCCCAGTCCGCAATGGCACTGGCCAGCATGGCAAGCAGTACGGGCAGCAGACCGACAAAGGCGATAAACAAATAAATCAGCCACGGCTTCACCTGCATCCTCCGCCCCACGGGTTGTCCTGCCGCAGCCTCCACATGGCACACCACGTCTCAGCCGATCATCACCTTGAAGCACCCCAGCACGATCACCCCGCCATGAGCTGTGCTGTCCCCCATGCGCGCAACCGGCCGGCCGCCCGCCAACACCTTCGGCGAGCCCATCGCGATCGCATCCGGCGGCCCCACGCAAACCGCCATGTCGCCCACGCATGCCGCCGGCATGCCGCCGATCAATACGGTTGGCGCACCCGGGCCGGCGATCGGGCCGCCAACGTGGGGCACCGGTCCAGTCGTCATGGGGCAAGTGTGCATATCGGTAAGGCGGGCTGCGGGTTGCATGGGGCACTCCAAACGCTGGTAACGATAGTGTCTTCGGACAACTTACTTTCCGCCAGGGCCGGATGGCCGGCAATGGTGGTCAAGGGCAACTTCGCTCTTGCCGGCAAACAACTTGCCCTTCTTCAAGATCGTCTTTCCTGCAAAGCGGCCGCTACGCCAGATCACTTTGCATGTCTTCACATCAACGGCGTACAGGCGGTTATTGCTGCCGGAGCAAGTCGGGACGAACAGGACATCGTGACAAAGGAACTCATTTCGTTTTTTGCAACTTCAACCTTGGCTCCATTTGCCTACCGAATGTATGAGACCGCTGCCTCTTTTTGTAATTGACGACAGGCGCCTGATTGTTGAGTTGCGCAAAATAGTGAACAAACCAGTTGTCAGGATCGGCGACAAGCCAGGCATTGCAGTTTCCACACGGAATCAGATCCACGTAAATGTGGTAGTGCCCTCCATGCCCCAAAAACGCCAACCCTTGCGCTCTGGCAACGGTAATGGCGGTCTGCTCTGCGTGCTCGCCCAGCAACGAGCTGGAAAACGGTCGTCCCGGCGCAGCAACATGCACGCCATTGAAGTCTGGATCCAATCCTGTGTAGAGGCGCGATGAGCCATAGACTACCGAGAAACCGCCAGCCACTGCTACCGCGTCATAAGCAGCGTTCTGCGCTATGGCAACCGCCGCGTTACACGAGTTATAAGAAAAACCAAGCGCCTGCTGCCCAAGAAATTGCGTAAAGTGGGCCATCGAACGATGACAGAGCGCCTGCCCTATCTGGTCCTCCATGTCTGCCGGAGGGGCAAACAAATTCACTTGTCTAAGCCCAACTATTGCCATGGCATTTACTCCTTAGGGTTACTTCGCAACAACTAAAGAATCAGATCTCATTCCGCGCCACAAAACAGGCAAAAAAAATCCAGCATCCTTGTAGATATAAACAACGAGACCACATCAACAGCGATGTTCGAACCAAGCTCCGCTCAAACCAAATCCGAAAAATGGCAAATAGCACCTTGACTATCGGTATTTCCCGAAAAGCCTTCAACGTCCCATCGCGCATGGTGGCCACCGTGACCGCCATCAATCCTGACGGCAACAGCAATCTTTGACGCCGGCCGCCAAGTGAACGACTGACCCAAGCTGGCGTTACTCAAATCCTGCAATTGAATGCCGCTGAGAAACATCACGGTACTTCCGGTAGTTTGCTGTAGTTGACCCCATCTAGCATTAGCGACGTCTTTCGCACAATCTATGATTGCCGCGGATTGCGCATCGGAAAGCGCCACACCACGCCATGCCGTATAAAGAACCCGGATATCACCAAGCGTCAAACCCAGGTTGCCTATAAGAAAATTTGCAAGATCCACGCTGCAAAAAGTATCGTAACCCGATGTGCCGAAGGGCCTGATATGTTTCAACAAAAATGCAAATGAAATAGACACGTCTCGCATCCTTAAAGAAGCACCCCAATCGATTAACCAGCAACATAAGTTGCATGCCCAGCGGCATAAGTGATGGTCACTGGCGCTGTTTCTTTTGCAATCGTAGCCGCACTAAGCTCTGCAGTATGATCTTCCCAGTATTTAGTGCCATCGACGATCACCGTAATCGTGGCTCCTCCTCCCGCGGTGGTAGAGAGATGTTTAAGGATGAGTTTGCATTGACTGCAAGGATATGCGTTTTGGGTAAGGGTGCACCCGTTCCTCTCCGCCGGACTCATGGATTCCAGAACCTGCATTTCCGCGTGATCGTGGTTTGTTAGGGCGCCATCAGCTTTGATGCCTTTATATATGGTCAATCCCTTGGCAGCCGTGACGCGCACTTTCTTTCCTGCGCCAGTCCTGCCTTGGCATTCCACGCTAAATTTTGTTGATCCCGAAGATTTCTTTTTCGGCATGACCTTAAGCCCTCTGAGCAAATGTGGAATTTTTAATACGACACGGGACCATCGCACCGTGATGTGCTGAATTGCGAGCCATTAGCAGTCATCCGTCCACTGCCACGCGCGCACCACGGGCCAGAATAATCAAACCCGGCACCGGCATTCCCCCTTCCGTCCGTATAACGTATTGCTCCATATGCTCCAGCCGCATTCCGCACTCATGGATAGTATTCTCAACGTACGAACGCGCATGCTTGAACCGCAGGGTTGCGGGAAGCCGAAAAGGCCTTTCATCTTCGGCCTCTTCGAAAGACATAAGCATGAGACCATTTGGCATCAATGCGCGGGCAGCGCTACCCAACACAGCGCGAAGATCACCTATATAGATCAGGGAGTCACCAGCCAAGATCAAATCGAAGCGACTTTCGCATTCTTCCAAGAAGACATGAAATTCGCGCTCAACCAAGCGATCGTAAACGCCCCGTAGTCTCGACTTGGCCAGCATTCCGGCAGAAACATCTACGCCCCACAAGCTACGCGCATATCGTCTAGCGCGCATGCCGCATAACCCTGTGCCACACCCTAAATCCAGTGCGCAATCGAGCTTATTTTCACCCACCCATTGGTACAGAAGCTCCGCAAAGCGCGAAGGCACGCTGTAGTTCAACCCCCCTAGTGTCCGATCAAAGGAATCAGCAAATTTGTCAAATTCGTTGGCAACATAGGCCAAAGGAAGCTGGGACAAATGATCCGCATCCAGCAGCAAGCTTCGCTGATATCCGATGACAGGGTTATCCGGGTCGATGTACTGCCATCGATTGAAATAGGTTCTCGCCGCCTCCAGCTGCCCATTGGCCACCAGTGCTCGGCAGAGCTCGAGATACGCTGCCGGATTGTATCGATTACAAGTAGCCAGCTGCTGTAACTGCAGAATGCTCAACATGGCGAATACCTCGGCATGCGTCCCTCGTGGCGTTGAGAGTCATAGTCACTTTCATAATGACTGTGACCCACCTAATCGCTCCGCCCTCCGTCTCGAAATCTGCCTAAGCAAAGCCGTAGTCGAAATCCTGCCCCTTAACTCCGACATTCACGCCTGCCACAGCCTTGCCTTCAATCATCCGCATCAAAAACTCACGACTCACATCAGGCAACATCGTATTGGTGAGAATCGCATCAATCATGCGCCCACCCGACTCGCTCTCCGTGCAACGACTCACCACCAGCTTCACCACGTCATCGTTGTATTCGAACGGAATCTTGTAGCGAGCCTCGATGCGCTTCTTGATGCGGCCCAGCTGCAGCTTCACGATCTCGCCCAGCATCTGCTCGCTCAGCGGGTAATACGGAATCGTTACCAGGCGTCCCAGCAATGCAGGCGGGAAGATTTTCAGCAGTGGTTCGCGCAGGGCCTTTGCCATGCCGTCGGGATCGGGCATCAGGTCCGGGTCTTTGCACAGGCTGGCGATCAGGTCGGTGCCGGCGTTGGTGGTCAGCAAGATCAGGGTGTTCTTGAAGTCGATCTGACGGCCTTCGCCGTCTTCCATCACGCCCTTGTCGAACACCTGGAAGAAGATTTCGTGCACGTCGGGGTGCGCTTTTTCGACTTCGTCCAGCAGCACCACGCTGTACGGTTTGCGGCGCACGGCTTCGGTGAGTACGCCGCCTTCGCCGTAACCCACATAACCCGGAGGTGCGCCTTTGAGCGTGGAAACGGTGTGCGCTTCCTGGAATTCGCTCATGTTGATGGTGATGAGGTTTTGTTCGCCGCCGTACAGCGCTTCGGCGAGTGCCAGTGCGGTTTCGGTTTTGCCGACGCCGGAGGTGCCGGCGAGCATGAACACGCCGATCGGCTTGTTGGGGTTGTCGAGGCCGGCGCGGGAGGTCTGGATGCGCTTGGCGATCATTTCCATGGCGTGGTTCTGACCGATCACGCGTTGGCTCATGAGCTTGGCCAGATTCATCACCGTTTCCAGCTCGCTCTTGACCATGCGGCCGACGGGGATGCCGGTCCAGTCCGCTACCACCGATCCCACGGCGGTGTAATCGACGGTGGGAAGGATCAGCGGATGCTCGCCTTGCAGTTCGGCGAGTTGTGCCTGCAGGGCGTGCAGCTCTTGCAGCATGCCCGTGCGTTGCTCATCAGAAAGTTCGACTGGTGCCTCGATGACTTCCGCTTCTGCCGAGGCGGCTTTTTCCAGCTTGCTGCCGGTGCCTTCCACGGGCGAGTGATCGCCGCGAAGCTTGGCGCGGATGGTGAGGATTTCTTCGACCAGCGTTTTCTCGGCTTGCCAGTTGGCTTCGAGTTCTTCCAGCCGCGTCTTTTGCTCGGTGAGTTTTTCAGTGGCGGCAGCTTCGCGCTCCGCCACGTTCACACCAACAGTCTTTTCGCGGGCGATGATGGCGAGTTCCGTTTCCAACGCCTGGATGCGCTTGCGCGTGTCGTCCACTTCCGGCGGCACGGCGTGCTGGCTGATGGCGACGCGTGCGCAGGCGGTGTCGAGCAAACTCACTGCTTTATCCGGCAGTTGGCGCGCGGGAATGTAGCGATGCGAGAGCTTCACCGCGGCTTCGAGCGCTTCATCGAGAATCTGTACGCGATGATGCTTTTCCATCACGCTCGCGACGCCGCGCATCATCAGGATGCCCTTCTCTTCGCTGGGCTCGTCCACTTGCACGGTCTGGAAGCGGCGAGTGAGTGCCGGATCTTTCTCGATATGCTTTTTGTATTCGGCCCAGGTGGTGGCGCCGACCGTGCGCAGGTTGCCGCGCGCGAGTGCGGGCTTGAGCAGGTTGGCCGCATCGCCGGTGCCGGCCGCGCCGCCTGCGCCAACCAGCGTGTGCGCTTCGTCGATAAACAGAATGATCGGCTTGGGCGAGGACTGCACTTCCTCGATCACCTGGCGCAGCCGATTTTCGAATTCGCCTTTCATGCTGGCGCCGGCTTGCAGCAGGCCGACGTCGAGCGTGCGCAGTTCCACGTCTTTCAATGACGGCGGCACGTCGCCGGCGGCGATGCGCAGGGCGAAACCTTCCACTACGGCCGTCTTGCCTACACCGGCTTCGCCCACCAGCATCGGGTTGTTCTGGCGGCGGCGCATCAGAATGTCGACCACCTGGCGGATTTCTTCGTCGCGCCCGACGATGGGATCGATCTTGCCATTGCGCGCCTGCTCGGTCAGGTCGACGGTGAACTGGCGCAGCGCTTCCTGCTTGCCCATCTGTGCCGGCGGCATGGCGCCGCTGGCTTCGCCTGGTACAGCCGCGCTGCCGAGACGAAAACCGTCGTTGGCATTTTGGCCGTCTTCCGGCGAACCACTCACCACTTCGGCGAATTTTTCCGCCAGGGTTTCCGGCTTGACCTTCTCGAATTCCTTGGAAATGTTGAGCAGCGTGTTGCGCAGGTTGCGTGTGCGCATGGCGCCGAAGATCAGATAACCGGTACGCACCTGCGCTTCGCCGAACATCAAGGTGGCGAAGACCCAGGCGCGTTCAACGGCTTCTTCCACGTCGCTCGACAAGTCGGAAATGCTGCTGGAACCGCGCGGCAGGCGATCCAAGGCATCGGTCACATCGCGCGCCAAGTTGGACGGATTGAGGTTGAACTGCTTGACGATGCGGTGCAGGTCGGAATCCTGCAGTTGCAGGATCTGGTGGATCCAGTGCACCAGCTCGACGTACGGGTTGCCCCGAAGCTTGCAGAACACCGTGGCGCTTTCGATACCGCGGTAGGCCAATTTGTTGAGCTTGCCGAACAATGCACTGCGACTGATTTCTGCCATGACGACTACCCCTGAATTTTGATGCTCGCTTCGAGCGAGGTCCAACCTGCTCACCATCACTGCTTCGTTTGTAGGCTGGGATGAAATCCCAGCACGGGATGCCTGTTTAAAGCTGCTGGAATTTCATCCCAGCCTACCCACTATCGCGCGTTAGGCGGCTTTACCAGCTCTTCATAAGGCGGCAACCCACCAAATTGCTCTTGAACAGCTTGATAGGCGACCTTCAAATCGTCCGCGGCCAAATCAAAACTGACCAGCAGCTGCTCCAACTCGGCCGCATGTTCTGGAGTTCCCTCATTGAGCTGCCTGTCCATTACCGCGATCTCCGCAGCTACGCATTGGATTGCAACCATCAACGTTTGTGGCTTGAGTTGCATGTCTATCCGGCCTCAGGTAGCAGGTAACATCGACCGAATAGTTGCCCTTGAAGACAGCCCTGTACAGATCGACACTCGTTTTCTCGTAGTCGTAACTCACAAACATCTCCTTAAAAGCTGCTGGGATTTCATCCCAGCCTACTTGGCTATGAACGTACGAGTTTCTGATACGGCGGAAGATTGCTCACAGTCCGTTGCGCTTCTTCGTAGCCGGTCCGTAGTTCCTGCGCAGCCATTTCAAAGCTCAATAACAAAACCTCCAACTCACCAGCTTGGGGACTGTCATCGGTCTCCAACTGCTCCGCTAGTTGGTGAATTTTTGCGTCGACGGCTTGGATTGCCATCATCAATGTCGAGCCGCTTATCTGAGGCATGTTGTTTCTCCACTTATTCGTTATGCACGGGAAAGCTCAACTGAGCGTGCAATGGCGTTCCGCGCAAAATTATCCAAAGCCCCCTTCATGGCTTCCTTGGTCATCATTTCCTTGGCCTCTATCTGGTAGTGCGTAGCCTTGAATCGCTTGTTGTAACCGGTGTCTTTGACAACAAGCGAATCAGGCACCGGAGTACCATCGGGTATTTCGAAAGACAACCAGCCCGGCTTGGTAAAGACATTGGCTCGGTCAAACAACGAGGTGCCGCCTCCAGGCATCACCCATTCAACACCGCCCTTCGTCTCCATCTCGACGTCGGCTCTGCGGACATCTCCGCTATCCAGTGTTTTTGGATAGAAATCGGGATAGAGCACGCCAGGTACAGGCTGCTCATCGCGCATGAGTCCATGCGGAAACTGCTCGATTCGACAGGAACGGTACAAATCCAGTTTGGTTGCTTCTGACATGCCAATTTCCTTTCGACAAATGAACTATGAGTGCCTTATCGCGGTACCGCCTACCCCACCGGCCGCAAGACCACATCATCGTTATCCGCCTTGCGTTGCTGTTGCCCCAGCCAGGTGGTCAACCCCATCCGCCCGCTCTGTCCCATGCGCGTGGTCGGTATCTCCTCGTGCTTGAGCACGAGTTGCACGTCCCAGGCTTTTTCCTCGCCGACATAGGTTTTTACCGCCGCCACCAACTGGCGCAGCGCTTCGCCGCCCGGCAGGAAGTTGTTGAATTGCGAACGCGTCAAGGGTCCAAGCCGCAGGCGGAAGCGTTGCTGTGCGCCCCACACGTATTCGCCGACGACCGCGGTGGAACCCAGGCCCGCTACATCGCGCGATTGGCCCAGGCGCAAATGTGCGGATTCCGGCAAACGCATCCACTCGGTGGTGAACTCGATCACGCTCACCGGAACACCGAAGAAGTGCTCCAGCAGATGTTTCAGTCCTTCCGCATTGCGCGCCTGCGCCAGCAGGCGTCCGGCAAAGAAATGCTTGTAGCGGTCCGGCAACGCGTCGCGACTTTGCAGGTTGGCGGTGGACAAGCCCACCAGCGCGCCCATGTAAAGACTGAAGCGATCTTCGCCGGGACGATCGAGCTGGATGGTCGGCTGCGCATCGGCCCACACGCGATAGAACAGGCTCAGCATGCGGTGATGAAAGATGTCCGCGAACGCGATGAAAGTGCCATCGCGTGCGTTGAGTTTGCGGTCCAGTGCGTATTCGGTCAGATGCAACGGCAACGGCGCATTCGGCCCGAACAAGCCGAAGAACAAGCTGTACATGCGCGGCGGCTTGCCATCGGCTTGCGGCTCGAAGCGATCCACGGTGCGCGGTGCGAACGCCAGCGATGGCGTCTGGCACAGGCGCACGGGATCTTCCGCCGGCTTGGTGGAACGGCCGAAGCGCGGGCGGTCCGGATGCGCGCATTCGAGCCAACGAAGCGCTTCGAAAAATTCGAAGACTTCCGGCCGGTCGCGCAGCGCCTGCTCCAGCGCTACACGTCCCAGCGCTACAGAATCTGGCGTTTGCCGAGTCGGGCCGGCCATCGAGCCACCTCGTTGCGTTCCAGGGTGCGCAGTACGGTTTCGGTGAAGGAGTTCACCGAGACGTAGCGCGCAAAGAAATGCCGCATTACCGAGCCGAGCAGGAAGGCCCCCGTGCCTTCGAAAGCACCGTCATCGCAAGTCAAAGTAATTTCCAGGCCACGCCCGAAAGCGATCGGTCCCGGTACCGGAATACGCCTGACCACCGGTTGGCAACCGACGGCCTTCACGCCTTCGATCTGGCGGCGTGCACTGGCGTCGAATTCATCGCAATACAAGGTCAGCATTTCGCGCAGCGCCGCAGCACCTTCTTCACCGCTGTCGCCCAACAGCGACACGTAGTTGAGCTGCAGATGGCTGAGCAGGCGCCACGCGGTTTCGCCATTGGCTGTCGGTGCGCGCGGTTTGGTGGGACCGGCGACGCAGCGAATGGACGTAATCGGCGCACCGGTTTCCAAGGTGAAATCGGTACGCGACTTGCCCACCGGCATCTGCAACGGCAGATCACGGTTGGTGCACATCAGCATCATGCCGATCTGGCGCAACTTGGTGGAATACGGCGCGTCGTTGGCATCCACCAGCGAAATGAATACTTCGCTTCCCACGTAGCTAGAACGTGCACCATGTAATTTCTGCCGCGCGGACAGCAAGCGCGGTTCGCGACGCAGCGTGTAGAAGGCGGCGCTGCCGCTATGCCACACGCGCTCGTCGCAACCGTAGAACGGTTGAAAGCGCTGCTCCGGTTCCGCGCGATCGCCGAAGCCTTCCACCTGGCTCATGCTGTGCACTTCGAAATCCATCGGCCGCGTGCGATCGGCCAGCACGTGGTATTCGGTTTTGCCTTGTTGCAGATGGATGCGATCGGCGCGGCGCGGAAACAGATTGATGGCCGGCGTGCAGAACAGCCGGAAATTGCTGGTATCGACGGCGTTGTGCAGCCGGCTGACGCTGCGGTCGAAGAAAACGGTGATGTCGAATTCGGTGGCCTGCGAACGCGCGAGCACCTGTTTCAAGCCGGTGAATACGGCGAACAGGAAGCGCTCCGGGCAGGCGAAATATTCCTGCAGCAGGCGATAGCCGCTGAAGGAGCGGTCCGAAAACGGCAGCAACGCTTCGTCGTCGGCAAAGCCCTTGTCGCGAATCGCCGAGGCATCGAAGTGTTCGACCAGCGTGCCGCTGGGGCTGGGCATGCGCACCACGAAACCTTGCGCATTGCCGAGCAGTTGCTCGTACAGGCGCTTGGGCAGTTCGTCGGCGCCGGCAATGAAGATCGGCAGCTCGTCCATCGCCAGCATGTTGGCTTGCGCGCCGGCGGTGATCACGAATTTCAGGCGCAGGCCTGCACGCACCGTCTTGCCGGCGGGAATCGGCACGCTGGCGGCGGCGATGGCGGCCGGTGTCTCGAAATATTTGGCTTCGACCAGTTCCAGCGGCCACAGGGTGACGTCGTGCGCGGTGCGGTATTCGCACGCGGTGCGGTCGTCGTTGGCGATCAGGCTGCGCAAGGCGGTATTGCGCGCGACGGTATAGCCGGTAGCCAGCGCGCTTTCTTTGGTATCAGGATTCAACTGCACCACGGCCATCGACGGGATCGGCGACAGGTAGTGCGGGTAGATCATCTCCATCAGGTGTTGCGTGAACACCGGATACTGCGCGTCGAGCTTGAGCTGGATGCGTGCGGCCAGGAAGGCAAAACCTTCCAGCAAGCGTTCCACGTACGGATCGGCGCACTCGAAGCCTTCCATGCCGAGGCGGCCGGCAATCTTGGGATATTCGCGTGCGAATTCCGCGCCCATTTCCCGGACGTGTTGCAGCTCGCGGTTGTAGTAGCGCAGCAGTCGCGGGTCCATAGGTCAGTGTTCCCTACGTTTGCGCAAGGCAGGATTTTTGCCCGTCGATTCGACGCTACCGAACCGTCGCCCCGGCGAAGGCCGGGGTCCAGTGTCGTTGAGGAGTGCAAAGTCGCTGGGTCCCGGCCTTCGCCGGGACGACGATGTATCAAGCATTACGACTAGTGTTGAATCCGTTGACTTTTGGGCAGAAAGGCACTGGATTCCAGCTTTCGCTGGAATGACAAAGAAAGGATTCGCGGAGCGTTGGGACATAAAGGTCCTATAAGCCTCAGCTATCGGACACGTTGAACTTGCCTGTTTCCAGGTCCACTTCGGTCTTGAGATACAGATTCAACGGAATCGGCTGTGCCCACATTTCCGATTCGATGTTGAAGGTGAGCGATTGGCGATCCATGCGCTTGAGATCGGCGTTGACGATCACGCGCAAGGTGTTGGACGTAAGCCGCGGCTCGAACGTAAGGATGGCTTCGCGGATCTGCCGCTGCAGCACCTTGGCGTCGACACCCGACACGGCCACGCCGGTGAGATCGGGAATGCCGAAATTGACCACCGAGCGCGCCACTTCCGGATACTCGGCCAGCTCGTCGTCGATGCCGAGATTCACGCAATTGAGCAGCCAGGAAATATCGCGCGCCACGCAATCGCGCAGGCGCGAGGCGGAAATCACGCGTTTTTCGCGGCTTTCCTCAGGCTTAGCCGGTTCGTCATCGGCCAGCCGATCCAGCAGCGACGGCTGCAGGCGTTCCTGGGTGGTGAGCTCGGCCATGAGCTGTTACACATCAAACGTGATGGTGCGGACATCCAACAGCGGGTACTCGCCGGCATCCGTCGCCAGCATGCGCTGACCGGTGCCGACGAAGCACTCGTCGCCAAGATCGATCCACTCGGTCTTGCGCGCCAGCACCACATCGCTGTCGGCGGCGCGTTCTGAATTCGGGTAACGGCACGGCACGAAACCGATCGCTTCGCCGCCGTTGGTCCAGGTGATCTGTACCGGCGCCCACACTTTGTCGCGCAGATCGGTCGGTGCTTCGAACTTCAATTCGCGAATGCGTGCGAACGGTACCCACGCATAGCCACCGTTGACGGTCACTTCCAAGCATGGCCCGAAGCGCGGATCGGCATCGGCGAGCCACTCGAAGCGCTGGCCGTCAATCGTTCCGCTCACCGCTTCAGCGGCGTCGAAAGCCTGCTCGCGCAGCGGCAGCGCTTGCGCATAGCGTTCTTCGCCAATCAGCTTCAGTGATTGCAGCAACAAAGCCAGCCATTGCGCAGGTTCACCGATCACCGTCGGCAGCTGTTCGCCACGCATGACATGAGCGCGTTTCAGCTCGCCCTGCAAGGCGCGGCTGTACGCTTCCACCATCAGCGTATTGCCGGGATCCAGTTCGCCACTTACTTTCAGCTGCGTTTGCGCACGCTCCCACTGCCCCAGCAACGACAGCAGCTGAAACAAAAATACGCGTGCCTTGGCATCGGCCGGATTGCCGCGCACCTGAGCGGTCAAACCCTGCAACGCCTCGTCGAGGCGGCCTTCTTTCAGCATGTTTTCGGGGGTCATGTCCTAAGTCCCTGCGTTCCGGAAGGCGGGAATTTGTCGCGGCGACGCCCACCGCCCTCCTCCTTTGACAGGAGTGGAGCTGGATTGCCATGAAGCACACATCCCCGTGATGCCGTCATGCCCGCGAACGCGGGCATCCATCTTGCCCTGATGCATTCTTGAAAATGGATTCCCGCTTTCGCGGGAATGACGGCCACCTGAGGTGGCTGTCATCGTGGCCGGCTGGCGTCGCACGAACGGATTGCTTCGTGCAACGCCAGCCTTCGTCTGCAAACCCCGGCAGTTGTAAACCGGGATCAGTGCAAGCGCTGGCTCAAACTCAGCCCTTGGCAACCTGCTGCATGTCGAAGGTGAAGTCCTTCGTGCCGCCGTCCTTGCCGCCCTTGTCGTCCTGCGGCTGGAACGAGTACTTGAACTTGCCGAAGTGCAGCGTGACGTTTTCGGTGAGGCGATCTTCGCCGCCGCTACCGCCGGTGGACATGGAGTTGACCAGCACGCCTTCGCTCAGCTCGATGGTGAGGAAGTCGGTCTGCTCGCCGGTGGCGTTGGTCACGTACAGCGTGGCCTTTTCGATGCGTGCGCCGGTGGCGCAAGCCTGCAGCAGTGCGTTGGAGCAACCGTCCACGTACTTGGTGATGGAGATGTCCTGCACGTGCGCCTTGCCACCGCTGGCCGAACCTGCGCCGGAGTGCAGGTCGCCGCTGTTGCTGACGCCCCACGACCAGGCCAGGATCGGCACTTCGCCCTTGTGCTTCTTGTGATTGGACGCGCCTTTGACCGCAACGCTGCCGCCTTCAAACTTGATATGCATGTCGAATGCCATAAATCCTCTCCTCGCTGCTCTGATTGATGATGGTCTGATTGATGAGGGCTACCGCCAACCCGGCGGCTCCTTTTACTGCACTACTTCCTGATTCAAGCCTTCGCCGCCGACGGCAGACGCGAGACCAGGCGCAACGACACCGTCAAACCCTCAAGCTGGTAATGCGGCTTGAGGAAAAACTTGGAGCTGTAATAGCCGGGCGCGCCTTCGACCTCCTCGACCACCACTTCCGCAGCGGAAAGCGGCTTGCGCGCCTTGGTTTCTTCGCTGGAGTTTTCCGGATCGCCATCGATGTACTGGCTGATCCAGTTACTGAGCCACTTCTCCACCGATTCGCGGCTGCTGAAGGAACCGATCTTGTCGCGCACGATGCACTTCAGGTAATGCGCGAAACGGCAGCAGGCGAACATGTACGGCAGGCGCGCAGCCAGCGCCGCGTTGGCGGTGGCGTCGGGGTTGTCGTATTCCTCCGGCTTGGCCAGCGACTGTGCGCTGATAAAGGCGGCCATGTCGGAATTCTTGCGGTGGACCAGCGGCATCAGGCCCATTTTGTCCAGTTCCGCCGAGCGGCGGTCGGTGATGGCGATTTCGGTGGGGCACTTCATGTCCACGCCACCGTCGTCGGTCGGGAAGGTATGCACCGGCAAGCCCTCCACCGCACCGCCGGATTCAATACCGCGAATGCGCGAGCACCAGCCGTATTCCTTGAACGAGCGGTTGATGTTCACCGCCATCGCGTAGGCGGCGTTCTGCCAGGTGTACTTGGACGAGTCGGCGCCGGTGGTGTCTTCTTCGAAATCGAACTCGTCCACCGGGTTGGTCTTGGCACCGTACGGCAGGCGCGCCAGCGTGCGCGGCATGGTCAGGCCGAGATACTTGGCATCATCCGATTCGCGCAGCGAACGCCAGGAGGCGTAATCGGGCGTGGAGAAGATCTTCGCCAGGTCGCGCGGGTTGGCCAGCTCGTTCCAGCTGTCCATGCCCATCAGGGTGGAGTTGGCGGCACTGATGAACGGCGCGTGCGCGGCCGCAGCCACCTGGGCAATGCCGCCCAGCATTTCGACGTCCTGCGGGCTGTGATCGAAGTAGTAGTCGCCGACCAGACAGCCATAGGGCTCGCCGCCCAGCTGGCCGTACTCTTCTTCGTAGACTTTCTTGAAGATCGGGCTCTGGTCCCACGCCGTGCCTTTATAACGCTTCAGCGTCTTGCCCAGTTCCTTCTTGGAGATGTTGAACACACGGATCTTCAATAGCTGATCCGTTTCCGTGTTGTTGACCAGGTAATGCAGGCCGCGCCAGGCGCTTTCCAGTTTCTGGAAATCCGCGTGATGCATGACCAGGTTGAGCTGCTCGCTGATCTTGCGATCAAGTTCCGCGATGTAGGCGTTGATGGTCTGGGTGACGTCATCGGAAACGATGTCCGCCTTGTTCAACACCTGCTCGGCCAGCGTGCGCACCGCCGATTCCACTTCCTCGCGCGCACGGTCGCTCTTGGGCTTGAATTCCTTGGTCAGCAGCGAAGCAAAATCGCCGGCATCGACGGTTTGTACGGCGCCACCTTGTTCGGCCAGTTTTTCAGTTGCCATGATCGATTACTCCCCTTCCGGCTTGGGCGCGGAGGCCAGCGATTGCAGCAGGGCTGGATCGTTGATGGCCTGGGCGATCAGCTTTTCGGCGCCGGCCTTGCCATCCAGATAGGTGCCGAGGTTGGCGAGCTGGGTGCGTGCCTCGAGCAGCTTGGCGATCGGCGCCACCTTGCGTGCGACAGCGGCGGGCGAGAAGTCGTCCATGCTTTCGAAGGTGATGTCGACGCTGAGATTGCCTTCGCCCGTCAAGGTGTTAGGCACGGCAAAGCTCACGCGCGGCTTCATCGCCTGCAGGCGGGTGTCGAAGTTGTCGACGTCGATTTCCAGCGCCTTGCGCTCTTCGATCGCCGGCAGTTCGGCGTTATTGGCGCCGGAGAGATCCGACATCACACCCATCACGAACGGCACCTGCACTTTTTTCTGTGCGCCATAAACCTCGACGTCGTATTCGATTTGCACTCGAGGTGCGCGATTTCGCGCAATGAATTTCTGACTGCTCTGCTTGGCCATACGACGTCTCCTTGGAATAAGGATCAACAACAAGTGGAACTGCTTGTATTCGAATACCGCCGCCGGGTAGCGCGGTTGACAGCCATATGACAGACGTGCGTCACCTGACGGAGCAAACTTTGCAACCGGCTTCAAAGGTGAAACAAAGCGGCTCGGCGGCCCTCCCCCGTGGGCCTACGTAGCGAGGCGAGCGCGTGGCAACCGCCGCAAAAAGTACGCGTTACGACGCGAAAGAAAAGGTCCCTGTTACCCATCTAAATTTATGCTCAATTGAGCCGACTCGCAACGCCAATTTGTCATGTGAAAATCTGGTGAAAAAATGTTAGGCAATGCTCGCCTATCCGTAACGAACCCTTTGATTGGGCGCAAATTCTTCCACGGACAGCGCGCAGTGCTGCAACGCCATTGTCATCATGGGTGGGCCGAATCGGGGATACGTCGCAATGGCGCGGGCTGGCAATGTTGCCTGCACGCAAAAAGCGATCAGGCGTCATGGCAAGAGCAGCCGGCACATGCCGCGGCTTCATGCTTTGCCTGCGGTAATGCCGCTATCGCGCCGACGCTCCGCCATGCGGATGGGCCTCAATAATGTGGCGACATTGGCTACTTCGTTGGTCATGATCATCCCTGATAAAGCCTGCACCGTGCGGCAAGCTGTAATGGTGGCAACCTGGTAAATGCCCCGGCCTCGAAACGCGGGACATCCCACCCGTCGCAGGCTGCGGAATTTACCGATAGTCGGAAAGGGATTACAAGTACCTGACGTCCTGAAAATTTGCCACCTCGTCAATTCAAGGCGTTACGTTCTTATTCCCCCACGTAGCGGCCGAGGCGGATTTGCAATTCATCAAGCGAAGCCATGAATGACTTCAGCCATGTTGCCTGCATGCAGGTTGGGTGAGGCAACGCCGAACCCCGACATGCGCACGCC
>NZ_DATEJY010000082.1:0-7147 GCF_035277725.1 Dyella sp. | reverse complement strand
CGCAGCGCGTCGATGGCGGCGTTGTCGAACACGTGCCGCGGCTCGGCGCTGACGACCGTGATGTTGCTGACGCTGCCATCCACGTTGACCGTGTACTGCACATCCACCCAGCCTTCCTGGTTGTTGCGCAGCGCCGTAGCGGGATAGCGCGGGCGGATGGTGGAGATCGGAATGGCGTCGCGCGTCTCGCCGCCGCCCGCCGAGGCAGGCGCGGTGGCCACCTGATTGTTCGCCTTGGCCGCCGCCGGCTGCGCGGCTTCCTGCTGCGCCTTCTGTTGCTGCGCCGCCAGTGCCGCCTGTTGTTGCGAGGCCTTGTCTGCCGCGGCCTTATCGGCCAGCGCTTTCTCTGCAGCTGCTTTGTCGGCCGCCGATTTCTGCGCGGCCAGCTCCGCCTGGTGCTGCTGATCGAGCTGCTTCTGCTGTTCCTGGTCGAGCGTCTTGCGCTGGGCATCCAGCTTGGAACGCAGAATGGTCAGCGTGTAATTGGTGGGATCGACTTTGGCCAGCAGGGTGATCTCGCGGTCAGCCTCGTCGAACTGACGCTGGTTGATCACCTGCTCGACGTTGCTCGCCGCGAACGGGAACGTTTCGCGCAAGGCGTCCGCCGCCACCTGGTTGCCGGGCTGCTTCTGCAGCACCTTCAGGTAGAACTCGAAGGCGTTATTGCCGGCCGGCGCGATCACGCGCTGCTGGTTCATCGCCTTGCGCGCTTCGGACAGGAGATCGTTGATGCTCAGCGCATCCACGTTGACCGGCGGTGCCACGGCCTGTTGCTGGCCAAGGTTGACCGGCGTGGAAGGGTGGCCGCCCGAGTCCGCACTCAGCATGTCTTGATGCGGCTTGATGATGAGAAACCAGGCCACCACGGCGAGGCCTGCCACGACGGCAAGAATCGCAATGAAAACGGGCTTGATGGCACCACGCGCTTGCGCGCGCGCACGACGATTGTTTCGGGTATCCATGATCGTTCACTACTGCAGTGGCATTAGATACCCGCGCTTCCCCCCTGTTATCCAGGTGCGGCTCCCCAGCTTGCCGCGGCGCGGATGGGTCAAAGGTATCGCGATTGGGTCGACACAGCAAATGTGGGGCATGTCACGAACGTCCGCCAGGCAGCCGTCTAGACAGCCAGGCGGGGAAAGCCGTGCAAGACAGTGCTTATGAGAGCTTGCGATCCCACACATCCATCGCGTTGGTCGGGCAGGCGACATGCGTGGCGCATGCGCAGGAAAAAATCGGAGCCCCAAAATGAAGCGTCCCGGCACGAGGCCGGGACGAAACGCTTTCGAACTACCTCCCTGCGCTGGGCACCGCAGGGAGACAAATCGAGTGAAACGTCTAGTTGTTGTGCTTACTTCTTGCTGGCCTTGGGGGCCTTGGCGGCCTTGGTGGCCTTCACGACTTTGGCAGCGGCTGCCTTCTTGGCAGTGCGCTTACGGGTTGCCTTCTTGGCAGCCTTCTTGGCGCCAACGCGCTTGGCGGTGGCTTTCTTCGCGCCTACGCGCTTTGCACCCGCCTTCTTGGCGGTCTTGCGCGCGGTGCGCTTCTTGGCGGTGGCCTTCTTGGCGACCGGCCGCTTGGCTGCAGCTTTACGAGTGGTTTTCTTGGCGGCTTTCTTCGCCGACTTACGTGCAGTTTTCTTGGCAGTGGCCATAGTACGTCTTAGCTCCTCATCAGTTGGCAGTGGTTGCCCAGTAAAAGCGTGGAGGAACGCCTCAACCAGCAAATCGCTGTTCGTGGCGTGCCTCAAATTGTTGACCTGTCGGTAAGTACGGAGATCCGACAGCAGTCGCAATACATGCATTGGAATCGAAACAGTGATCTTTCTCACCGCGCCGGCTTTTTCACCGTGATCTACGTAAGGCTTGATGAATTTCGATGCCACCATTGGAAACGTTCCCCGTTTATGGTGCGAAAGCTATTCCTGAACATTTCAACTGTCAATTGATTTTTGCCATGAAATCAATCCCTTCGCCCCGGCGACCGATCAACGACACCGTCGGAAGGATGATTTTTCAGTGACTCAATGCAATGCGAACAGCCATCCAAACATCCAAGTAATTCGCTTCGCTCGGTTTTAGAAAAAGGCCAAAAACAAGCTTAAAAATGTGATTTTTCTCATTCGCGCTGATACACGCAGGTTGCCAATACAAACTGTGCAGCCATGCCATGCAGCGCGCCGTTCCGACGACCCGAATGGGTGTTCCGGGAGCATGAACGAATTTAGACCGGGAGACGCCCGAACCGGTGCCGAAAGCGACCCGGAACATCCCGAACACCCTCGATGCGCTCCGCGACGACCGCCGTCGTCGGCATGCGATGCGCGATCAGATCGGTCCGTCGCGGTGTCCGCCATGCAACTTTCTGTCGACGCCGCGTGGTGTTCTTGCGGCAACTTCTACACGGACCGCTGACATGAGAACGGCCGCCTAGGCGGCCGTTGCTCAGATCGTGCCGATGACGCGTCAGTGATCTTCGTTCTCGATCAGTTCGGCGTAGGCATCCGCGT
The DNA here is from genome assembly GCF_035277725.1 of Dyella sp. GTDB lineage: Bacteria > Pseudomonadota > Gammaproteobacteria > Xanthomonadales > Rhodanobacteraceae > Dyella_B. The sequence continues at coordinate 4,638 of NZ_DATEJY010000082.1, read as the reverse complement.
CGAGCAGTTCGTCCAGCTCGCCGCGATCACTGATTTTCACCACGAACAACCAACCGTCGCCGTAGGCGTCTTCATTGATCGTCTCGGGCTTGTCGGCAAGCGCCTCATTCACTTCGGTGATTTCGCCGGACACCGGCGAATAGATGTCCGAAGCGGCCTTGACCGATTCCACCGTGGCGGCACCGGTACCGGCTTGCACCGAAGCGCCGACTTCCGGCAGTTCGACGTAAACCAGATCGCCGAGCTGCTCCTGCGCATGGTTGGAGATACCCACGCGAACCAGCCCATTGTCTTCGACACGGGCCCACTCGTGGGACTTGAGGAATTTCAGATCGCCGGGAATCTCGCTCGCGCTCATGGTCGGATCCAGTGGTTGATTTCGGTGAGGGGGTGGAAGTGCGGATTCTAACTGCTGATGTCGCAGGAGTGGGACATGGCTGCCGCTACGCTCAGATGCCCTCGCATGGTTTGCCGTCGCGCACGAACGGAAACTTCACCACGCGCACCGGCACTTCGCGGCCGCGGATGTCGACCCGCACGTTGTCGGTGACGCCCACTGGAATACGTGCGAAGGCCACCGACTTGTTCAAGCTGGGTGCGAAGCTCCCGGAAAGAATTTCGCCGTCGCCTTGCGGCGTCAGCACTTTCTGTCCGTGGCGAAGCACGCCTTTTTCATCCATCACCAGGCCGACCATCGCGCGCGGCACGCCGGCGGCCTTCTGCGCTTCCAGTGCCTTGCGGCCGATGAAATCGCGGCCTTCGTCCAGCGAAAGGGTCCACGCCAGACCGGCTTCCCACGGCGTGACGTTCTCGTCCATGTCCTGGCCGTAGAGATTCATGCCGGCTTCCAGGCGCAGGGTATCGCGCGCACCGAGGCCGCACGCGGCGACACCAACGTCAGCCAAGGCCTTCCACAACGCCACGGCATGTTCTTCCGGCAGCAGGATCTCGAAACCGTCTTCGCCGGTGTAACCGGTGCGCGCAATGAACAGCGGCATGCCATGCGGGCCTTGCGCCGCGGCGGCGGCAAAGCGGCCAAGCTTTTCGATGCGCGGACGATCCACGTCGTGCAGCAGGCCAATCACCTTCGCGCGCGCACTCGGACCTTGCACGGCGATCATCGCGAAATCCGGACGCTCCTTCACCGCGACGTCGAAGGCCTTCGCCTGCTGCTCGATCCATGCCAGGTCCTTGTCGCGCGTGGCGGCATTGACCACCAGGCGGAAATGTTCGTCGCCCAGCAGGTACACGATCAGGTCGTCGATCACCCCGCCCTGCTCGTTGAGCATGCAGCTATAGAGCGCCTTGCCCTGCACCTTGAGCTTGTCGACGCTGTTGGCCAGCAAGTGGCGCAGGAATTCGCGCGTGCGGGCACCATGCAGATCGACCACGGTCATGTGCGACACATCGAACATGCCGGCATCGCGACGCACGGCGTGATGTTCCTCGATCTGCGAGCGGTAACTGATCGGCATGTCCCAGCCGCCGAAATCGACCATGCGCGCACCGAGTTCGCGATGGAGGGCGTTGAGTACGGTCTTCTGGGTCATTGCGGGGCTACCAGGGTGGGGAGACCGCGCATTATCCCCACCGCTCCGCGGCAATCCAAGTTGCAGGGCGTCATGGCCGGTGGTGCGCGGTATCGATCAGGCGGAACGTGAGATTGATGCGCGGCGCTGCGATGCCCGTGCTTTTTGGCAAATCGTGCTGATATCGATGCTGCGTATGCCCAGCCATGCACAACAGGCTGCCATGCGAAAGCGTGATGCCGACCGGCTGCGCGGCGCGCATGCCGCGCGGCACGCGACGGCGAAAGCGAAAGCGGCGCTCGGCACCAAGGCTCACCGAGGCGATGACCGGTTGAGCCCCAAGCTCCGGCTCGTCATCGCTGTGCCAGCCCATGGAATCCTGTCCGTCACGGTACAGATTGGCGAGCACGCTGTTGAAGCGTGCCTGGCAAGCGCGCTCGACACGCTCACGCACGAGAAGCAACGACGCTGTCCAGGGCCGGGGTTCGAAGCGGCTGCGCGAATACACGTAGGTGGCGCCGGGATCGCCGATCCAGCAACTCAGACGAGGTGAATCGACCTCGCGCCCGAACAGGTTCAGTCGGTGGCGCTCCCACGGAATTTCTTCCAGCAAGCGTGCGAGCAGCTCGTCCGCTTCTTCGCGGGCAAGCCAGGATGGCGCATAGCGCACATCGGCATCCGGCAATGGCAGCGGTTGCCAGCCGCCGCCGATCAATTCAGAAATCATCGCGTCCAACCGGATAATCGGGAGCCGCATCCAGCGTGGCGGACCACACTGCCGCCAACTCGAGCAGGCGTAAATCCGAACCGCGTGCACCGATCAGCTGCATGCCGACCGGCAAACCGTTCGGCAGCGTGCCCATCGGCATGCTCACCGCCGGGCAACCGGCGAGGTTGGCGAAGCTGGTGAGATCGCCTTGCGTATCCGGCACGGGCGCATCCAACGGGAAGGCGCCTTGCGGTGTCGTGGGCGTGACCAGCACATCAATCTGCGCGAACAGCCGGCGCATCTTCAGGGCGGCGGCATCAAGCACGCGATCGGCCTCGGCGTAGTCGGCTGCGGTCTTGCGCGTTGCGTAATCCAGCAGCCGCCGGAACTGCGGCGAGACGGGATGCTCGGTATCGGCAAGTTGCACCGCGAACGTGCCGAGCATTTCCGCCTCCATCAGCAGGAAGCCGGCGCGGCGCGAACGCGGGAAATGCCAGTCCTCGAAATCCACCGTGCGGCGTTCACCCAGCTCGCCATTGAGCTTGTCGAGCGCCGCTTCGAAAACATCCAGCACATCCTGCTGCACACCCAACGCAGGCAGGTTGGGCAACACACCACAACGCAATTTGCCCGGCTCCCAATCCGGCGGCGACAGCGCGACGCGACGGTGACGTGAGCGCGGATCGTCCGCGTCGTAACCGGCAAGCACCTGCAACAACACGGTGAGATCGTCGACACCGCGTGCAAGCAAGCCCACCGTATCGAGCCGGCGCGCGGCCGGCGTCATGCCGCGTGCGGAAATTTCGCCCTGCGTCGGCTTCAAGGCAAACACGCCGCAATAACTGGCGGGAATGCGGATCGAACCCAGGCTATCCGAACCGACGGCCGCCACCGCCAAGCCTGCCGCGACGGCTGCCGCGGCACCGCCAGACGAACCGCCTGCCGTATAGCCATGACGATGCGGATTATGGGTCGCCCCAAAATGGGGGTTGTTGGTGACGGCGCCCAATGCGCCTTCATCCATATTGGTCTTGCCGATCAGCACGGCACCCGATGCGCGCAGCCGCGCCACCACGTGCGCATCGTGGCCCGCCGGTCGGCCGGGGCTCGGCAGGCCAGAGCGCGTTGCCCAACCGGCGATGTCGAAGTTGTCCTTGAGCGCGATGGGCACACCGTCCAGCCGACCGATCACACCATCGCGACGGCGGCGCTCGGCACCTTGTGCCTGCTCCCGCATCAATCCCGGACTTAAACCCACGTACGCCTTGAGGCGTGGATTGATCCGTTCGATTGCATCGATATAAACCTCGGCCAACCGGCCCGGCTGCACCTGGCCCGACGCCAGCCAGTGCAAGACCTGGCATAGCGTGGCGCGGCGGAGATCGATATCGGCGAGCAGTGGAAGAGAGCTCATGCACACTCCGGTGGCAGGGACATCCAGACGGGCTCGCCGGGCCACCGGTTTGCCGCGCAGCTGGCGAATCCGGAGAATAGCCTCCCTACCGGCGCGGTAACCACACGTGCAGGAGACCCTCAGCAGCCTTTAGCCACACCGACGGAGCCCAAGCTCATGACTGAACGCGAGACGATGGAATACGACGTGATCGTCGTCGGCGCCGGGCCGGCGGGGCTCTCGTTCGCCATCCGCCTCAAGCAGCTCAAGCCGGATGTGACGGTGTGCGTGATCGAGAAGGCATCGACCATTGGCGCGCACATTCTTTCCGGCGCGGTGATCGAACCGCAGCCGCTGGATGCCCTGCTGCCTGGGTGGCGCGACAACCCGCCACCGATCTGCGTGCCGGCCAAAGAGGATGAGTTCTGGCTGCTCACCAAAACGGGTGGCCGCAAGCTGCCGGTGCCGGCGACGTTGAACAATCACGGCAACTTCATCGTCTCCCTCGGCGCGATGTGCGCGTGGCTCGCGCCACAGGCCGAAGCGCTGGGCGTGGACGTGTTCCCCGGCTTCGCCGCTGCCGACACCATCTATAACGAGGACGGCGCCGTCGCCGGTGTGCGCATCGGCGACATGGGCGTGGCGAAGGATGGCTCGCACAAACCCGGCTACACGCAAGGCATCGACATCAAGGCCAAGGTCACCGTGCTGGCCGAAGGCGCGCGCGGCAGCCTCACCAAGCAGCTCATCAAGCGCTTCAAGCTGGATCAGAACAGCGACCCGCAAGGCTATTCCATCGGCATCAAGGAACTGTGGCAGGTGCCGGCCGGCCGCGTGACGCCCGGCAAGATCTTCCACAGCTTCGGCTGGCCGGCCGACAACCGCACTTACGGCGGCGCCTTCCTCTATCACCTGGACAAAGACCGCATCGCCCTCGGCTACGTCAGCGGCCTCGATTACAAAGACCCCAACTACCAGCCATGGGAAGCCTTCCAGCAATGGAAGAA
>NZ_DATEJY010000081.1:0-4729 GCF_035277725.1 Dyella sp. | reverse complement strand
AGCGCGATTATCAGGATCTCAAGCAGGAATTTGGCTTGGATCACTACGAAGGGCGCGGTTGGCGTGGCTTCCATCACCATGCCAGCCTGAGCATTGCTGCCTATGCCTTCCTGCTCAGTGAACGCCTCGCCGGACATCGCTCCGGCTCCAAAAAAAACCGTGCACTACGCCAAACACCTGCCTTATCCGACGATTACGTACCGCGGGGTGGCACAACGACTCCAGCGACACGTGCCCGACTCGATACCATCGCTACGCAACGTTCTCAGCCTCGCGCTCGCAGCTAGCTTGCCGCGCTGTCCATGTTGCGGACGAGCACCCGTTCAGAACACCTCGTGAATTTATGACACAGTAAGACTAGGGATGCTCTGATCTATTCCATGCACCCGGCATGACGTCCAGAAGGCCCGCAGGATGTGTTGTGTGGCGCAGGGCAGACTGGCCGTCTGTTCAAGCCGCGCGGCGCAGCCTGCGGGCCTTCTGGACGTCACCCCATCGTTTTCATTCAATAGGTCGGGGCCGCACGGTATGCGCGCCTCGCTTCGCCCCGCCGTCTCGACATACAACCAGTATGCCTTCACCGTCGGTGCAAACCGAGGCGCGCATACCGTGCGGTGACGGGTACATGGAATAGATTCAGAGCATCCTTAACGCATCGGCGGCGTAACGCTGTCGTTCTGGAACGCCAGCACAAATTGATGCAACTCGCCTTCGTTGACATTGGATACGGCCACGAAATGCATGCGATCAGTGGTCCACTGGATGGCGTTGTAGCCATGCCACTGCGTGGTGCTTTGTGCAACGTCGCCAGATGAAACCGGCCACTGATACAGATTGATGACATGCAAATGCCGCTTGAAGATCAGCGCGGCAACGCTGCGCCCGCCGAGCGCGTCAAGGCGGCCGCCGACCAGCGGAAAACCCTCGCCAGCCAGATCTTTCACGCGCGGCGAAAAATCCAGCTTGCCGTCGAACCACGGTTTCACCGTGTGCTGATCGGTCGAGACCACGTCCATCAGATGCTGCGGCTGCATCGAGCGGATATGGCTGGAAATGGCTTCATCTGCCCACTGGCTGGTATCGCCAGCGCGATGCGTGGTGCTCAACCAAAGCGGTGTGCCGACAATCACGGCAGCAGCAAAGCCGGCAGCCATGGCCAGTGCGAGTGGTGCACGGCGCGTCCGGGCGGTCGGCAGCGTGGCGATGGCGGGTTTTTCGGCAGACCATGACTTGCGCAAGGCATCCGGTGCGCGTCGATACAGCGACGCGTGCATCATGCCTTCGCGAAGCTGCGCGTAGTCGGCGTAGCTTGCCGCACAGCTTGGGCAGCCTTGCATGTGTCGCGCGATCGCCACGCTCTGCGCGGCGTCCAGTTCGTTGTCGAGGTAGGCGTGCAGAAGCAGCCTGGCGTCATCGCACATCATGACGGCGTGCCTCCGTGGAAAATGAAGATAGTTCGGTTTTCAACCGTTCGCGTGCGCGCGCCAGTCGCGACATCACGGTGCCGATTTTCTGGCCGGTAATGCTGGCGATCTCCTTGTATGAGCACTCTTCCAGCTCGCGCAGCACGATCACTTCGCGCAACGGATGGGGCAGGTTTTCCAGCGCGGCCTGCAAGGCTTGGATGTCGACGGACGTCAGCGCGCGCGCTTCGGGAGAAGGTTGCTCATCGATCAGTGCGTGGGTTTCATCGTCGAAGGCTTCATGCATGGTGTCGTTGGCTTTCGCGCGCAGCGAATAGAACGTATTGCGCACGATGGCGAGTAGCCATACGCGCGCATCGCCACCGCGGAAACTGGCGAAATAGCGAAACGCACGCAGCATCGCTTCCTGGGCGACGTCCTGTGCATCGGCATCGTCGCGCGCCAGCCAGCGCGCCAGGTTGTAGGCGGCGTCCAGGTACGGCACCACGACGGCTTCGAAGCTGGCGTTGTTGTGGAGGGTGGCAGGCATAAAACCTCTTACCGCATGCCGCACGACTTTATTCCCACGCCCCAAAACACGGAATAGGCCGGCCGGCCAGGCAGTAAAGGCGGGTGAGGGCGGCGTTGGGCCGTCCACCTACGCGGAGCTAGCAATGGATACCGATGACAGCCGTGCCGATGGCCGGCGGCAATTTCTCAAATGCATGGCCTGGGCCGGGGCCGGTACGTTGTGGCTGATGAAAAGCGGGGTGCTGCAGGCGCAGCCGCCGGGTTCGTCATCGGCGGCCAAGGACGCCACTTTCAGCTTCGTGCAGATCAGCGATTCGCATATCGGTTTTCACAAGGCGCCCAATCCGGACGTGGTCGGCACCTTGCGTCGTTCGCTGGCGATGATCAACGTGCAATCGACGCGGCCGGCGTTTTTGCTGCATACGGGCGACCTGACGCACCTGTCCAAGCCGGAGGAATTCGACACGCTGTCCGGCGTGATGCAGGAAGCCCGCGTGGGCCGCAGCTTCTATGTGCCCGGCGAGCACGACGTGATTGGCGACAACGGCGCCGAGTTCTTCCGGCGTTTCGGCGAAAAGCAGAGCGCGGGCGGCTGGTACAGCTTCGATCAGGATGGCGTGCATTTCGTGGGCTTGATCAATGTGCTCAACCTCAAGGCCGGTGGACTGGGTTCGCTCGGTGCCGATCAATTGGCCTGGTTGAAGAAGGATCTGGCGGGCTTGTCGGCTGAAACGCCGGTCGTGGTGTTTGCGCACATGCCGCTGTGGCCGTTGTATCCGCAATGGGGCTGGGGCACGGACGACAGTGCGGAAGCCTTGGGTTACCTGAAGCGTTTCGGCTCGGTGACCGTGCTCAACGGGCATATCCACCAGATCCAGCAGAAAGTGGAAGGCAGCATCACGTTCTATACCGCACGTTCCACCGCTTACCCGCAGCCCGCACCAGGTGATGGACCGGGGCCTGGGCCGTTGCAGAGCGTGAAACCGGATGCGTTGCATCGCTATCTGGGTATCCGCGACGTACGCCATGTGCGCGTCGGCGGCGCGCTGGCGGTGACGGACGAGGTGATGGCATGAAGCGGTGGATGGTGATGGCTTGTGCGGTCGCCTTTGGCGGCGCGGTGGTTTCCTGCATGGCGGCGGACGTCGCGTCGTCCAAGAACAAACCTTATGAGGTAGCGATCCAGAATTTTGCGTTCTCGCCGAAGACCATCACCGTGCGGGCCGGCACGCGCGTGGTATGGGCCAATCGCGACGAGGAGCCGCATACCGTTACGAGTGCCGGCAATCAGTTCACCTCATCCAAGGCGCTCGATTCCGGCGATATCTATGCCACCACTTTCAGCAAGCCCGGCACGTATACCTACTACTGTTCGATCCATCCCATGATGGTCGGCACCATCATTGTGCAGTGAGGGCAACGCGCGCGCTGTCGAAGCGATAGATATCCATGGCAAGGAAGCCCAGATCGATACCTGCATCGATACGCTGTCCGTGGACATGTTCACCGGCGGCGCCGAGTGCGACGTACAGCGGCAGCAGATGCTCGTCGGTGGGATGCGCGCGCTCGGCTCCGGGTGCCTGGCGGCGGTAGTCGAGCAGCGCATCGATATCGCCGGCGTTGATCTTCTGTTCGATCCAGCCGAGGAATGGACGCAGATAAGGCGCTTCGTTCGTCTCGCTGTAACCGGCGCGGAAGTCGTGCAGGTTATGCGTGATGCTGCCGGAGCCGATTATCAGGATGCCTTGCTCACGCAGCGGCGCGAGTGCGCGGCCGACGGCGTATTGATGCGCAGGGCCGAAATTTGGCTGGATCGATAGTGGAACAACCGGGATGTCCGCTTGCGGGTAGAGCAAGCGCAGCGGCACCCAGGCGCCATGGTCGAGGCCCCGGTTCGTATCGAGGCGAGGCTTCAATCCGGCACGGTCGAGCAGTTGCATGACCTGCGCGGCAACCTCTGGCGCACCCGGCGCCGGGTATTGGATCTCGAACAGCTCGCGCGGAAAGCCGTAGAAATCATGGATGGTTTCTGGCTGCGCGGCGCCGCCTACGCTCGGCTGGTGCGCCAACCAGTGGGCAGTGGCGATGACCACGGCTTTCGGGCGCGGGAGTTGTGCGGCGATCTCGGCCAGGCGCTCGCCGACGCGGCCCGGGTTGAGGGCGGTCATCGGCGAGCCGTGGGAGATATAGAGGCTGGGCAGAGTGGTCATGGCGGCGTAGGTTGGGGTGCGAACCCCAACACCGGGGTTGTTCATGGCGAACAAGTATGGCCGCGCGACCCTGTTTGCAGCGGTAGGACGTCAGAAACACACTGTTGCGCTGGCTGCAACGACCGGCGTCGGTTGGGTGAGCGGCACGCGAACCTCGGCGTTCCTGGATGCATGCAAGTGATGTTGGGGTTCGCACCCCAACCTACGTGCTCATTCCGGCGGCAGTTATTTACGGCGCACCGGCTTGTCGCCGCCACGGCCATGCTTCGGCTTGCCCGCATGCCCACGCGCATGCGCCGGCTTGAATCCCGGCTTGCGCGGCGCATGGCTGCCGCCTGCGTCGGCCTCGTTGCCATCCCACTCGCTGATGCGCAATTGCTGCTGGTTCACCCATACCTTCTTCAGGTGCTGGAAGACTTCCTGCGGCATGCCATCCGGAAGATCGATCAGGCTGTAGTCGTCGCGAATGCTCAGGCGGCCGATGAACTGGCTTTCCAGGCCGGCTTCGTTGGCGATGGCGCCGATGATGTTGCCGGGCTTCACGCCATGTTCGTGGCCGACTTCGATGCGATAGGTGCGCTTGCC
>NZ_DATEJY010000080.1:0-15005 GCF_035277725.1 Dyella sp. | reverse complement strand
GTTGGATCGCGCGCGCGAAGCGCTGTTTCAATCGCAGAAGACCGAGGCCATCGGCAAGCTCACCGGCGGTGTCGCGCACGATTTCAACAATCTGCTGATGGTGATTCAAAGCTGCCTGGACATGCTGGATCTGAAAATCCCCCACGATGCACAACTGCGCAAGCTGGTCACCAACGCGCAGTCGGCTGTGCAGCGCGGTGCGGCGCTGACGCAACGCATGCTGGCCTTTGCGCGCAAGCAGGAATTGCGCGTGACCTCGGTGGACGTCATCGCGCTGGTACGGAACATGACCGACCTGTTGCGCCGTTCGCTGGGGCCGCTGGTGAACATCAATACGATGTTTCCTGCGACGCTTCATCCGGTGAAGACGGATGCGAATCAACTGGAATTGGCGCTGATGAACCTGGCGGTGAACGCGCGCGATGCGATGCCGGAAGGTGGCGAGCTGACCATCACTGCTCGCAACGTCGTCATTGATGCCAAGCATCCCACGCGTCTGGGGCCGGGCGAATACGTATGCCTGTCCGTCACCGACGAAGGCGAGGGCATGGATGAGGACACCTTGGCCAAGGCGACCGAGCCGTTCTTTACCACCAAGGGTGTCGGCAAGGGCACGGGCCTGGGTTTGTCGATGGTGCACGGCCTGGCCGAGCAATCGGGCGGGCGCCTGGTCATCAAGAGCAGCAAGAGCTTCGGCACGCGCGTGGAGATGTGGTTGCCCAGTGCACAGCCGGATGCAGCCGGCCTGTTGCCGATGGCGATGTCGTCGTCGGAAGGGCAGCTGCGTTCGTTGCGCAGCCTGCATGTAGTGCTGGTGGATGACGATCCGCTGGTGCTCAGCGTGACCGGCGCCGTGTTGCAGGAGCTGGGCCATCGCGTTGAGGAGGTGTCATCGGCGGAAGACGCGTTGAAGCTGCTGGAAAACCAGGCGGACGTGGATCTGTTGATCACCGACCACGCCATGCCGGGTATGACCGGTGCGCAGCTGGTGGGCGAGGTAAACGTACGTTGGCCTGCGTTGCCGGTGGTGCTGGCGACTGGTTATGCGGAAATTCCCGCCGACTTGAGCGACGGTGCCACGCGTCTTGCCAAGCCTTACGATCGTGCCGGCTTGGTCGAAGCGATTTCGAAAGCGGTGGATGACCGGCAAGTGCATGCATGAAGGCGCTTCTAAAAGCCGTTTTTCTCAACCTCGTCATTCCACTTTCGCTGGAATGACGGGGTTGTAGGCTGGGATGAAATTCCAGCATCGGGAGCCAAAAAAATGCTGGGATTTCATCCCAGCCTACGCGTTTCATCGATGTCGCTTGAATAAACCAGAGCATCCCTATACGGTGATTTGACACCGCGCCATGTAGGTTTCGCGGGCTGCTCGTTGAACGCAAGTGAATCTTCCGGATGATGCAAACACCGGGACAGATGAGTAGATGTTGCATAGCACGGGACGTAACCATGGATGCAACAACACGGCAAGGCAAACGACCTTGCGCATCGAATACGTCGAATAACGGTTCTCGATAACGCTACGACATGCGCGGGGCGAGCCAAGCCCTGCGCCAGCGAATCATCTTGCAGGGCAACTGTGACATCAGCGACGCGAAGCCGGTGCGACCAAGCGGCGCGTATCGCGATCCGGGGAGGTGCCCGATCGTTCTCGTGTTCGCGTCGGGCTGGATGAACCAAGGAACACGGTTCCTCTCACTTGGAGCTATCCCATGAAGCGCTTGAGTAAAGTGACGTTTACCGCAGTGCTGGGCGTCGTGTGCGCCGCCGGAACTATTTTCGCCGTCCCTGCTGTGTGTGCGCAAAGTTATCCTGCGGCGGTATGGCCCGACCCCAATCCCAATGCCAAGTATTTCAATCCGTGCTTCGACAACAGCAACGGGAACACGGGCAACGAGGCGTTGACTATCGTGGTTATCACGCCGACGAAGTACGAAGGCATGCAACCAGACGGCTCCCCCGGGTTCGACAGTTTGTGGGCAAGCCACGCGAAGTTCTGGGAGATGACGCATTGGGGCGCGGGTGTGTCTTATGAAGTCGATAAGGGACAGCAGCTGAGCGACCCGCTCGATCCGTCGTCCGCGGCGACCGGCAACGACATGTATGTGTTGCATGAGTGCTATCCGGCGGACTATGACCATGACGCTGCAACGCCATTCACTGCGCAGAACGACGACATCATGGAGCATTGGGCGTATACCGCGGCGAACTGGTCGGGTTTCAACCAGGTCATTGCCTTGATGGAGAAGCCTGACGTCACCGTGGTGACCTTGCATCACGGACAGGTGGTGCATGCAAATTGGCATCTCAACGATGGCGTATCGCCGACGCTGCTGCCGCCTTGGCTGTACTGAGGCGCAGCCGGTTGTTGCGATAAGGCGTCCGCCGGGGCCCCGCTACGGGCCGGCCCCGGCCTGTCCTGATTTCTAGCGTCGCCATTACGCCACGCTAACGATGCCTAGCGCAGAGTGAACGTCCGGGCAGCTGCGCAGGCTGCCGCGGGCAACCGTCTCGTGGTGGAGGCCGTTTCATGAATACCCCTGGTTCCATCAGCCCTGGGAGAACCCCGGGTTCGCCTAACTCACTGTGGCATTTGAGTACTTGGTCCGATTACATCAGCCGTATCATGCGCCCGGCGACGAAACAGCCGCCCGTGCACATGACGCGCCGGCAGGAACTTCTTGCGGCGCAGGAACGCAAGCGCAAAGAACAGCGCGCCCATGTGCTGGAGCTGTTGCGCGAAGTGAAGGAGAAAAACCAGCACGTGCCGCAGGATACGCACAAGCTGAAAGCCTGATGGCTTGGCTTCCGGCCGGCCCGCGCATTGACGGGCCGGCCACATCGGATTGACGGCATCGCGTCCAAGCTACCGCTGAACGTTCACGCGGATACCGACATGGGACGCAGAGCCGAGCGCATTTATACCGATCCAACCGATATCGCCATGCTCGAGAAATGGGTGAAAGAGCTGGCGGTGAATGCGGCCGTGCGCATCGTCAAGCACGATGGCGAGGTGGTGGAAGGCATGGTGAGCGTGACGCCGACGGTGCAGGTGTTTCTTGGTCCTGATGATCAGGAAGGCATGAACGGCGTCGTGCGGTTGGTAGATAGCCATAGGCCGGAGTGGGATGGGCTGGTATGGCTGGGGGATATCCGCGATGTGCAGCATCTGGATTCGGTGCGGATGGGGGCGAGCAGGGCGTAGCGTGATCCCCCGAACCTGGCAAAACGCGTAGGTTGGGGTGCGAACCCCAACATGCCTGGTCACCCCGGCATCCCGATGTTGGGGTTCGCACCCCAACCTACGGCTCTATCCAATGCGACATGGGGGCCGGGCTTCCCAGCAAATACCCTTGCCCCATTTCGCAACCCATGAGCACCAGCGCATCCAGCTGCGCCTGCGTTTCGATGCCTTCGGCAATCACCTGGATATTGAGCGCATGCGCCAAGGCGAGAATCGCCGCCACCACGGTGGTGCTGTTGCTGCTGCCTGATTTGTCGAGTTCCTGCACGAAGGCGCGGTCGATCTTCAGCATGCGCAAAGGCAGCGAATGCAGGTAGCTCAATGAGGAATAACCCGTGCCGAAATCATCCAGTGCCGCGCCGACGCCCACGCTGCGCAGGCGTTCGAGCACGGCGCGTACGCTTTCGGGGTTGTCCAGCAGCGCGCCTTCGGTCACCTCGGTCACCAGCCGGGAGGGTGCGAGGCTGGTGCGTTCGAGCATCTTGAGAATGCGCACATCGAAATCGGTATGGCGCAGATGCAAGGCCGATACGTTGAAGGTGATGAACGCCTCGCCCGGCCCTCGCTGCGCCAGCAGGCGGCAGCTCAATTCGAACAGGCGCCAGTCGATGGCTTCGATCAGGCCGCTGTCTTCGGCGATCTTGATGAAATCCGACGGCCGCAACAGGCCGCGCTGCGGATGGTTCCAGCGGATCAAGGCTTCATAGCCCATCACCTTGCCGTCGCCGAGGCGGAAGATCGGCTGGAAATGGGGCTCGAATTCATTCTGCCGCAACGCCTTGCGCAGTTCGCTTTCCATCGCGAGCACGTCGACCATGCCCTTGGCGAGGGTTTCGTCGAACACTTCGAAACGTTTGCGACCGAGTTGCTTGGCTTGATACAGCGCCATGTCGGCGTCGCGGATCAATTCATCGGCATCCAGATAACTGGAATCGCCGCACGCAATGCCAACGCTGACCGAGGGCTCCAACTCCTTGCCGGAGATGCGCAATGGCGTCGCCACGGCTTGCAGCACGCGGTCGGCAATGATGGTGGCGGTGTCGATGTTCTCGATGTTCTCCAACAGAATGGCGAACTCATCGCCGGACAGCCGCGCCACCATGTCCGGCTCGCGCACGTGCGTGAGCAAGCGCACCGCGACGGCTTTCAGGAATTCGTCGCCGGCGAGATGGCCAAGGCTGTCGTTGATCACCTTGAAGCGATCGACGTCGATATACAGCAACGCGCAGCGCCGGCTTGGATCGCTGCGAATGCGATTGAGCACACGATCCAGCCGCTCGCGCAGATAGCCGCGATTGGGCAGGCCGGTGAGCGGGTCGTGCATCACCTGGTGATGCAATTGCTGCTGCATCTGTTCGCGCCGCGCGATTTCCGCGCGCAGTTCGCGCGTGCGTTCTTCCACGCGGTGTTCCAGCCGCAAGTTGGCCTGATGCAGGGCGGCGGCGGAACGGCGGCGATAGATGCTGTTGGCGATCTGCAGGGCGACGAAACTCAGCAGTTCCTGTTCGGGTGCGCCGTACGCGCCATGGGCATCGTAGCTTTGCACGGCGACCAGACCGATCACAGCCTCGTCCACTTTCAACGGCACGCCCAGCCAGCACGCGGAAGGTTCGCCGATGTGATGCGGCACCACCTCGCCGGCGCGCGTCAGCGCCATGATGTCTTCGCGCGTACCCGACCACGGCAAGCCACGACGCAATACGTATTCGCTCAAGCCGCGGCCGACGGGGCGCGACAACTGGTGGCGCATGCCGGCATCCATGTAATACGGAAATTCCAGCTTGGTGCGATCGTCGCTGAGCAGGGCGATGAAAAAATTCTTGGCATCCAGCAGCCGGCCGACCACGGCGTGCACGCGCTCGTAGAAGGTGTTTTCGTCGATGTCGGCTGTGGCCAGCTGCGCCACCTGGAACAGTGCTTCCTGCAGGCGTTCGGCGCGATGGCGTTCGCGCACTTCCTGCACCAGGCCGCGGTTGAGTTCGGCCAGCTCTTCGGTGCGCTGGCGCACGCGCCGTTCGAGCTCGTCCTTGCTTTCCTTGCGTTCCAGCGCGGTGAGGATGTGATTGCCGACGAATTCGAGCAGGGCCAGATCGTCGCGCGAATACACGATGCCGGTGCCGTAGCTCTGCACCACCAGCGCGCCATGCACCTGGCCGTTGCGCAGCATCGGCACGCCGAGCCAGTCGTCGCTGTCGGGGCCGAGAATCTGCAGCGGACCGTTGACCTGTTGCTGCAGCTGTTCGTTGCTGCCCATCAACGGCTCGCCGCGCGTAAGCAGGTACCAGGTGAGCGTATGCCGCCGGTCATCCAGCCGCATGTCGCGGTTGGTTTCAGGCTTGTCCTCGTCCTGGATGTCCGCGTAATAGAGGAAGCGCATGCAATCGCGCTCGGCGTAGTAGCGGACGATGAAGAAGTTTTCCGCATACATCAGCCCGCTGACGATGCGATGGATCTCCTGCAGCATGTCCGGCATGTCCACGTCGGAACTGGATAGCTCGGAGATGGAAAACAAGGCGCGCTGCAGGTTATCCGAATACTCCAGCTGGCTGTGCGAGTCGTACAGTTCGACCAGCTTGATGGTGTGGCGCAGCTGACGCGCGCCCAGTTGCAGATAGGGGTCGAGCTTGGCGAGCAGCGCCTTGGCCGAGCCCTCGATGGCGATGGTGAGCAGCAGCACCACTTGCTGCGGTTGCAGCAGCGCCATGGCGTAGCGCTTGCCATCGGCCGCGATGCGCACACCATCGGCGGCGCGCAGTGCTTCTTGCGCCAGGGTGATTTCTTCCGCATCGACCGGCTGCGTTCTGGCAAAGCGCGGGTCTTCCTGGTGGCCGAGCATCAGTACTTTGGCCTTCAGGCAATGGGGCTGCGACTGCAGCAGCATCTCGATGAGGGTGCTGACTTCGGCCGGTGTTTCGGCTTCGATCAGGCAGCCGAGCCAGGCCGTGTGTTTCGGCTCTTTGTCTGGAATGACAGGTATGGGAAGACTCAGGCTCATGGCCGACCGATCTGCCGTTATGACTCACCTATCAGTGGATACGAGTATCAGTGGATACGAACGGTGCAGGAAATGTGAACCCTCGTATTAATGAGGCATTGCTGCGGTGGCTTTGTCAATCTATCGGCTAAAGGCTTGATAGCTTTACCCCTTGGGTGGCACTTGGGTTGGGTGGTGCGCGGGCCGCGCAGGCTGGAGGGCGCGGGGAACTCTTGCTCGTCATTCCAGCGAAAGCTGGAATCCAGCGACTTTGGAGCGAAAAGGCACTGGATTCCAGCTTTCGCTGGAATGACGAAGATGGGGGCTTTTGGCGGACCTGGCACACCTGGCCTGCGTGTTCTCACGCAAATTGGCACTCCCAGTCGAATAGCCCCACGGCTATCGTCGCTACACGCCTATGACTTCAGACATGCGCCTTGGCGCCCTGTCTTCACCGAACATGCCCGCCGCAGGAAATCATCAACAGTCGAAGGATGAAGGGGAGTAAGCATGAACAAGGTTGTTGCGGCCACCCTGGCCGCGGTACTGCTCGCCGGTTGCGCCACCACCGCCGAGCACAAGGTCGATCCGAACACCATCGCTTCATTCCAGCCGGGTGTTACCACGACGGCGCAGGTGCAGACCGCACTGGGCCAGCCGTTCCTGGTCAGTCACACCGCCGATGGCGGCCAGCAATGGCAATACGTCAACAAGTACCAGGAAATGTCCGGCGACGGCATGCCGACCACCGGCTCAAAGATCCCGAAGTACGTGGAAAAGACGGTGTCCACCGTGCTGGTGTTCGACCAGAGCGGGCACTTCGTCAGTTCGTCGTCGAGCGCGCAGAGCAAGGGCGGCAAGCAGTGGCCGAGTGATCTTGGCAACCTGGGTGGCGGTGACGTTCAACGGCAGGGGCAATAACTGCGCTATGCGCAGGTTGCACTGAAGGTGCATGCCCTCCGATGTCGCCCCGGCGTTCGCCGGGGCGACCGTGATGGAGCCATTTTCATCACGGGGCGCCGCGGCGCTGCATGATGGTTGGTACGGCATGCCATGTTGGAGTTCGGCGTTGCCTTATTCCAACCTGCGTCTTTACGTCTCGTCTGCTACCACCGTGCCCTGGTGATAGACGATCTTCCAGCCTTGCGCCGTATGCCGCCATAGCGTGGCGCGGCGCGTGATGCGTGGGCCTTGCCGCAAGGTATAGGTAAGCAGGTAGTTATCCGCTGCGATTTCCCGGCAATGAAAATGGCTGGTTTCCCAGTCGTCGTCGATCGGCTGGCGGTAGCGTTCTTCCAGCACATCCAGTACGTACTCGCGGCTGTAGCGTCGACCGGAGGCGCCGACTTCCCAGAAGTCAGGCTCGGTCATGGCTTCGAAGTCGCGGCGCGTGGTGCCGAATTCCGGGCGATGGAAGATGGGTTCGCGACGCTGCAGTTGTTCGAGGATGGGCAGCAGGCGCACGTCGGTTGCGAGGTCGGGTTCCATGGTTAGCCGGGTAGGTTGGGGTGAGCGGAACGCGAACCCCAACATCCGCCTGCGTGTACGGGCCTGCGACGTTGGGGTTCGGCGATGCCTCACCCCAACCTACAACATCCTCAATAAACCGGTACCGGTGCAGGATTCCGCTCGCCGAACCCGCGCTGGTGCCAATACGGGTAAACCGGCGTCACCTCGCTGGCCTTGTCGAGCTTGGCCACGTGCTCCGGCGACAGATTCCAGCCCACCGCATCCAGGTTCTGCCGCAGTTGCTCTTCGTTGCGCGCGCCGATCACCACGGTGGACACGGTCGGCCGCTGCAACAGCCAGTTCAGCGCAATCTGCGGAATGCTCTTGCCGGTTTCCTTGGCGACTTCGTCGAGCGCATCGACCACGCGATAGAGATATTCGTTTTCGATCTGCGGCCCCATGTCGGCCGTCTTGTGCAGGCGGCTGGTGGCCGGCAATGGCTGGCCGCGGCGGAGCTTGCCGGTGAGGCGGCCCCAGCCGAGCGGGCTCCACACCACGGCGCCGATGCCTTGATCCAGGCCCAGCGGCATCAGCTCCCATTCGTAATCGCGGCCGACCAGCGAGTAGTACGTCTGGTTGGCGACGTAACGCGAGTAACCGTAGCGATCGGCCACGGCCAGCGATTTCATCAGATGCCAGCCGGAGAAATTCGACACGCCCAGGTAACGGATCTTGCCGGCGCGCACCAGGTCATCCAGCACGGACAGCG
This sequence comes from Dyella sp., assembly GCF_035277725.1. Lineage (GTDB taxonomy): Bacteria > Pseudomonadota > Gammaproteobacteria > Xanthomonadales > Rhodanobacteraceae > Dyella_B. The sequence goes on along the minus strand of NZ_DATEJY010000080.1, from coordinate 6,566 downwards.
TTTCTTCCACCGGCGTCATCGCATCGAAGCCGTGCAACTGGAACAGGTCGATGTAATCGGTGCCCAGCCGCTTGAGCGCCGCGTCGACGGTGTTGATCAAGTGATAGCGCGACGAACCCACGTTGTTGGGTTCTTCATCGAAACGGAACGTGGCCTTGGTGGAAATCAGCACCTTGTCGCGACGGCCCTTGATGGCTTCGCCCAGGATCGATTCGGCCGCGCCGCGGGAGTAGATGTCCGCGCTGTCGAACATGTTGACGCCCGCATCCAGGCAGATATCCACCAGCTTGCGCGCTTCGGCCACGTCGGTATTGCCCCACGCGCTGAAAAACTCGCCCTTGCCGCCGAAGGTGCCGGTTCCAAAACTCAGCACGGGCACTTTGAAGCCTGATGCGCCTAGGCGTCGATATTCCATATAAGCATCCTCTTTGGTGGGTGGCGAAGTTGATCTCTCTACCTTTGTCGGCGTCGTGGCTGTTTACAAGGGCAGGTATGGAGGTCCGGAGGAATAGGCAGCAAATCCGGAGCATCCGTGGCTTTCACAGAACCGAGGACGGTGGCGCGAGATGTCAGCTCGTTTTGGGCCGGGCGCCTGATAAACGTTCTTAAATGCGGCGAATCGTGGGCATATTCCCCGCATTTCATGCGGTGAAAATTGCCTATGCGGCGAATATCCCCCATAATCACCGCATGAAGCGCGGGGAATATACTTACATCTGGCAGGCCGACGATTGGCCGAACTGGCGCTACGACTTGGCCAGATTGGCCGAACCCATGGCAGCCGCCAGTCGTGCCCAAGGGGTGCTGCTTGGGCGTCTTGCTGACGTTGGAATGGCTTTGCGCAATGAGGCGAGCCTCGTAGCCCTCACTGAGGACGTCATCAACACCAGCGAGATCGAAGGTGAGCATCTCAACGTTGCTTCCGTGCGCTCATCGATTGCACGCCGGCTCGGCGTCGATATCGGCGGGCTTGCGCCGGTCGATCGCCACGTCGAGGGCGTGGTTGATATGGAGTTGGACGCAACCGGCCATTGCCGTGTTCCGGTATCCAAAGAGCGGTTTTTCGGATGGCATGCGGCACTGTTCCCGACCGGTTATGCGGGGCTTTCCCGCATCAACGTTGCTGCGTGGCGCGATGATGCCAGGGGGCCCATGCAGGTTGTGTCAGGACCGATAGGTCGCCAGCGTGTGCATTTCGAAGCGCCGCCGGCGGAGCGCCTTGAATTTGAAATGACGCGCTTCATCGACTGGCTCAACGCCGACACAAGCGAACCTCCGCTGATCAAAGCAGCTCTCGGTCATTTGTGGTTTGTCACGCTGCATCCGTTCGATGACGGCAACGGTCGTATTGCACGTGCCATTGGCGATTTACTGCTGGCGCGCGCAGATGGAAGCCCGCAGCGCTTTTACAGTCTTTCCGCGCAAATCCAGCGTGAGCGCAAGGCTTATTACGACATACTCGAACGCACGCAAAAATCGTCGCTTGAGGTGACCGAATGGCTGGCGTGGTTTTTAGCCATGCTGCAGCGTGCGGTTGACCAGGCGCAGCACACGCTCGACAAGGTTCTGGCAAAGATGCGCTTCTGGCAACGTGTTGCCGGCAAGCCGATGAACGAGCGCCAAGTGAAAGTACTCAACCGCCTGCTCGATGGCCTGGACAGCAAACTGACCAGTAGCAAATGGGCAGCGATCGCCAAGTGCTCTGCAGACACGGCATTGCGCGACATCCATGAACTGCTTGAGCACGGGGTATTGCGCAAATCGGCGGCGGGCGGGCGAAGCACCAGTTATGAGTTGAACGATGTACTGGAGCGTTGATGGCGGGTACCCGTCGCTTTGCCTGCCAGGCATGGAAGAAAGGCGCACATGGCGCTCCGCTGATGTATAACGTCCGGGCCTTACCCACGACAAGGAACAGGTTATGCCCAATACATCCCCCGCTGATGCCGACATCATCTGCGATGCATACGCCGAAAGACTGCGAGGCCTGTACGACACCTTCTTTCTCGCCCTGGTCCAGTCGCCCGACAACCCCGGTCCGGCCAAGGATGCGTTCGTAAGAGGCGTGGTGCTTGCGCGAAACGTGCGGGACATGGCCATCAACGCGCTACCGGCGGAGGGCACGCTGCCGCCGGCTCCGTTTCACACCATTGCCAAAACGTGATGCCCAACCGTTTCAGAGCGCATTGAATGTCGGCATTCGCGCAGGCTGGGATGAAATCCCAGCATCAGGAATCCAAAAACCAGCTGGGATTTCATCCCAGCCTACGATTCTTGCCGATGTTGATATCGGCAAGTCAATGCAGATGGTGAAACAGATAGATACCAAGCCAGACCAGGCCGGCCACGACGCACAGCAGCCCCGCTCCGGACATGACGAAAAGAACCAGCAAGGCCAATAAGAAGTCGACGATGCGTTTGCCGATGCCGGAGCGCATAGGCCTGTTCCCCTGTGTGACGTATCCAGCTGCGTGTTGCTGATGGGCGCTATGCTAATCGATCGGCACGTCGCCACAAACGGCATGGCGGAATCCACAACGATGCAAGTGCTGGATCGATCCTCCGCTGCCACGTCCTTTCTCGTCAGCCCACGTTGGCCGTACGACAGGGTATTTATCTCGAACGAAGCGCTTCGCCGCCTCACCGCCGCACAAGGCACGCTCTCCGAACACGGCGTAACGCTGGTACTGACGCGAGGTTATGAATCGCGCGGCAAACGCATTCGTGTTGCCCATCGTCTCGGCCGCGCTGTCGGCATGGTTTTGTTCTGCCTTGTCTATCCGCACCGTTACCGCGAGCGGCGCGCGATCTTTTCGCCGAATGGGCATGATCGATCGGGTGACTGCATCGACTTGGGGTTGCTCCATCGCGGTAAACCGCTGGCTTTGCTTCCGCTGGGCGTCTTTACGCCAAGCTGGCTTATCCGTAGGGCGCAGCATGTGCATCAACGTGAACTGACACTGGCGTGGTCCGCTCTGGCATCCGCCGGGTTCAGTGTGCATGACAACCCGACGGAAGCCATGCAGATCCACTGCGAAGTGCGCGGATAACAGCTCGTTACGCCGCTAACGGCGACATCGCGCGCAGCCGTTTGACGGCATCGATGCAGCGTTTTGCCACGTAGGCAATGTCTTCGTCCGTATTGAAGCGGCCAATGCCGAACCGGATGCTGGCCCTGGCCAGTTCGTCGCTGACGCCCATGGCTTTGAGCACGTGCGACGGCTCCGCCTTGGCTGACGTGCACGCCGAACCGGAGGACAGCGCGATATCCGGCATGGCGAGCAGGACGGAATCGGCATCGGTTTGCGCAAAAGAGAGATTCAGCGTGCCGGGCAGGGTGTGGCGGGGATCGCCGTTCAGCCGTACGTTTTCCAGTTGTGCGGTGATCGTGCGATGCAATTGCTTGCGCAACGAAATCATCCGCAGGGTTTCGGTTGGCTGCTCCGCGATGCACAGATCGAGCGCCGCTGCAAAACCAACGATGCCGGGCACGTTCAACGTGCCAGAACGCAAGCCGTTCTCGTGTCCGCCGCCGTGCATTTGCAGCCGCAAGCGCTGACGCAGATCGCCGCGCACGTAGAGTGCACCGATACCTTTGGGGCCATAAAGCTTGTGGCCGCTGAAAGAAGCCAGCCCGATGTCGAGTCCATGCATATCGACGTCGATCTTGCCCAATGCCTGCGTTGCATCGGTATGCAGCACCACGCCCTTGCTGCGACAGAGGAGCGCTATCGCCGGCATATCCTGCACGGTGCCGGTTTCGTTATTGGCCAGCATGATCGATACCAGATAGGTGCGATCGTTGATAGCCGAGGCAAGCTGATCCAGGTCGACGCGTCCGGCGTCGTCAACGCCCACATAGGTAACGTCGATGCCGTTCTGTTCGAGATGCCGGCAGCTATCCAGCACCGCCTTGTGCTCGATCTGGCTGGTGACGATGTGATTCTTGCCTTGCTCCGGTTGCAGGCCTTTCAGCGCCAGGTTGATGGATTCCGTCGCGCCGGAGGTAAACACGATGTCATGGTCTTGCGCCGCGTGAATGGCTTGCGCAATACGCGTTCTGGCGTCATCCACCGCGCTGCGCGCTTGCCATCCAAAAGCATGGCTGGTGCTGGCGGCGTTGCCAAACATGCTGGTAAAGAACGGCAGCATGGCGTCGAGCACACGGGGATCGACGGGCGTGGTGGCGTTGTGATCCAGGTAAATAAGGCGTGTGGAGGCCGGCATGCCTAAGCAACCAGCTCGGATGACACCTGCGCTTCCGGCTCGGCATGAACCACCTCACCTCGTCGCACCGCACCTGCCGGCGTCACCAGATTGAGGCGTATGTCAAAACGCATGCCCAATGCGTGCGTCAATTGCAGCCCGCGAACATAAGCCAGCACCTCCGACCACGGCGATGCTTCGAAGAAGACTTCGAGCAATGCCTGGGTGGCCGAAGGTGACCCCTCCGCGTCCACCGCCTTGCAGAAATACTCGCTGGTGATCGCCGCGCAGGTGAGCTTTGAGCTGTTGGATATGCCACACGCCGAGCGTTCCGTTGTAGCAGTCACCATGCGATGCCGCACCTCGGCAGGAATGGGCTGCGTGCTCAACAAATGTTCCGCATGCGTCCGCGCCGAGTCTTCGTGGATGATCAGGATGTGATCGTGGGGGATATTCAATTCATCCGCCAACGGGCCAAAGACATTGATGATCTCCGGACGAAGATGGCACAGCCGCGGATTGCGTTTTTGACTATTGCTGAGCCCATCGCGCAAAAACTGGCGTCGAAAGATGCCCTTGTGATCGAAGGCGATGGATACTGGCGGCAGCTTTCCGATTTGATGACGAAGCTGGTTCGCATGCACCAGCGCAGCGCGAAACGCCTGCAGCTGCGCCTCGATTTTGATCAAGCCATCGCCACCAATATCAAGCCTGGAATTGCCAGCCAGGATGCTGATCTGAGACGGTTGGGCAAGCATTGGCACCAGGTTGTCTGGCGCGATAAAACTTGTTGGAGTGATAAATGCCATGCGCAGCCGTCCTGTCGTCCTGTGGAGAATTTCCTAGGGAGAGATGAAAAACTTGCGATCCTTTGCAATATACGACCGGGCATCGTGAAGGGAATCTCAAACTTGAGTTCGTTCGATTAAGGATTTTTAGGTGTTGTGCACATGGGGTGCACGAAAGTGAAAGGAGTGTCAGCTTGATTGGCTTCGTGGACTCGATTCAGAAATGAATAGTCTTCTGGTGAAAGCCATTGCTGCCTCGGATTCCTGTCGGCCTAGCAGGAAGGCTAGAACAACGTCATCCCAGCGAAAGCTGGGATCCAGTGCCTTTAACGCTTGGCAAGTCGCTGGATGACGAATCGGGCGTTGAATTTTTTGAAAGGATTTCAGCGCGCATATCGCATGTTGTGCAGCGACACTAAATTCGCAATGACCTCAGTTTGAATGTCCGCTTCAGCCAGCGTCAGCTACCGCTCGGCCTCAACGAATGAACCCTGCGCTCGGCATGTGTTCGGAGCCATCATTCAAAAAACACGGCCCGGCTTACCGAAAAACGTGCAGAGAGATTCCGGATGTGATCCACAGTAAGGCTGCGCTTCCCTGCAAGAATTTCTGACACGACGCTTTGCTTGCCAATTTCTGGAAGCTGTCTTTGTGTGAGCCCGTGCTGTTCCATCAGAAAGCGAAGCATGGCGATACCGGTCACTTTCTGTTGCGGATAGTGAGTTTGGTCATAGGCATAGATCAGATCGCTAATCGTCATGAATAGCGAGTGCTGGGGGTGGCCTGCATCCATGGCGCCAGCGTCCAGCAATGCATCGGCAATACGCGTGGCGTTGTCGTATCCTGATCGTTGGCGATGTGATGCGCGTGAGAGACCTTCTGAAAGGTTTCCCGCGCCTTGGCAATGGGGGTGATGGAAAGTCGTTTGCTCATTTCCATTTTCCTTTCTGGTACTCGTCGCGTGTCAGCACGTGCTTGACGAAGCATCGCTGCGTTTGAAGGCTGATGCTGGCCACAATGCGGTTCGCAAGAAATCGTGCGGCTGCAAACGCTTCGCTTTATCGCACGTATAACTTGGAAAAGACGTGATCGTCACATTCCCGGTCGCACACTCCGGGTAACCCGTATACGCAATGTGACGGGTTGACCGGTGCATTCACAGGAACCAGGGGGAAGGGATTTATGCAACGCAAAGAGATGCGTTTTTCGTCTTAGATATTTTTCACTCGTGTCCAGGCGCTATGTTTGATCTCCGCATGGCGATGAAGTCATGCCTGGGACGTGTCTGCTTATGCATTTCTTCCAGATGTTCGGCACGGTTATGTATCGGCAATGCGGCGGATATATCGCCAGCAGGCATTCCCGGAAGAAACGTGGCTTGTGGAAGGGATGACTGCGACGGCTTTCAAAATAGTCAGTGTTGACGATAGTGGTATGGACCGGCAGGGGAGTCGCCATGACACGCAGCAATGTCTCGAAGAAGTCACTCATCGATTCAGGAACGAATGCGGCGACCGAGTTCACGGTCGCGGACTATCTGTTGACTCGGCTCAAACAGCTGAATGTTACCGA
>NZ_DATEJY010000079.1:0-35527 GCF_035277725.1 Dyella sp. | reverse complement strand
GATCGACCAGAGACTGAAGTGGCTCTGATATTCGACGTCGGTCATGCCGCCGTTACCGACTTCGAGCATGTCAGGGTCGTTGTAATGGCCGGGCGTGGCATAGCGATCCAGCACCACGTTCTGCTTAAAGTTCTTCAGCATCGAGGCGTAGCTGTCGCTGATGTCGCCGGTGGTGCGCCATGAGGCGGCGTCGACCGGCGGCTTGCCGGCCCACAGCCAGGGCTTGTTTTCGCCCCATTCGCACACGCTGAAGAAGATCGGCCGGCCGGTGGCGCGCAGTGCTTCGGCCATCGCGGTGTAGCGCTTGAGCGCATCGACCTTCTGGTTGTTGCAGTTGTCGTATTTCAGGTAATCCACATCCCACGACGCGAAGGTCGCGGCGTCCTGCTTTTCATGATTCAGGCCGCCGGGAAAGCCGCGGTTTTCCTGCAGCGGTTCGCAGGTGGAGGTACCGGCGCTGGAATACAGGCCGAACTTCAGCCCGTGCTGGTGGATGTATTCGGCCAACGCCTTGATGCCGCTCGGGAAGCGCTTCGGATTGGCTTGGAGGCTGCCGTCCTTGTCGCGCTGCCAGTTGGCCCAGCAGTCGTCGATGTTGACGTACTTGTAGCCGGCGTCACGCAACCCGAGACTGATGAACTTGTCGGCGATGCCGCGGATCATTTTTTCGTTGAACTCATCGCGGCAATGCGTGGAGTTCCAGTTATTGAAACCCATCTGCGGCGGCTGAGCTTGGGCGTCGGGTGCAGGAGCTGCGCCGGCCGCGATGGCGACCACGAGGGTGAGTGAAGCGGCAGTACGCCGCAGGGATGCAGGGGAAGCCATCATTGAATTTTCTCCACCACTGAAAAAGGACTTGATGATTGCCGAATCTCGCCTTGCCATGGGCTCCCCTGCATGCAGGGGCGGGACGGGATCAATGCTCCAAACTTAAGACTTTTCATTGCAAGAAGCCCCTTTTCGTCATTCCAGCGAAAGCTGGAATGACGGGCGTGGGCTTTCGGCGATTGAGAAACCTTAAGTTTGGAGCATTGCCCCAGCCCTCCCCTATTGCACGTAGGAGAGGGAGCAGGATGCCGCTGGTTGTCTGAAGTGCGGATTACCACGTGACTCATTTTGCCTGCTTTGTCGGTCCCAGCATCGGCTGCTTCAACGTATGCAACGTGGGTTCACCGTCAGTCAGCAGATCCAGCACCACCAACTGATTGCCACTAGGCTTCAACCATGCGCCAGGCACATACAGCGTGCGCTGCGGCCCGACGTTCCAGAAGCGGCCGAGCGGATGGCCATTGAGCCACACCACGCCTTTGCCCAGGTCTTTGGTATCCAGGAAGGTATCGGCATTGGCGTCGCCGGATGCCGGCGCATCGAATGTGGCGTGATAGATGCACGGTGCATGGTGGCATGCGCCCTGGGCGACCTTGACGTTCTCGTTGTCGGCAAAGGGCAGGGCATAGATCTGCCAGTCGAGCAGTGCTTGTCCTTTTAGCGTCACCGAGCCCACGATGCCCTTTCGCTCGTTGACCATCTTCTCGCCGAAGTTGATGCGGCCGTCGTTCTGCACCAGCAGATCGAGGGTGTCGCCTTTGGCGAGCTTCAGCTTGAGCGAATCCTGCTTCAGGCGACGGTCGAGCGTGCCCACGCGCTTGCCGTTGACATATACCAGCGCGTAGTCATGCAGCCCATCGATGTGCAACGTGCCTGATGCATCGGCATCGATGTGTTTGCGATAAAGGATGTCGCCGTAGGATTCCCCAAGCTCTTCCATGGTCTTGAGGTCATGCGACGCCGTGGGCGCAGGCAATGCATCCCACAGTGATTGCGATTCATCCAGCTTGATGTTGCTGATGGCCTGCGTCGTCGGTGTCGCCGGTACCGGTGGCGGCGTGCTGCCGGTAGTTTCGGCAATCACGTCGCGCAATGCGTAGTACTTCGGCGTGGGCCGGCCGCTTTCGTCCAGCGGGCTGTCGTAGTCGTAGCTGGTGACGTCCGGCTGGTAGCTGTCCTCATCCCAGTTGGCGCCGCTCATCCAGCCGAAGGAGGTGCCGCCGTGGAACATGTACAGGCTTACGGAATAGCCTTGTTTCAACATGCCGGACAGCTCGTTCGCCACTTTGGTGGCGTTGATCACGTAGTGCGGGCCGCCCCAGTGATCGAACCAGCCCACCCAGTATTCGCCGACCATGTACGGGCCGCCGGGTTGCCAGCTGCGCAGCTTGGGGAGTTTTTCCGGCGCATGGCCGACGCCGAAGTTGATCACCTTCGGCAGGTCGGGCAGCGATCCGTATTCAGGCGCGCTATCGGAGGTGTACAGCAGCGAGGCATCAAAACCGCTGTCGACGATGTCCTTGCGGATCTGCTGCAGATAGGGATCGTTGTCCTTGCCGAAGCTGCCGTATTCGTTTTCCACCTGCACGGCGATGATGTTGCCGCCGCGGTTGTATTGCAGGGGCGCCAGTTCCTGGCCGAGCCGATGCAGCCAGCGTTGCGCTGGCTGCATGAACTTCGGGTCGGTACTGCGGATGTGTGCGTCGCGGTCTTTCAGCAACCATGCCGGCAGGCCGCCGAGATCCCACTCCGAACACACATAGGGGCCGGGACGCAGAATTACGTACAGGCCTTCCTGTTGTGCTTCGCGGATGAACTCCGCTATGTCGTTCTGGCCACTGAAGTCGTAGTGGCCAGGCGTCAGTTCATGCGCGTTCCAGAACACATACGTGGTGATGGTGTTCAGGCCCATCGCCTTGGCCATTTTCAAGCGTGCCCGCCAGTACTCGCGGGGGACACGCGTGTAGTGCATGTCCCCGGCGATGATACGGAACGGTTTGCCGTTGAGCATGAACTGGCCATGTTCGATGGCCAGTCCGTGCGTGGCGTCAACCGGTGCAGCAAACGCATGGCTGGATAGAAGCAGGCCAAACCCGATACCCAGCGACATGCTTTTCAATACATTCATTGAAACCTCTCGTGTTGCATTGCCGATACGCCAGCCTTAGAACGTGCCGCGCACGCCCACGGTATAGACCGTGCCATCCGCTTCCGCGTAGAGGAAACGATTGGGATACACGGAGTAATCGTAGAGATGCGACTGCGTCAGGTTGGTGCCGGATACGAACAGCGAGACGTGGTTATTGAGCTTGTAGCTGGCGCTCAAATCCAGCTGGCCGTAGTCGGTTCGCGTGGCGGGTTGCGCACCGGATCCGTAGGAAAGGCTCTCCAGGTATTTGCCGCGCCAGTTATAAGCCAGACGTACCTGCCAGCGGCCTTTCTCGTAGTAGCCGCTGATGTTGGCCGAGTCGCCAATGCCCGGTACGGCGAACTTGCCGGAGGCGGCAATCGTGCCGGGACTCAAGTTGGCGCTGCTTTGCACGTGGGTGTAGTTAAACGCCATGCCAAGGCCATCAAACGGTGCCGGCAACACATTCTTGAACTGATAGTTGAAGGTCAGTTCCTCGCCGTAGATCCTCGCCGAATTCAAGTTGATCGGCTCGCTCAGCGACCAGGTCTGGCCGAGGAACGACACCGGCGTGCTCACGATCGTGCTGAAGTTGCTGACGTGCTTGTAGAAGGTTTCGAGGGCCAGATAGCTGGCGTCGTCGATGTACCACTCCAGCCCGGTGTCGAAGTTGGTCGACGTGTATGGCTGCAGATCAGGATTGCCGCGGGTGATCGTCAACGATTCCGGGCGAGTGCCGAAGGCGTTGTTGTAGTACAGGTTGCTCAGCTGAGGTGGTGTGAGGGTCTTGGACGCGGAGAAGCGGTAGATCAGGTTGTCGAGCAGATTGACCTTGAAGTTAATCGCCGGCAGCCATTTGTGATAACCGCCCGATGCCGATTGCGGCTGCAGCGGTCCGTACGCGACCTGGCTTGCGCTGGTGTCGTTCGGATCCACGTAGTAGCTGATGGGGGACTGGAAAATTGCCTGGGATTCAGAGTTGACGTGCAAGTAGCGCACGCCGACATCCAGAGCCCACGGCTTTTCCCACATCGTCCCTTCGAACACGGCTTTGGCGAACGCAGCCTTTTCCGTTTCCCGCACTTCATTGAAGCTGCCGGGGTTCACCTTCGCGCCGAAACTGCCGTACTGGGCAAGTGCGGCAAGCAGGGCGGCGCGCTTGTCGGGTGTCAATTGGTTGTAGGCCGCGGGCGTGGTCAGCCAGTTGTAATACGCCGGTACGTTGTACTGAATCCATTGCGTCGGCAACCCAGGCTGCGAAACGCCGCTGATCGGTGCCGGTGGCGTGTAGAGGTATGCACCGACGACATCCGCGGGTACATGTACGGCATAGCCACAGTACGCGTTGCACAGGATGCCGTCCGGCGTGGTTACCGACACTGACTTGTTGTAGTCGCGGTTTTCCTGGACGCCGAATTCAAGGTTGGACAGGATGCCGCTCTCGAAGCTCTTGGAGAAATTCAGCTGATACTGGGTGACGCCTTCGGTGACGTTGTTCGACTGGCCACCCATGTTGCAGCAGTGCGCATACAAATCGGTGAAGTTGGTGGTAGGCAGAATGTTGGTATAGCTCGGCGGCTGGCTATCACCATTGTTGGTCCAGGTCGGATTGACGCCGATATTGCGCGTGCCGATCACCGCGAAATAGCCGTAGGGGCTTTGCTTGTTCCAGGCCTTGGAGTTGGAGATGTCCAGGCTGATGGTGCTCGACGGGTCGACGTTGAAGGCCAGGTTCAACCCGTTCTGCATCATCTTTTCATCGCTCGGGTTGTAGGCGACGACGTAGTCGTTCGACATGACACCGGCGGGCTTTCGCACATAGTTCAACACGGTGCCGTTGGCATCGGTGGTAAGCGATTGGAGGTCGCTGGCATTGCCGTATTCGCCGAATTCGTGTTCGAACGGCTTGACGTCATAACCCGCATACAAGGTGTCGAACTTGACCGTCAATTGATCGATCGGAACCCAGTCGATCGAGGCGGTGACGTTCTTGCGCGTGCGTTCCTCGTTGAGCACGTTGTTCGCCAGCGTTTCGGGAATGGCGACATTGGTGTAATTCGGATTGCTGAGTCCGGACAGCTTGGAAATATCCTGGTTCGCGTACCAGGAGTTGGCCTGCGTATTGATCTGGATATCGTCGCGCTTGTAGTACTGCACGGAGGCCAGCACGCCGAAGGTATGCGTTGCATTGGTCCAGCCGGCCAGGCCCGATACCTTGGGCGTGGTCTTGCCGGCCCAGCTGCCGGTGAGGTTGCTGTTGACGCCAGCGGCGGAACCGGTTGCGTGGAAGCCGCTGAAGTCCAGCGGACGCGCGGTTTGAATATCCACGACACCGCCGATGTCGACTTCGGGAATATCGGCCGACGAGGTTTTGTTGACCTGCGCGAGGCTGATGATGTCGGCAGGCAGCACGTCGAAATCGAATGCGCGCGTACCGGACGCCGTCGCCATCTGGCGGCCGTTGACCGTCACCGCCACGAAGTCAGGGCCGAAACCGCGAATAGCGATCTGGCTGGATTCGCCGCCGCTGCGGTTTACCGATACGCCGGGCACGCGCTGCAAGGCGTCGGCGACGTTCGGGTCAGGAAATTTGCCGTTCTCTTCTGCGGAAATCGAGTCAACCACGTTGACCGCGTTCTGCTTGATCGATTCCGCGCGCTGGATCGCGGCGAGCTGACCGGTAACCGTGATCGCGGTGAGATTGGTGGCTTTTTTCTTGTCGGTCTTGTTCGTACCGTTGCCGTCATCCGTGCTGCCCGTGCCGGACGGCGCAGCTGCGGTGGTGGACGCTGCCGGCGCGCTGGTTTGCGCGTGTGCTTGTACGTTATAGCCGGCCAGACTGGCGATACCCATCGCCGCCAGTGCCAGACGCACCGAGTGCGCCATTGGATTGCGTTGCATCGATTACCCCTCCCGTTGGAACTACGTTGCCAACCACGAATAACGAATGCGATGTCGCTTGAAACGGTGCTGCACTTGCGTCGGCATGTTTCATGTCGACGTCGCACTCTCCCAGACTGGAAAACGTCATGGCCTGGAGGCCCCCCTTCAACGTTCGCCAGCCACGGTGCAAAACAAGGCTTGGTGCAAACTTCCCCGAAAAAACCAGGCCGTGTCTTGGACCGATTTCATTTGTCGTATTTTAAGATAATAAGATTGATTGACGGTCTACAAGTTGCGCCGCAACATTTTTTTAAGGCAGGAGAAAAGCCCATGTTTTGCGGGCTTTTTAGGGGCCTATGCTGGAAAAGTAGCCATGGCAGGCAAGCGACACGGGCGTGCGAGCGGCTGAAAATAGCGGAAACAAGCGTCGATGTGGGCGGGATATGAAACTTGATATGGCGCTGCGATTTTTTGTTATTTCGGCGAGAGCTGATGTTTGCATGCATGGAATAGATCAGAGCATCCTTAAAGGCACTGGATCCACAGCTTTCGCTGGGATGACGAACGAAGAGCTTTGTTTTCTTGTATCGCCGAGAGCTACGTTTTTGCATGGATCGCGATGCACAAAAAAACAAAAGCCCCGGAGGGGGCTTTTGTTCCTTGCAAAAACGTCGAGAGAAATTTACGGCGTGCCGCCGTGGCGAATCAATGCCATCACTTCATAGCAAGCGCCCATGGTGTGGTAATCCACCTTGCCGGCAGGACTCTTCTCGTCGCTGTACTTCTTGTTGTCCTGCGTAAGGATGCGATACCACGCCCCGTACGTGTGGTCGATGAAGTGTTCCCACGAGTACGCCCACAACTTCGTGTACCACTCGTCGTATTGCTTGTCATTGGTGCGTGCGTGCAGCAAGGCGGCAGCAGCAAGCGATTCGGCTTGTACCCAAAAATATTTGTCGCCGTCGCAAACGCTGCCGTCCGGCGCGAAGCCGTAGCAGATGCCGCCGTGCACCGGATCCCAGGCGCGCGCCAAGGCGGTATCGAACAGATGCTGCGCGGTGGGCACCAGCCATGCTTCGCTTTCACCGCGTTCCTGCAGCAGCGGTTCCATGATCATCAACAGCTTCGCCCACTCGGTCTGATGACCGGGCTGGAAACCCCACGGGCGGAACAGGTGCTTGGGATCGTCGCGGTGGTAATCCCAGTCGATGCTCCAATCCTGGTGGTAGTGCTCCCACACCAGGCCATCGGCGAGCTTGGCCTGGCGTTGCGTCATGGTGCGCGCAAGCGTGAGCGCGCGGTCGAGGTAACGCGGTTCCTTGCTGGCCTGATACGCGGCAAGCATCGCCTCGCACATGTGCATGTTGGCGTTCTGGCCGCGGTAGGTGCTGAACTGCCATTGCGGATCGGCTTCATCGCGATAGAGGTTCGCGTCCGCATCCCAGAAATGTTTTTCCAGCAGTTGCCAGGTTTCATCCATCCATGCGGTGACTTCTTTGATGCCAGCCTTCAGCGCGGTGGAGTAGGCGAGCAGCACGAAGGCCACGCCGTAGCAGTGATTGGTGCGGTCCTCCGGCTTGCCGTCGCGCAGCGTCCACGCATAACCGCCGGTGCTGGCGTCGCGATGCACGTCGCGCAGATAGCGCAGGCCATGATGCACGGCGTCGAGGTATTCCGGCTTGCCGAATTCGATCGCCGCCATCGCGTAGTTGAAGACGAAGCGTGTGCTGCTCACCAGGTGACGATGGCTGGCGTCGTAGACGGTGCCGTCGTCGCGGAAGTAGTGAAAGAAGCCGCCGTTCGGATCGATGGCGCGCGGATGATAGAACGCCATGGTTTGCGCGATGTGTTCGCGCAGGAAGGTTTCGGAACGGAAATCCGGTTGAGTTGGCGTAGTCATGCGTAGAGCCTGTCTGGTGTGTGCGTAGGTTGCCTGGTCGTTGAGCGGCCGTCAGGTGGTTGTGCGTGGCGCAGCGCACGTACGCTAGACAGGCTCATACGTCTCCATGAATTGAACGACCTCGGAGGCATGTGGCATGGCGGCGAAGGAGCCATGCCGCGTCACCGCCACGGCGCCGCAGGCGCTGGCAAAGCGCAGCGCGGCGTGCAGGCGCGGCAGCGTCGCTACCCAGGCATCGAGGTTGGCGGCGGTGATGTTCATCTCCGCGAACTGGTACAGCAGGCCGCCGACGAAAGCGTCGCCGGCGCCGGTGCTGTCGACCATCGGCACGTCATAGCAAGGCAATTCGCCTTGCGCGTCCGGATGGAACCAGCGCAGCGGGTTGGAACCATCGGTCACGATCAACAGGCGTGCGTTACCGGTCCAGAGGCGTTCGAGCATGGCGTCTTCGCCTTCGTTCGCCAGCCAGTCGAATTCCTCGGCACTGAGCTTCACCACGTCGGCCAGCAGCAGCGCAGGCCACACGTGTGGACGCGCTTCGACGCCCATCGGCCACAGCGCGGGGCGCAGGTTCAGATCGAAGCTCACCAGCGCGCCGGCTTCCCGCGCGCGGCGCATGCCGATCAGGGTGACGTCGGCGAGATCCGGATCGGTCATGCTGTTGGAGCACACGTGGAACACATCGGTGTTCTGGAACGTGTGCGGGCGGAAGTGTTCGGCGCGGAACAACAAGTCGGCGGAGGGCGGACGATAGAACGCGAAGCTGCGTTCGCCGCGGCTGTCCAGCGTCACGAACGCCAGTGCGGTGTTGGCCTCGCCGGTACGCACGACGTCGGCCGTATCCACGCCGGCCTGTTGCAGGCTGTGCAGCAGGAAATCACCGAAGCGGTCCATGCCCAGCATGCCGGCAAAGCGCGCATGGCTGCCGAGCTTGGCTACCGCCACCGCGACGTTGGCGGGCGCGCCACCGGCGAAGGGAATGAAGTGGCGTGCAAAGCCGTGGCCATCGCTGCCTTCGCCGTGCATGTCGATCAAAGCCTCGCCGAAGCAGAGGATGGAACGTTTCATCAAAGGACCCCAAGGTGTAATGCAAATCTGTTGTTAGAAAGATGCGCGGTGTTGAACGAGGAAGCGTGGTGCTCGATACGTTGTTCTCTCCAGCCGGCAGAGCTGCTCATCGATCTGGCTGGGAGAGTGGTTGAGGAGTACTTGCGAGAAGGCCGTAGGCAAGTACCCACCCGATTGCGCCCCTGCAAGCAGGGGCGCAATCCCATCACGGCGAGGCGGATGCAACCGGTGCGTTGCGAATGATCGAGCCTTTTATCCCGTAGAACACGATGTATCCGTAGCACAGCGCCGGCAGCACGAAGGCATGCTGGATGCCGATGCTGTCCGCCAGCGCGCCTTGCAGGAACGGCACCAGCGCACCGCCGACGATCGCCATGATCAGCAAGCTCGACGCCTTGCCGGTGAGCGGCCCCATGCGTTCGATGCCAAGCGAGAAAATGGTCGGGAACATGATTGAATTGAACAGCCCGATCGCCACGATGCTATACATCGCCGTGCTGCCGCTGGTGGTCATGGTGATGATCAACAGCAACACGTTGATGGTGGAGAACACGGCCAGCAGCTTGCGCGGCGAGAGCTTGGCCAGCAGCACCGAGCCGATGAAGCGGCCCACCATCGCGCCGCCCCAATAGAGCGACACGTAGTGCGCGGCGTCCTGCTCGCTCATGTGGCCGATGTTCGGCTCGGCGATGTAGTTGACCAGGAAGCTGCCGATCGATACTTCCGCACCCACGTAGAAGAAGATGCCCAGCACACCGAACAGCACATGCGGATAGCGCAGCGCATCGAGCAGGGTGTGATGACCGGTGTCGGCCTTGACGGTGCTTTCTTCCAGGGCCGGCAGGCGGAACAGCCAGACGAACAGCGCCAGCAGCACCAGCACCACGGCGAGGCCGAGATAAGGCATCTGCACCGACTGCGCTTCCTGCGTGCGATAGAGCAGCTGTTCGCTCGCCGAAAGGCTGGCGATGTCGGCTGAACTCTTCACCTGTGTGGAAAGAATCAGCAGGCTGCCGAACACCGGTGCGATGGTCGTGCCGAACGAATTGAGCGCCTGCGCCAGCGTGAGGCGGCTGGAACTGGTTTTCTCAGGCCCGAGCAGCGCGACGTACGGATTGGCCGCCACCTGCAGCAAGGTGATGCCGGTGGCGAGCACGAACAACGCGCCGAGAAACGCCGGATACCAGCGCAAGCCGGCTGCGGGCCAGAAACCCACCGCACCGATGCCGGCGATGATGAGTCCCGCGACGATGCTCTTTTTGTAGCCGAGCCGTCCCACCACCCAGCCCGCCGGCAGCGACATCAGGAAATACGCGCCGAAGAAGGTGAACTGCACCAACATCGCCTGCGCATAGTTCAGTTCGAACACCGCCTTCAGATGCGGAATCAGAATGTCGTTGAGGCAGGTGAGAAAGCCCCACATGAAGAACACCGTCGTGATGACGGTGAGCGCCATGGGGAAGTACGTGTAGCGGTTGTCGCTGGAAGCCGTCGACGATCCAGAGGACGGCGGAGTTACTGCGGTAAAAGCCATGATGGAATCCGTAATCAGGCGGCCGGCGGGCAACTGCTTGCGCGTATCAGCAGTTGCACCGGAGCAATGGTTTGACGTGGAGGAGGTGCAGGATCCTTGACGCGCTGCAGGATCAGTTCCGCGGCTTGCCGGCCGCGGTCGCGTGGCGTAACCGCCAATGTGGTCAGCGGCGGGGCGCTGACCGCGGCTTCGGCGATGTCGTCGAAACCGGTAAGGGCGAAATCGCGGCCCGGCTGCAGGCCGCGTTGATGCAGGCCGAGCATCAGGCCCAGTGCCACCGCATCGTTGTAGCAGACGGCCGCGGTTGGGGCTGTCTTGCCGTTGAACAGGTGCTCGCTTTGCGCCACCGCATCCAGGCGGTTGGGAATGCATTCCACCATCCAGCTGGGCTCGACGGTCAGGCCGGCGCCCTTCATCGCTTCCATGTAGCCCGCGCGGCGCTGGCGGCAGGAACTGGAACCCAGATGGCCACCGTAGAACGCGATGTGCTTATGACCCTGCGCAATCAGGTGTTCCGTGGCCAGCCGTGCGCCGCGCTGGTTGTCCAGGAACAGCCGATCCCAGTGATCGCACGCTGCCACGTCGCCGCTGACTTCGCGGTTGAACAGCAACAGCGGTGTCACCCCGCCGACGGCCGAAAGAATCTGCTGCGCATCGCTGCCCTCGGCGGGCGAGAGGATGATGCCGGCGGGCCCGTGCTCCATCAGCGAGCCGAGCACCGCCAGTTCGCGCTCGGTGGATTCACCGGTGCTACCCAGCAGGGTCACGTAACCGGTGTCGCCCAGGATCTCGTCCACGCCTGCGGCGAATTCCGCAAAGAACGGGTTGGCCAGGTCGTTGAGGACCAGCGCAATGCTCGATGACGTGCGCCGTCGCAGATTCGCCGCGGCGCGGTTGTACACGTAGCCCTGCCGTCGCAGTTCTTCCTCGACGCGCGCGCGCGTGTGTTTATTGACCAGCGGGCTGCCCCGCAGGACCAGCGAAACGGTAGCGCGGGAGACGTCGCAGCCCGCGGCAATATCGCTCAGGGTGACCTTGCGGCCGACCGGCGGTGTGTTCCCCATTTATGCCAGAACCTCGCCTTTATAACGATCCAAATGTACCCGAACCTGCGAAGTTGTGATCCTGCAATGCAGCATGCCAAGCCTCCGCCCCCAGTGGCCGGAGCCTATCGAACTTGAGTCGGCCGGGCTGCAAATCCGGCTGCGCGGCCCAAATTTCCGTCGGTTCTTGACCCGTAGCACCACTGTGGGCCTGCGAAACGCCGAAAATCTGGACCACGCAGCCGAATTTTCTCCTCGACCACTCAAATCCGATAGGCTCCACGTCCAGCGCCTTAGAACGATCCAAAGCGTCAACCCTACCTTTGGCCCTGTCCTGACAGGGACAAAATCCGCAGGATGGGGGTTTTGCAGACTCCCCAGCCTGCTTTAACCGAGCACATTAACAGGCCCCCCTCCAATGAACCATCGCCTGCTTCGTTCCGGTCTTTCCCTGTTGATCCTTGCCGCGCTGACCGCCGCGCCCGTTGCCTGGGCGGCCGAGCCGCATGCGGGCGAGGTTGATCCCCGCATCGGCACCGGTGGCGATGGCCACTTGTTCCCGGGCGCCACGGTGCCGTTCGGCATGATCCAGCTGTCGCCGGATACCGCGATGCCGGATTTCAAGCACGCCTACAAATGGGCGGCGGGCTATCAGTACAACGATCCCACCATCATGGGCTTCTCGCACACGCATTTCTCCGGTTCCGGCCACTCGGACCTGGGCGATGTGCTGGTGATGCCGATCGCCGGCGGCGTGAAGCTCGATCCAGGCGATGAGAAGGTGCCGGGCAGCGGCTATCGCTCGCGCTTCGACCACGCCACAGAGGTGGAGCAGCCCGGCTACTACGCCGTGACCCTGGCCGATGACGGCGTGCGTGCGGAACTCACCGCCAACCGCCGCGTGGGCTGGCATCGCTACACCTTTCCGGCAGGCAAGCCAGCGCACCTCTTGCTCGATCTGCGTCCCAGCATCTACGACTACCCCGGCAAAGTGCTGTGGTCGAATCTGCAGGTGCGTGCGGATGGCATCGTCACCGGTTGCCGCACCACACGCGGCTGGGCGCCGGGACGCGAGCTGTGCTTCGCCATGCGCTTCAACCAGCCGATGGCTTCGCACGAGCTCTACAACCGCGAAACCGATCTGGTCTACAAGGGCTTCAAGGGCCCGGGCTATCAACCGCAAGATGCGAATGCGCAGAATGGCCGCGCACTCGAAGGCGTGTTCGATTTTGGCGAACTCAAACAACCGTTGCTGGTGAAGGTGGCGGTGTCGTCGGTGAGCGAAGCCAACGCCATCGCCAATCTCGACCAGGACGGCAAGGGCTGGGATTTCGACGCGCAACGCCACGATGCGCTGGAAGCCTGGAACAAGGCGCTTGCGCCGATCGACGTGGAGGGTTCCAAGACGTTGCGCACGCAGTTCTACACCGCGCTGTATCACTCGTTGATGTCACCCAGCCTCAGCATGGACGTGAATGGCGAATACCGCGGCCCCGACTATCAGGTGCATCACGCCGACGGTTTCGATTTCTATTCGAGTTGGTCGGTGTGGGACGTGTATCGCGCGCAGCAGCCGTTGATGATCCTGCTGCATCCGGATCGCACCGTGGATTTCGTGCGCTCACTGCTTGCCGCGCAACAGGCCAGCCCGTTCCACATGTTGCCGGTGTGGGCGTACCAGGGCTTGGAAACCTGGTGCATGACCGGCTATCACGCCGTGGCGATCATTGCCGATGCCTATATCAAGGGCATTCGCGGCTACGACGCGGACAAGGCCATGAAGGCGATGGTGTCCACCGCGACCTATGGCGACTACGGTGCCCTGGGCGATTACATGAAGCTCGGCTACGTGCCCATCGACAAGGAAGTGGAAGGCGGTTCCAAAACGCAGGAATACGCCTATGACGACTGGGCCATCGCACAGATGGCCAAGGCGATGGGCAAGCACGATATCTACGACACCTTCGAGCAGCGCGCCACCAACTGGCGCCATGTGTGGGATCCGAAAACCGGTTTCATGCGCGCACGCCTGTCCAACGGCAAATTCCGCGAACCGTTCGATCCGACCAGCGCCGGCTACGGTGACGACTACACCGAAGCCAACGCGTGGCAGTACTCCTGGTACGTGCCGCAGGACGTGGCCGGGCTGATCACCGCGATGGGCGGCGACCAGGCGTTCACGCACAAGCTGGATGAGCTGTTCGACGCCAAGGTCGATCCCAGCATCTTCAAGAACGTGGAAGACATCACCGGCCTGATCGGCTGGTACGCGCACGGCAACGAACCCAGCCATCACATCGCCTACCTGTATGACTACGCTGGCGAGCCGTGGAAGACGCAGGCACGGCTGAAGCAGATCATGGACAACGAATACGGTCCGGGTCCGGCGGGCCTGATCGGCAATGACGACCTCGGCCAGATGTCCGCCTGGTACATCTTTACCGCGCTGGGCTTCTATCCGGTCACGCCGGCCAGCGACGAATACGCCATCGGCCGGCCGTTCGTGCCGCGTGCGGCCATTCACCTGAGCAACGGCCGCACCTTCACCATCACCGCCGAGCCGTTCGACGACGCGCATCCTTACGTCGGCCAGGTCACGCTCAACGGCAAGCCGCTGGATCGCGTGTACTTGAAGCACGCAGACATCCTCGCGGGTGGTGAGCTGCATTTCACGATGCAGGCGCAGCCGAACAAGGATTGGGGCAAAGACATGTCGGCGCGGCCGGCGTCAATGAGCCCGTACCGCTAGACCGTAGGCTGGCATGACAATCCCCGCACCGGAATGCTGAGCGGAAAGCTGGGATTGCCATCCTTGCCTGCGCGAGCAATCAGCCGGGTGGGGTTTGCGGCTGTTCTTCCGTCTGTTTCTTCTGATAGCCGCTCAATGCCAATCCCAAAAGAATGGCGCTGAATAAACCAGGCCCTGCGCCGGTCATCTTCACGGAAGTGGCTTGCGTTCGTACTAGTCAGTGGCCGCAAAACATGCGCAGAATGCATGCATCATGCCGATACGAAGGACCAAGGGCAGTCCATGATCCTGGGGGGAGTGCGACAAGTAGCGATGCCTTGGCGCACCGGTGGCCTGCTACTTGCCGTGCTTGTCATCGTGGCCTTGCCGTACTTGATCATGCGCGGCAGCTCCAAGGAGTCGTTGCGGGCCGGTGAACTGGTCACGCGCTCGGCGGAAGTGCAGGCGCTGGTCTATCGCATCGCCGATCAAACGCATTCCGCCGAATCGGCCATCCAGCATCTGCTGGCTGATGATCCTTCCAGCCATGCCGAAACCGTAGCCCTGGGTGCGGAAAACGACATCCCCAGCTTGCTGGACCAACTGCGCCGCGTCACCGGCGACAACCCGGCGCAGCAACTGCTGGTGGAGCAACTGAACGCGGTGGAAAACGGCCGTCTGGCACTTTTGCACCAGGCACTGCAGCGTTTTCAGCACAACGACCGTGCCGGTGCGGAACAGGCGCTGCGCGACGCCGACGCGTTGTTCCACGTCGACACCGTGGCGGACAAGATCGTTGCCGAGGCGGAACACGCCTTGCAGGAACGCCGCGACGCCGCACGCAAGCAATCGGAAAACAGCAGCCTGGTGCTGGCGCTGACCGCGGCGGCCCAGCTGTTGATGCTGATGATCGTGGTGATTGTCTCCGAACGGCAGATCGGCCGCCGCCTGCAGGCCGAAGTGCGCGAGCGGCAGGCGGTGCAGCGTTCGCAGATGATCCTGCAGGCCGTGCGCGAGCCGATCGCGCTGCTCGACCACAACCTGCGCAGCCTGCTGGTGAATGCCGCTTTCAGCGAGCTCTACGGTGTCTCCGAGGAAAGCCGCGCCGATTATCTGGAAGACATCGGCCAGGGCGCCTGGGCCGACGAAGTGCTGCTGCAGCGTCTGCGTGACGTGTTGCTGCGCGATCGCGAGCTGTGGGATTTCGAACTCATCCAGCGCACCGTCGACGACGTGGAGCGGCACGTGGTGATCAATGCGCGTCGCCTGCAGCAGGAGGACAGCACCAGTCCGGTACTGCTGTTGACGGTCAGCGACGTCACCGCGCGTGCGCTGGTCGAACAGCAGGTGAAGGAGCTCAATCACCAGCTCGAAAACAAAGTGGCGCAGATTTCCGACGTCAACCGCGAGCTGGAGGCCTTCAGCTACTCCGTGTCGCACGACTTGCGCGCGCCGCTGCGGCATATCACCGCGTTTGCGCTGAAGCTGGAAGACCACCTCGGCGTACAGCTCGACAATACCAGCCGCCACTATCTGGGCGTGGTGCGCGATGCATCGCACCGCATGGCACAGCTGATCGAAGACTTGTTGGTGTTCTCGCGCCTGGGCCGCGGTGCGTTGCGCCTGCAAGCGGTAGACATGCAGGCGCTTGTGGGCGAGACCTGCGCCCTGACCGAATCGGAGGCGCCCAACCGCCGCATCATCTGGCGGATCGATCCACTGCCGACCGTGGTGGGCGACGAGAACATGCTGCGCACGGTGTGGCAGAACCTGATCGGCAACGCCGTCAAATACACCGGCCAGCGAGAGATCGCCCACGTCGATATTTCCGTGCGGCAAGAAGACGGCGGCGATTACGAATTCACCGTTGCCGACGACGGCGCCGGTTTCGATATGCGTTACGTCGACAAGCTTTTTGGTGTATTCCAGCGGCTGCACAAGGCCAGCGAGTTTCCGGGCAACGGCATCGGGCTGGCCAATGTGCGGCGCATCGTGATGCGCCACGGCGGCCGTGTTTGGGCCGAAGGGGAGCCGGGCCACGGTGCCCGTTTCCACTTCACGCTGTCGGCCATCGAGCCGCCGCCCCAATCGCCATGACACACACCGCGCTACGCCCCATCCTGCTGGTCGAAGACAGTCCCGTTGATGCCGAGATGACCATGGACGCCCTGCGCCAGGCGCACCTGGCCAATCCGGTGATCCATGTGGAAGACGGCGTCGACTGCCTGGACTGGTTGTACGCGCGCGGCGTCTTCGCCGGCCGCGCGGAGGACGATCCCGTGGTGGTGTTGCTGGACATCAAGATGCCGCGCATGAACGGGCTGGACGTGCTCACGCAGATGCGCGCGGACGAACACTTCCGCCACACGCCGGTGGTGATCCTGTCATCCTCGCGCGAGGAGAGCGATCTGGCGCGCAGCTGGGATCTCGGAGTAAACGGTTACGTCATCAAGCCCGTGGATGTAGGGCAGTTTTTCCAGGCGGTACGCACGCTCGGCCAGTTCTGGGCAGTGTTGAACCAGGCGCCGGAAGGGCGGGAATAGGGAGCTGGGGGACAGGTTCGGCAGGAGCGACCGGGCGGGCGAGTGCCTGTTCGTTGATTCCCTGCGCCTCGCTCTCATTTCACCTGTTGCCGATTGAAATATGATGTTCAGGTCCACTTGGAACGCAGAAGGAATGCCTGACAAGTCCAGCCAACAACGTTCGTTGCCCCGCATACGGGTACTGCAGGTCGAGGACAGCACGCTCGATGCGGAGCTGGTGCTGACCGAACTGCAGGCCGATGGCATCGACTACGACGTGCGCCTGGTCGACGACGAGTCTGCCTACGTGCGGACGCTCAAGGAATTCAAGCCGCAGATCATCCTGTCCGACCTCAGCATGCCCGGCTTCTCCGGACAGCGCGCGCTGGAACTGCTGCGCGACCACAGCGAGGACATTCCCTTCATCTACGTCTCGGCCACGCTGGGCGAGGAAGCGGCGATCGCCGCGCTGCGCGAAGGCGCCACCGATTACATCCTCAAGCAGAACCCCGCGCGCTTGGCGAGCGCCGTGCGCCGTGCCCTGCGTGAGGCGGAAGAACAACGCGCACGAGCGCGGGCCGAGGCGGAGCTGATCCGCATCCAGCGCTTTGAGAGTCTGGCCATGCTGGCCGGCGGCTTGAGCCACGATCTGCGCAATCTGCTACAGCCTTTGCTGCTGGCCGGTGACAGCCTGCAGGACTATCAAGATGACCCGCGCCTGGCGCGGCTTGGCGCGTTGGTGCGCGATTGCGGACGACGCGGGCTGGAAATGGTGCAGTCCATGCTGTCGTTCGCGCGCGGTGCGCGCCGTGCCGAGCAGGTGAAAGTGCAGGCGCTGATCGATGCGCTATCGCTGCTGCTGCAAGGCAGTGTGCCGCGCACGGTGACGCTCGATATCGACGTGGCCGATCCGCAGCTCACCTTCGAGGGCAATCACACTGAGCTGCAGCAATGCCTGCTCAACCTTTCCCTCAATGCGATCCAGGCGATGCCAAACGGCGGCATCCTGCGTGTCACCACCCGCAAATCAAAATTGGATCAGCGCTTTTTCCTGGAGCAGGAAGACGCGCACCCCGGCGACTATGTGTGCCTGTCGGTCAGCGATACCGGCATCGGCATGACCGATGACGTGCGCAAGCGGCTGTTCGAGCCGTTCTTCACCACCAAGGAAGGCGGAACTGGCCTAGGCTTGCTGTCATGCCGCCGCATCGTCTACAGCCATGGCGGCGTGATGCGCATGGACAGCGTGGTCGGCGAAGGCAGTTGCTTCGATCTGTACATCCCGCTGCTGCGCGCGACCAGCGATGCGACGGATCTCGACCTGGTCGAAAACGACGCCACCCTGCACGGCAATGCCGAACACGTGCTGCTGGTGGTGGAAGAAGCCGGCCAGTTGACGCTGCTGAGCGACACGCTCGATGCCTGGGGCTACGAAGTGCACGCCAGCCAGAGCGGCACCGCCGCGCTGCAATGGATCGAAGCCTGCGGTCTGCCGGATCTGGTGGTGATGGACGCCGACATGAGCCTCTTCACCAGCGAACGTACGCTGGCCGCGCTGAGCCAATACGGCTATCGCCGCGGTGTGCTGGTGCTGTCACGCGCAGACGATGCATCCGGTTCCGCGAAGCTGCCCATGCCGGATGGCAATCGCGTGCGGCGCCTGAACAAGCCCGTGGGCACGCGCGCCTTGTTGCACGCGGTGCGTGAGGCCTTGAACGATGGCAAGGGCAAACCACGCCATTGATGGCCATCGTCGCGTATGCCGCATTCGGTAGGTTGGGGTGCGAACCCCAACATCGGGATGCGTGGGCGATGGGAATGTTGGGGTTCGCACCCCAACCTACAAAAAGCGTCAATCGATGCCGAGCTTCTTCAGCTTGTAGCGCAACGCCCGGAACGTAATGCCCAGTTTTCGCGCCGCTGCCGTCTTGTTGTAGCGCGACTCCTCCAGCGCCTTCATGATCGCGGTGCGTTCGAGATTGCTGATGTAGTCATCCAGCGGCAATTCGCTCGACGGCGTTTGCGCTGCCGGTGCACTTGCCGGTACATGCGTAGGCGGATAAGCGGCGGGTTGCGCGTGGTGCGCGCCACCGTGTGCCGCAGTGCCGGCTTCCGCACCGTGCCGCGGCGGACGTTGCGGCAGCATCAGGTCGCTGGCGTCGATGCGGTCACCGTCGCACATCGCCACGGCACGTTCCAGGATGTTTTCCAGTTCGCGCACGTTGCCGGGGAAGTCGTAATCCTCCAGTGCCTGGCGCGCTTCCGGCAGCAGACGCACCGGTGTGCCACCGCCACTCTTGATCGCCAGCTGGCGCAACACGAATTCGGCCAGCAGCGGCACGTCGCCACGGCGTTCGCGCAGCGGCGGCACGCGCAGCTCGATCACGTTGATGCGGTAGAACAAGTCCTGGCGGAACTGGCCCTGGTCCACCAGCGCGGCAAGATTCTTGTGCGTGGCGGACAGAATGCGCACGTCCACCGCGATTTCCTCGCGCGCACCGATCGGGCGCACGGCCTTTTCCTGGATCGCGCGCAGCAGCTTCACCTGCATATGCAGCGGTAGCTCGGCCACCTCGTCCAGGAACAGCGTGCCGCCGTGCGCCGCCTGGAACAGGCCTTCCTTGTCGGCGACCGCGCCGGTGAAGCTGCCTTTGCGATGGCCGAAGAATTCGCTTTCCATCAGCTCGGACGGAATCGCACCGCAGTTCACCGGCACGAACGGGCCGCTGGCGCGCGGACCTTGTTCGTGAATCAGGCGTGCCACCAATTCCTTGCCCACGCCCGATTCGCCGGCGATGTACACCGGTGCCTGGTTGCGGGCCAGCTTGGTGATGGTGTTGCGCACCTGCTGCATCGCAGACGAATCACCGATCAGCCGTTCACTGGAGCCGGTCGTGGCCGGACCCGCGCCGCCGCCGGTGCGTTTTTCTTCCGCCAGCTTCAGCGCGGTGCGCACCAGCCGGCGCAGCATCTGGATGTCCACCGGCTTGGAGACGAAATCGAATGCACCGGCCTTCAGCGCCGTGACGGCCGCGTCAACGTTGCCGTAGGCGGTGATCATCGCCACCGGCGTCTCGTCGTACTCGGCCGCGATCAGCTCGATGATTTCCTGGCCGCTGCCGTCGGGCAGCCGCATGTCGGTAAAGCAGAGGTCGTAATGGCGCTCGGAAAGCGCCTGCCGCGCTTCGGCCACCGTGCCGACGGCATCGACCTTCAGGTCCATGCGGCCGAGCGTGATCGTCAGCAGTTCGCGAATATCGCGTTCGTCGTCAATGACCAAGACGGTCTGTTGGCTCATGTCCGTAGGCGATGATGGGTTGCCGTTCAGGATACTCGCCGCACTCGCAAGTGGCAAAGCGCGACGCATTCACGGTCAGTGTTGCCTTAAGTGCATGCGGAAAAACGTGACTATCACGCGATAGGCGTCTTGCGATTCGGGCAGCTCCGGGTCCGAGAAAAACGAGTGCCACATGCCCTCCCACACGCGCAGCTCGGTCTTCACGCCGGCCTTGTCGAGCAATTGCTGGCTGGCCAGCACCGAACTCATGGTCATGTCGCGTGTGCCGGTGATCAGCAGGGTCGGAGGAAACTTGGCCAGTAGCGTGGGTGACAGCCCCGGCTGCACCAGCGGATCACGTGGATTGGCGCCGTGAAAATAGGGTAGATCGACCAGGGTGAGCCGGTGGGCGGGCACCCCTTGGCCGTTCAACACCGGAGCCACGAAGGCTGAATCGCCTTCGATATCCAGCAAGGAGCCGCAAAAAGTGCCGATGGCGCCCGGCACCGGCAGCTTGTCGGTGATCAGGCGCGCAACGGATTCGCCAGTGAGGATGCCGCCGGCCGAACAACCGTAGATGCCGATCTGCTGCGGCTTGTATTGCTTGAGCAAGGCGCGGTACACCGCCTCGACGTCGTCGCTTGCCGCGGGGAAGGTGTGCTCCGGTCCTTGCCGGTAATCGAGCGTGATGACCTTGATGCGCCCGACGCTGGCCACGGGTATCGCTTCCACCAGGCCACCGCTGTGCGCGCCCCACAGAAATGCGCCGCCATGCAGATTGATCAGCACGCGGTGTTCGTTCTCCTTGGCGAGGCCTTGCGCAGGCAGCACTACATCCGCACTGACACCGGCGATTTTTTCGCTGTGGATTCTGACCGCGTACATCTTCTGCATGCGCGTGACGCGGTCGCTGTTGAGCCGATCGTAGAAGGCACGGCTTTGTTCAATCGGCGCATCGATGGGCGGGGCTTTGCTGCCTTCGGCGAGCAGCTTGGGAAAGAGCGCGCGTGCTTCCGGGGAAGCGAAGCTGGAATAGGGAATGCTGAGGGCCGGTGAGGTGACGGTGGCGTCGGGTTTGACGCTAGGTGCGGTGTCTTGTGCGGATATCGCTGTGCTGAACAGTGAGGCTGCTACAACGCATAAGAAACGTGAGGTAGGCATGATTCCTCCGATTCGCGATGGATATCCACGAAAGTCGTAGATATCAAGACCGTCATTTCCGCTTCCGCGGGAATGACGGCCTTCATGGGACGCGTGCTTCTTACGGTAACCCTGAGTTTAAGGTGCGGCGTTAGTCGCCTTCGCCTTTGTCCCACTCAAGATTTCCTCCATCTTCAAATACACCCCATTGGTCCAGCCAAAGCCGATCACATTGGTGGTGTACCCCGCGCTGACTTTCACGTCCGCATTGCCGCTGGCCATGTTGTATTTCTCGCGGATGGTGCCGTCGGCCGCAAAGCTGCGATCGATCGTTGCGTTGAACTTGCCGGCGATGCGATGCGCGTCGTCATGAAAGCCATACGCATCGAGGCCGGCCACCGCGAGCCAGTTGGTCGGCGCCCAGCCGAACGGTGCGTTCCACTGCGCACCGCTGGGACGGTTGTCCATCGCCAGGCCGCCGGGCAATTCGAAAATGGAAAGCTTGCCACGCACCGAGGCGGCCTGTTCGGGCGAGGCCGCGCCGGCCCATAGCGGATAGAAGGTGGTGAGATACGGTGCATCGGACGGCTTGCCGGCGACGAAGTCGTAATCGCGATACATGCCGAGCTCCGGGCGCCACAGATATTTGTTCATCGCTTCCTTGCGCGCGGCGGCGGCTTTCGCCCAGCGCTCCGCGTCGTCGGTCTTGCCGAGTTGCTGGGCGAAATCACGAAGATCCAGTTCATAGCGATAGAGCAGGCTGTTCAAGCTCACGTCGGCGTAGTGATGCGTGGAACCGCCGAACGGGCCGTAGTGGAAATTCGTGTCGAAGCCCGACTCGCGCATCGCGCGATCGCCATGGTAGTAGTCGGCCGTCAGGCGATAGCCGCCATACCAATTGCCGGCGCAAACCTTGGAGGCCATGACGTCGCAGCTTTCGGTTTTCAGGCGCTCGGTTTCGGCAGCATCCGGATGCTGCGCGGCCTTCAGCAAATAATCCGGGTTGTCCTTGGGATGTGCTACCAGCCACTTGATCACGCCGCCGTAGAACTCGCTGTCCTGCGCCTCCAGCACCGGGCCGCTGCCGAAATCGTAGTAGCGCGCCAACCCCGTATTGCCGGCGAGATGCTCCTGGCGCGTCCAGATATCGTGATTGCGCACTGCCAACGGATACGCTTTCTCCAGCCATGCGCGTTTCTCGTTCGCACTGTGAAAGCTGGCCGGATCGTTGAGCAGGGATACCATCATCTGGCTCAGGAACGGCGGCTGCGAACGGCTGAGGTAATACGTGCGATTGGCGTTGAGCACGCCGCCGTAGTACTGCACTTCGAACAGCGCGTTGTCGACCATGTCGCGCGCCAGTTCAATGCGATGATCGGCCACCAAGCCCAGCAGGATGAAGTAGCTGTCCCAGCCATACATCTCGTTGAAGAACCCGCCAGGTACCACGTACGGATGCGGCAGATAAAGCAGGCCTTGCACCGGCAGCCTGGTCGCATCGATATCGCCCAGCTGCTCGACCGTTTTCGGCAAAGTGTGTACGTCGATGTTGCAGCGTTTCTCCACCTTCAACAGATCTTGCGGCAGGGTGAACTGCGCCGGCACATACAGCACCGGGCGGGTCTTGATCTTGGGATCAAGCAGGGATTTGCACTCGTCCTGCGAACGCGTGAGCGTGGTCCAGGCCTTGTCGATATAGGTGCGTGTCCTGGCGGGATCGGGCTGGGCGGCCGAAGCGGTGGCGACCAGCGCGGCCGACAGCAGCAGGGCGAAATAGCGTGAGTTGGCGGCAAGTCGTTGTGTGCGTTTCATGCGAATTCCCCATCCAGTGCCATCGGCGAACGAGCCGCCGATCGCGTGTGTCAATCAAAAAGTATGGCGCGTAAGCGTGACGTTGCATCGGTTGCATCATGTCGCCTCCTCCGGCACCACGTCGAAGGCGACCGTCAGCCGCGTTTGCTCGCTATGAAATGGCACGGTGCCGTGCCAGACGTAGGAGGGAAACAGCACCAGCCGGCCTGCTTCGGGACGCACCAGGTGTTGTGCATGCAACGCAGGCGTGGTCAGGATGCTGGGTTGCCCGAATGCAAGGCAGCCATCGGGCGTGGCAGCATCCGCCATGTCGTCGGGAAGGTCCACGTAGAACGCTGAGGAAATCCAGCCGCGCGGATGTACGTGGTTGGTGTGATAGCCCGCGCTGCGCAAGCGTACCGACCAGCCGCCGTTATAGCGGTAGGTGCCACGATTGCGGCGGCGCAGCGGGTCGGCACCATGGCCGATATGGGCAAGGTACGCGCGGATCGGCGCATCAAAGGCCTGGAACAGCGCCTGGATCACGGGGTTGGGATAACGCGTCAGATCACCGGTGGTTTCCGTGCCATGCCGCAGCGATTGGAACAGCAGTGGATGGCCATGCGGATTGTGCAGGCACGCAAGACTGCTTTTCAGATCGGCGAGGAAGTGCGGCAGATTCGGCCACGGCGCAGGCGCTTGCAAGGTTTGCGGACGTACCAGATCGTCGTAATCGCAAAATGCCTCGTAGCGTTCGTCGCCAAGCAAACGCCATGCGGTGGTCTGCAAGGCGATCAGGTATTGATCGTCCGGTGCGTTGGCGAGCAGCGCTTCGCAATGGCGCAGTGCGTTTTGCGGATCGCCGGTGCCCAGCAACGCGGCGGCCTGCAGGTTTCGTGCTGCACTGGAAGATGGGGATCGTTGCAGGGCGCGTTCGGCCAAGGCCAGTGCGGCAAGCGGATCGAATTCCAACGCAGCGAGCCCGGCGCGTATCAACAGCGATGGCGTGGCGCGCGCGTGTGCTGCCGAGCTTGCCAGGCATTGATAAGCGGCATGCGCATCGCCAGCGCCCTGCAGAATCGCGGCTTTGGTAGCGAGTAGCGATTCGTCGCCCTGGAAACGTTGCAGCGCTTGATCGAGCAAGGCCGTGGTTTGCGCGTTGTCGCCCGTGCGCATCCAGACCAGCCGCGCGAGATGATCGTGCGCATCGATATGGCGCGGTTCCTGCCGCAAGCAATCGCGCAGGGCCGCTTCGGCGGCTTCCAGCTTGCCGAGTGCAATCAGGCTGCTTGCATGCGTGAAATAAACCGCCGCGGTTTTATGGCCGAGCGCCAGCGCGTTGCCGGCGGCGCGTTCGGCATCGGCATGCTGGGAAGCCGCGGCCAAGGCCATCGCCATGGCATGCGCCGCAGCAGGATCGTTCGGCAAGGCTTCGGCCCGGCGGCAATAAAAGCTGACGGCTTCGTCCTGGCGCCCGAGCGCGGCCAGCGCGGCGATGTGCTGTGCGATCAGTTCGGCCGGTGCCTGGGTGGAACCGCATAGTGGGGCGACGAGCGTCAAGGCATCGGCCGGACGCTGCTGGTCGTTGTAGTACCGCGCCAGCAGCAAGGCGGCATGTGGCAGGCGCGAGGCGACGCGTTGCAAGAGCGGCACGGCTTCGTCCGCGCGTCCGCTGTTGAGCAGCAACTCGCCGAGCGAAGCCCAGGTGGGCGCCCAGCCGGGATCGGCCGCCATCGCTTTGCGCAACGATGCTTCCGCGCCTTCGATGTCGCCAAGCGCCTGTTTGACGCCGCCAAGCAGACGCATGGCTTCCGCATAGTCGGGATGTTGTTCAACCACCGATTGAAGCTGGTCGTGCGCGCCACGAAAATCCCCCGCCTGCAGCAGCGTACCGACGTGCTGCATGGTTTCGCGTAGCGAGGGCGAAAGCGTGGACATGGCTGTTTACAGTGGCGTGCGGGTCAGTTCCGCCTTGCCGTGCGCATCGCGTGTGATGGTGATGTCGTACTGCTTGCCTCGAAAGCTGATGCGCTGAAGCTTCAACGACGCCCAGCTCGGTGGCAGTACCGGCGCATAAGCCGCATCCAGGCCCTTGTCATCGATGCGCAAGCCGGTGAGACCGTAGATCATGCTCTGCAGAAAACCGGATGAGGTGGCCAGAATATAACCCGCATTGTTCGCCACGGTTTCGGTGCGCACGTTGAACGGCGGTTTCAGGAAGCCGACCAGGTTGCGTTGAATCCAATCGCCGGCGGTCTTGGCGTCGCCCAGTTCGGACGCGCCGACAGCAAGCATCACCATCATCATCTCGTTCGGATCGTCGCCGTGCACTTTCAGTTCGTGCAGCTGGAAGTCGAAGTCATGGCGGCGCACGGTTTCCGACATTGGCAGATCAAGGTTGGGATACATCAACCATGCCAGCGACGAACCCATCCAGGTGATCTTGTCGTGCGGCACCGATTGATCGAAATCCAGGTGCCGCTGTTCCTGCTCGAGGAACGGGATGTACATCTTGCCGGCAATCTGCGACCACTGTGGATCGGCCGGTTCGCCAGCGACCTTTGCCGCTTCGATGGCAATGTTGAGCGCCTTGCGCGCGGCGGCGTTGGTGAAGGAGTCGTTCGGCACGTCGTCGTAGGCTTCGTCCGGCGAGGTGACATGCATGATTTCGTAGCGATCTGCCGCCTTGTTGTAGGTGACGCGACTGGCCCAGAACTGGGCGATCTCGCGGATCACCGGCCAGCCGTTTTGCTTCAGCCATTCCTTGTCGCCGCTGGCCAGGTAGTACTGCCATTGCGCAATCGCGATATCCGCATTGACGTGGATCTCGCGATATACGCCGTAGGCAAAATGCGGGGTGTTGTCCACACCGGTCTGCGGATCGGCTTCCCATGGATACATCGTGCCTTTTGCGCCGTATTGAATGGCGCGTTCGCGCGCGGGCTGCATGGTGCGATGGCGGAACATCACGATCGGCTTGGCACGTTCCGGGTGCAACAGCAGCAGCGCCGGGAATACCCACGAGTCGCTGTCCCAGAACGCGTGGCCGGCGTAGTTCGGCGTGAGCGCGCAAGCGCCCATCGGCCATGCGGTGCCGACGGTGGTGTTGGAGAGCAGGTAATACAGATCGGAGTGCACGGCTTTCTGCACGGCCGGATCGCCATCCACCACGATGTCCGACTTCCACAGTTCATGCCATGCGGCTTGATGCCGTGCGAGCAACGTATCGAAGCCGGTGCTGCGTGCCTGTTCGGCAAGCGCGACGTCGGCCTTCGCGTCACCACCCCAATCCTGGCGTGAGGCGGCAAGGTATTTGGTGAAGGTGTACGTGGTGTTCTGCTTCAGCTTGGCGGTGATGTGCAGCGATAGCAGATCGGACGTCTTGTCGAGCTTTACGCTCTGGATATCCAGCGACTTCGGCAGCTCGATTGCTGCCGCTTCGGCCATGCTTAACCCTTGCTTCGCGCGGCCGTTGAGCCACAGCGTCAGCGTTTTGGTATCGCCATCGTTGTCGAGCACTTCTGTGTAACCCGGATACCACACGGCTGCACGATCAGGCGTCGGCACCGGCTTGTTGTCGAGATTCTGGCCGCTGGCGATCACCGCCGCGATCATCTGGTCACCGGTCATGCTGTGGATGGGAAAGCGCGGTTGATGCTCGGACCACAGGCGAATGGGAAAGGTGAGTTCCACACTGCCGTCGAAATGCGGCGTGATGGTGAACTGCGTCGCGGCCAGATGCGTATCGGCCTGGCTGACGAAGGTGGTGACTTTGACGTCGGTCGACTTGTTGGCGTAATCGAAACGATAGCGCGTGGTGAGCGTGCCGTCGTACATGTCGAGCGTCTGTGCGTAGTCCGCGAAGATCTTCTGGTCCAGCCGGGTGGAATTGATCCAGCCGCCGCCCGGGTTGTAGTCGATCTCGCTCCAGCCGGGAACGGCGGCGGGGCGCGAGATATCGCTTTTGTCGTAATCCATGAACGCGACCATGTAAGCGCGCGTG
This sequence comes from Dyella sp., assembly GCF_035277725.1. GTDB lineage: Bacteria > Pseudomonadota > Gammaproteobacteria > Xanthomonadales > Rhodanobacteraceae > Dyella_B. Next base: position 8,682 of record NZ_DATEJY010000079.1, on the reverse strand, counting down.
GGCTCGGTGCCGCGCGGTGTGGTCATGGTGGAGAAATAGCCGTTGGCCAGATAGCTGGGGAAGTAGCTGCCGAAGTTATCCGACGTGCCCGTCAGCACGAAGCTCGTATCAGTCGCCGCGTAGCTGGCGGACGTGGTCGCCAGTGCGGCGAAAAGCAAACCGGACAGGCCGAGGTGACGAAGGCTCATGAAAACTCCAGCGATAGTGCGTGAGGCGCTCCGCTCCGGAAAGCGCTATTTGGAGGCCAGCGTGATGCTGACCGCGGCGGTGCCGGTGCGATCGGTTTCGCGCTTGAAGAAAAACAGCGTGACCAGGATCAGCAGCATCGGCACCAGCGAAAAGTAGAACGCATGGATGCCGTCGAAACGTGAAAACACGACGGCGGTGATGCGCGAACCCAGCGTGCCGCCGAGCGCGGAGAAAATGACGATCAAGCCGGTCATCGCCGCATGCGCCGGCTTGGGCAGCGAACTGAGGGCCACCGAGTTGATCACCGGATAGATCGGCGCCATCAGCACGCCGATCAGCGGAATCAGATAGGCCGCTGCCGGCGCGTTCAACCAGCCGACGTCGGCGCGTGCGATCACGCCGTGCGCCAACGGCAAGGTCAACGTCACCAGCAAACCCATGCCGACCACGCAGATGTTCAGCAGCGCGTACCACGGCATGCGGCGCAGTACCTGGCCGGCAACGATGCGGCCCACGGCGGAAGCACCGGCCAGAATGGTCGCCATCTGAATGCTCATCGCATTGGGCAACTTGAGAATTTCGTTATTGAAGGTAGGCAGCCAGGTGCTGAAACTCTGTTCGATCAGCACATACAGAAAGGCTGAAGTGAGGAACACGTACACCAGCGGTCGCAGGAACAGATGCAGCATTTCCAGCAGCGAGCCGTGCATGGATTTGGTTTCCTCGGTGCGCGCGGCCGATTCGTCCATGCGCGAGGTGGCCAACAGCACGATCACCAGCACGCTGATCACGGCCAGTACCCAATAAACGTTGAGCCAGGACGGATTCGCCGGCGTCGCATGATCGACGAAGGCGCTGAACAGCCAGCCGGCGATCAGCACACCGATCATGAACAAGCCTTCGACGGTGTTGGTGAGCCGGCCGTGCTCGCTGCGATCATTCGTGAGCAAGCCGATCGAGGAATACACCGCCACCTTGGTCAGGGCGAACGACACGCCGACGCAGGTGAATAGCAGTTCCGTGGTGTGGAAACTGGGATACAGCGGCATCAGCACGCACGCGCAGGCCACGATGCCCAGCGCGATCATCATCGCGCGCCGATAGCCAAGCAGGGGAAGAAACGACGCAACCAGAAAGGACGTGACCGCGACCGGCAAGTCCTTGAACAATTCCAGCAGGCTCGCCTGCGGCTTGTCGACGCCGAAAGTGTAGATCGATTGCAGGATGACCGTGCCGACGCTGTTGAGCAGAATCGCGAAGACCATATAGATCAGGGCGAGCGCGGCGATCATGCGGAAGCGGTTCATGGCGACCTGCCTTCGTCCAAGTCAGGAGTGAGGAGTACGCAATTCTCATGGTCGTCATTCCCGCGAAAGCGGGAATCCATCTTCGCTTTCGCACCAGAGCAAAGTGGATTCCTGCTTTCGCGGGAATGACGGCCGCGGGTTACGCGACTTTACAACGTGTTATGGAAGGAAAGTCCATGGCCGGATACAGAACCCGGCCATGGTTGCCCAAAGGAGGGGAGGGCGGCTAACAACACATCAAACCTTCTCGCCCTCGTTGACTGACAACGAGGGAGAGAGGGAAAGGCACATCAGAAGTTGTACTTGACCTGCCCCCAGATCTGCCGGCCCCAGATCGAGCGGGCCAGGATCGTGCCACCGGAACTGGCGAAGCCGAACAGGCGGGCGTTGCCCTCGGTGATGCCGATCTGGTTGGTGATGTTGGTGCCTTGCACGCTGTAGACCCAGTGCGGACCGACATTGGCTTGCACGCCGAAGGCCAGATCGTAGTAATTACCCAACGGCTGCTGCTGGATCAGGTCACCGTAGCGATCACCGACATATTCGTAGGTGATCCATGCCTTCACGTCACCCCAGCTGGTGGGGAAGTCGTAGGACGGCTGCAAGCGGAACTGGAACTTCGGCTGGCGTTGCAGCTGCATGCCGTTGATGCTGCTACATGCATTGGCGCCACTCTGCGTCGTATAGGCCAAGCAACCGACGTAACGGTAGTAATGGCCATCCATCCAGTCGCCGGAGAAGAGGATCGCGGCGTGCTCGAACGGCTTGATCGTAGTGGTGAAGTTCACGCCCTTGGTCTGCGAACCATACACATAAGTGTTCTGGCCGCTGTCCGTGGTGATGGTGTACGGCACGTTGTTGAACAGGCGGCGATACGCAGCGACATCGGCGTAGATCCAGTCGGCCTGGTACTTGAAGCCGATTTCATAGTTCTTCACCTTCTGCACCGGCATGGTCGGCAGGCCGCGCAGGTCATCGAAGTCCGGGAAGTGAACACCCAGGTTTGCACGAACGTAGGCGCTCATGCTCGGATTGAACTCGTAGTTGGCGCCGAGCGTCCACGACTTCTCGGTCTTCGAGTAATTGATGTACTGGTTGCCGCCCGAGAAATACTGCGAGCTGTTGTTGTAGAGCGTGTACGGGTTGTTATCCAGATCGCCCGTGGCGGTATTGGCGATGGCACCGTTGGAATTCTGGTGCTCCACGCGGATGCCGCCATCGATCAGCCAGTTGTTGATCTTCCAGGTATCCGTGACGAAGAACGCGGAGTTGAAGCCGTGCCAGCGTTCCTTGACCGCTGCGGCAGTAACGCCGCTGACGAAGCCTTGCGGATCGGTCAGATCGTAGGTATTCGCGCCGTTGTTGAGTGTGACGACGATGGGGTTCGGATTGGTGATCGCCTGCAACAACATGTTGTTGCCGAGGTACCAGGTGTCATGGTCCTGATAGACGGCCGTCCAATTGCCCAAAGTCAGCGTATTGCCTTCGAACAACTCGTCGCTGACATGGAATTCGTTGCCGATCGATTGGAGATTTTTGCGTACGTACCACAGTCCTTGCTGGGTGACGTTCTGGTTCATGTCGGCCGCTTGGCCATTGGTGTAGTTGGCGGTAGCGGTGTAGGCACCCGCAGGTAGCTGACCCGAGGTTATGTCTGCGGCCACTTGGCTGGTGATGTAGGAGGCCAGCGAGGTGGGGTTTGCACCCGTGCTGAAGAACGAAATGGTGTTCAACTCGCCGGTCGTGATACCCAGCTTGTCCGACAGCGACCAGCCGTTACCGAAGTCCCAGTCGAAATTCGCACCAAACGTGCGCAGATCAGCGCCACGTCCTTTGGCCAGATTCACATCCTGGCCACCGGGTTTGCAGCCCGCGGTGTAGCAAGGCGTGGTCTCGATGAATTCATACTGGTCGGCCTTGCTGCCGAACGTGCCGGTGAGTGGACTGAAGCCGGGGTAATCGGAGAACTGACCCTTGCTCGGATTGAGAATCGGCGTGTCGGTGACGAACTGGTTGTGATCCTTCAACGCACGCGCGTAGAACATCAGCGAGCCGTTATCCCAGTCGCGCGACAGCGTCGCGGTAAGCTGGCCACCTTTGTCGGCAGCAAATTGCGGATCGCGGATATTGTCGCGACGCCAGAAGCCGCCAAAGCTGCCGTACCAGCCATCGGCAATCTTGAAGCCGATAAAGCCGTCGATACGCTGAGTGTTATCGGTGCCGTAGGTAAAGCCGATGTCGCCGGAAGGAACGTCGGTGCCTTCTTTCAGAATGAAGTTGGCCGTGACGCCGGGCTGGCCATTGCCGTACAGCACCGATGGGCCGCCTTGCACGATTTCGGCGCGATCGATGGTGTCGTCCAGGCGGAACATAGTGGAGTGTTCCATGAAGGACAGGTTGGACATCGGATACAGCGGGCTGCCGTTGAGCTGGAAGGTGGCATAAGGCGCGTCGCCGCCACCCGGGAAGCCAGCCACTTCAATGTTCGCACCGGTCTGGCCGCCGGAGGATTCGGGGAACACGCCCGGCGATGCTTTCAACAGATCCGCGGCGCTGACCGGGTTGGCCTGCTTGATCTGCTGCGAGCTCATCGAGGTGACCGAGTACGCCGCGTCGATCTTCTTGATACCGCCGAAGGTAGCGGTGCCGGTGACCACGACCTGTTGCAACGTCGATACGTTCTTGCCGTTACCGTTGTTGGAGCGCTGCGAATTGGTGTTTTGCGCAGGCGCCGTGGTGGACGGTGTTGTCGAAGTGGTTTGCGTCTGACCGTTATCTTGCGCATAGGCCGCGCCGGACATCAGCGTGGCGGTGATCGCCGCCGATAACGCAACGCGTGTGAGTGGCTTGGTCTTCATCGAACGTTCTCCCCAACTGTTTCGTATGTGATGTGACGCGGCATGACCGCGTCTGTTAGCCGCTTATGTCGTAAACAGACTGATGTCGAACGCGGCAACGTTCGGCAACAGCAGATCCGCCTGAGCCAGTGCTTGCGCCTGGCCTACTCCTATCGCCTTCATTCCCGCAGCGTGAATGCTGGCGATCCCTGCCGCGGCGTCCTCCACGCCGATACATTCGCTCGGCTCCAAGCCGAGGCCGCGCGCGGCGGCCAGGAAAATCTCCGGATCGGGTTTGGCGCGACTGATGTGATTGGCATCCACCACGTAGTCGAACAAATCCGCGATGCCGAGCCTTTCCAGCAAAAGCGGTGCATTGCGGCTGGCCGACGCCAGCGCGGTTTTCAGGCCCGCGCGGCGCACCGATTCGACGGCTTGGCGTGCGCCGGGCAGCAGGTTTTGCGAGCCGAAGGTTTCGATCTGCTGCTTGTAGTATTCGTTTTTGCGCGAGGCGAGCGCTTCTTTTTCGTCTTCCGAATACGTGCGCGATGCGCGCTCCAGCAGGATGTCCAGCGAGCCGCGACGATCCACGCCCTTGATGCGTTCGCCGATCGCATCGTCGAACGCAAGGCCGATTTCCAGCGCAAGGCGTTTCCAGGCAGCGTGGTGCACGATCGCGGTGTCGGCAATCACGCCGTCGAGATCGAAGATGACGCCCTTCAGTTCAGGGCGTGCGGAGGCATGCAGGGGAAGGTTGACGGTATGGCCAGCGTGCAGCATCACCGTCTTGCCGCGGTGAAGAATGTCCAGCTGCGCGCCTTCGGTAAGCGTGTATTCCACGCGATCTTTTTTGACGGCGATACGAATATGGTGATCGCGCCAGCGCACGCCGAAGCGATAGCTGCTCCAGGCAGGCGGCAGGGTGGGGGCGAAGGCCGGGCGTCCATCGACCACGCGCATGCCACCGAAGCCCCAGGCCAGCGCCATCCAGCTGCCAGCCATCGCGGCCATGTGCACGCCGTGCGAAGTATTGCCGTGCAGGTTGTCCAGATCGACGCGCAGCGTGTCGAGGAAATAGCCGTATGCTTTCTGCGCATAGCCGACTTCCGCGGCCACCACGCTGAAGGTCGACGCCGACAGCGTGGAGTCGTGCACGGTGACGCCTTCGTAGTAATCGAAGTTGCGCCGCTTGCTTTCGACATCGATGGTGTTGCCGGCCAGCACGAAGGCTTGCAGCACGTCGGCCTGCTTGCATACCTGGTGGCGATAGATCGTCAGCGGATGCAATTGCAGCAGCAGCGGACGATGGCCGTGTTCGCTCGGGTGCGCGATCGGCAGGCGCGGCTTGTTGAGGAAGTCGTCGTCCTGCGGAAAGATGCCCAGTTCCGCATCGACCGGCAGATACATCGCATCGGCGGCTGCCAGCCACGCGGCGATTTCCTTATCCGACAGATCCAGCTGCGTGGCGATGCGCGCGTAATCCTGCGGCCGTTCGCGGCCAAGCTGCGATGCCACCGAGGCAGCATGGCGCAGATGCTGTTGCGCCATGTGATTGGTGTAGTAGTTGTTGTCGACCAGCGCGGTGTATTCGTCCGGACCGGTCACCTGGCAAATGCAGAACGCATTGCCGCGGCGCGGATTGAAGTTGCCGACGTGATGCCACAGGCGCGCGGTTTCGAACAGCACCTCGGCACCGCCGCGTACCAGGAAATCGATATCGCCGGTGGCATCGACGTACAGGCGGATCGCGAACGCGATCGCGGCATTGATGTGGTATTGCGCTGAGCCGGAAGGAAAGTAGGCCGAGCATTCATCGCCGCTGATGGTGCGCCATGGATAGAGCGCACCGTTGGGGTGATTCATTTCGCGCGCATGGTTGCGCGCGCGGTCGAGTGTGTTGACGCGGTATTCGAGCATGCTGCGCGCGCGCTCGGGCGAGGTGAACGCCAGCGCGGGGAGAATGAAGGCTTCCGCATCCCAGAAATAATGCCCTTCGTAACCCTCGCCGGTGAGGCCTTTCGCCGCCGCGCTGCCACTGCCGTCGCGCGGCGTGGATTGCATCAAGTGAAACAGATTGAAGCGCAGCGCCTGTTCGACGGCGCTATCGCCGTGAACCTCCACATCCGCTTCCTGCCAGAACGCGGCGCACGCGCGTGCCTGTTCGGCGCGATGCGTGTCGAAATCCAGCGTGAGCGCGCGCTCCAGCATGGTGGCGACGCTGTCAAGCAAGGATGCCTCGGTATCACCGCCTTCGGGACGGCTGCAGGCGTAAGCCACGAATTTTTCGAGCATTACGCTGTCGCCAGGGCGCAGGTCCGCCACGTAGTGCTGCTGCACGCCTTCGCTCTCGTCGACGATGGCGCGGGCGAACGCCAAGTTACTTTGCAATACGCGATGCCGCTGGCCGCAGGCGAGTCGAATATGGCTGTTCTGCGTGCGCTGGCAGAGCGAAGCCAGCGTGCGGTCGGCATCGGCGGCGGTGATGCTCAGCCCGCCCTTGACGCGGGTGCCGATACGCGGATCGTCGCCCTGCTCGGCGGCACTGACGTCGGCGACGATGGCCGATTCCAGCGTCAGCGGCCCGCTGTAGTCGATCGAGGTGACGCGATAGCGGATGCACAGCAGGTTCGGCGTCTGCAGGGGGACGATGCGTTCGGCCTGGATCTCAATGGTGGCGCCGTTGGGGGAGCGCCAGCGCAGCGTGCGTTCCAGGCAGCCGGCGCGCAGATCCAGCGCTTGCTCGAACGCCAGCCATTCGCCTTCGCGCAGATGGACCGGTACGTCACCGAGGCGCAGGCCGATGCGGATGCCATCGGGGACGGGAATGCGGGTATCGGTGCTGCGGGCGAAGCCGGGGAAGCGTTCGTGGTATTCGATAGGCGTGCGTTCCCACACGCCGGTCAGGAAGGTGCCTTGGGTGGGGCTGCTGTCTTCTTCCAGCCCGCCGCGTACGCCGAGGGTGCCGTTGGCCAGGGCGAACAGGCTTTCCAGTTTGGCCAGTTCGTACGCCAGCGGACGGCGTGCATGCACGACCCGCCAGGGATCGGGGCAGGCCTGGTGCGCCGGCTCCATGGCTATCGCTTGTGCCTCGTTGCTGTGCACGCATTCTCCCCGTGGCATTTCTAATTGGTCTTCTCAAGCGGCCGGGCTCGGCCGTGGAGGGCGAGCATACAGACCGGATGATATCGATATCAAGATATCGATATCATCGCTGCGACGCAGCATGATGCGCCCGTGAGCGTGTCCAAAACGTCGTGGCAATTGGAGGAATGGATGCCCGTCCGGCACACTTGCTGCTGGTGGTGTGAACGTGCCCGGCCAACACTTGTAAGGAAGAGGATCGCCGCTTGACGAAGGCCAAGAAAAAACAACCTCTTGCGCAGCGTCCCAGCCTCACCATGGCGGACTTGGCCGAATTGGCGGGGGTATCCAAGATCACCGTATCGCGGGCCTTGAGCGAAAGCCCGCTGGTCAATGCCGAAACCCGCGAGCGGGTGCAGGCCCTGGCGCGCAAGCATGGCTACAAGTTGAACGTCAGCGCACGCAATCTGCGCTTGCGCCGCAGCCATACGGTGGCGGTGATCGTGGAAATGAAGCCGTCGTCCGAGCGCACCATGTGGGATCCGTACCCTTTGTCATTGCTGGGCGGTATCTCGCAGGAACTGACTTCCGCCGGCTACAGCGTGCTGCTGACCACTCGCCAGGGTTCTTCCCACGCCTCGGTGCAGGCGGCGGATGGCCTGATTTTGCTGGGCCAGGGCGTGCATCAGGATGCGGTGCGCCTGTACGACAAGCTCGGCTTGCCGATGGTGGTGTGGGGTGCGGCCGGCGAGGGGGGCGACAACCACATCGTCGTCGGCAGCGACAATCGCCAGGGCGGCATCATCGCGGCCGAGCGTTTTCTTTCCATCGGGCGCCGCCATCCGGTCTTTATCGGCAATCCCGATCACCCCGAAATGTCACAGCGCCTGTTCGGCTTCGTCGACGAACTGGCACGGCACGGCATCAAGCCCTTGCTGTTGCGCAGGGCGGATTTCACGCTGGAATCGGGGATCGACGCGATACGTTCGTTGTCGGCGCGCAAGGTACGTTTCGATTCCATTTTTGCCTGCAGCGACTTGCTGGCGATGGGCGCCATCCGCGCCTTGGTCGAACTTGGGCAGTCGGTGCCCAACGATGTTTCCGTGATCGGTTACGACGACACGCCCTTGGGCGCGAGCTTTCTGCCGCCGCTAAGCAGCGTGCGGCAGAACTGGCAGGAAGGCGGCGTGCTGCTCGCACGCAAAGTGCTGGCGATGATTCATGGGCAGCAGGTGCAGTCGCAGATGATGGCGACGACGTTGGTGGTG
>NZ_DATEJY010000078.1:0-14673 GCF_035277725.1 Dyella sp. | reverse complement strand
GCGGATGACGCATCCGCCCGTTGGCAACGCGAAGCGAAGGCCGTCACCATCACGCGCGACGATTGGGGCATTGCCCACGTCCATGGCAAGACCGATGCGGATGCGGTCTTCGGCATGGCCTATGCGCAAGCCGAAGATGACTTCAATCGCGTCGAAACCAATTACCTCAATTCACTGGGACGCCTGGCCGAGGCCGAAGGCGAATCCGCCATCTGGAGCGACCTGCGCCAGAAGCTGTTTATCGATCCGGCAGAACTGCAACGCCAATACGCCAGCAGCCCGGCATGGCTGAAGGCGCTGATGAACGCCTGGGCCGATGGTTTGAACGAATACTTGGCGACGCATCCCGATGTGCATCCGCGCGTGATCAAGCATTTCGAGCCGTGGATGGCGTTGAGTTTCAGCGAGGGCAGCATCGGTGGCGATATCGAGCGCGTGTTGCTCAAGCAGCTGCAAGCCTTTTACGGTCACGATGGTGACAAAGTTGCCTTCGCCGATACGCCATCGAGCTGGGCGGAACCGACCGGTTCCAACGGCATTGCCATTGCACCCAAGCTCACCGTCGATGGCCATGCGCTGCTGTGGATCAATCCGCACACCTCGTTCTACTTCCGCTCCGAACTGCAGATGTCGAGCGATGCAGGGCTCGATGCCTATGGCGCCGTTACATGGGGCCAGTTCTTTATCTACCAGGGTTTCAACCCGCACATCGGCTGGATGCATACCTCTACCACGGCCGACGCGGTGGACGAATTCGCTGAAACCATCGTGCACAAGGATGGCAAGCTGTTTTATCGCTACGGCAGCGAACTGCGGCCAGTCACGGTGCGCCAGATCACGGTGCCTTATCGCCATAGCGACAGTTCGATGGCACAGCGCAGCTTTACCGTCTACGCCACGCATCACGGCCCCATCGTGCGCGAGCAAGACGGCAAGTGGATCGCCATCGCGGTGATGAACAAGCCGCTGCAAGCGCTGGAGCAAAGCTGGCTGCGCACCAAGGCCAGCGATTACGCCAGCTACATGAAAGTGGCGGCGCTGCAGGCCAACTCATCCAACAACACCATCTTTGCGGATGACAAAGGCGAAATCGCGTACCTGCACCCGCAATTCATACCCAGGCGCGACGATCGCTTTGACTACACCAAGCCCGTCGATGGCAGCAACCCGGCCACGGATTGGAAAGGCCTGGTGCCGCTCAATGATCTGCCGCATGTGTTCAATCCGCCCAACGGCTGGGTGATGAACACCAACGACTGGCCGTATGCTGCCGCCGGCCCGTATAGCCCAAAGCGCGCTGAGTATCCGCGCTACATGGATACCGTCGGTGAAAACCCGCGCGGCGTGCACGCCACCCTGCTGCTGACCAACCAGCAGGGCTTCAGCATGGCGTCGCTGATCACGCTCGCGTTCGATTCCTACCTGCCGGAATTCGCGCGGCAGATTCCCATACTGGTGCGCGACTACGACGCATTGCCGGACAGCGATCCGCTCAAGCAGAAGCTCGCTGGCCAGATCGCCATGCTGCGCCATTGGGACTATCGCTGGGGCATTGCCTCCATGCCCACCACGCTCGCCGTGTTCTGGGGCGATACGCTGTGGGACAAGATGGACAAGGCCGATAACGCCGAAGGCCTGTCGATGTACGACATGATGGCCGAGAAGGCCGGATCGCAAGCAAGGTTGCAGGCACTCGCCGATGCCTCCGATCGCCTGGTGAAAGATTTCGGCAGCTGGGGCGTTCCGTGGGGCGAGGTAAACCGCTTCCAGCGCGTCAACGACGATATCGCACCGCATTTCGACGACAGCAAACCCAGCATCCCGGTGCCGTTTACCTCATCGCGCTGGGGCTCGCTCGCATCCTTCGGCGCGCATCGCTGGCCCGGCACCAAGCGTTATTACGGCACCAGCGGCAACAGCTTCGTGGCAGTGGTGGAGTTTGGCGACAAGGTGCATGCACGCGCGATCACGGCCGGCGGCGAAAGCGGTCATCCGGATTCGCCGCATTTCAATGACGAGGCGGAGCGCTACACCACCGGCAACCTCAGGCAGGTTTATTTCTGGCCGGAGGAGCTGAAGGGACATGTGGAGCGGGTCTACCACCCCGGCGAGTAGTTATTGTTGGGACGTAGGCTGGGATGAAATCCCAGCTTTGTGAGCTTGCCGATGCTGGGATTCCATCCCAGCCTACGCATGGCCACTTGGATACGCGGCTGACCGCCCATATCGCTCTCCTGAACCCCTGAGGAGACGCGACCATGACGCAATCCGATATCGGCTCCCGCCCGGTCAAGCTGCCCGGACCGGACCATCCCATCTCCATCACACCCCATCGGCAGCACATGGTGGTGAAAGCAGGCGGCCGCATCATCGCCGACACACGCCACGCGCTGACGCTGCAGGAGGCGAACTACCCGGCGGTGCAATACGTTCCACGCGCGGATGTGGATATGTCGTTGCTGAAGCGCACCGATCACGCCACGTATTGCCCGTACAAGGGCAACTGTTCCTACTACAGCATTCCCGCTGGCGGTGAGCGGGCGAACAATGCCGTGTGGACGTATGAGAATCCGCATGATGCGGTGGCGCAGATCAAGGAATATGTGGCGTTTTATCCGGATCGGGTCGACGCGATTGAAGTGACCGACTGATTGCAACGTTGCTAATGGCTGCAGGCCATTGTTGGGGTTCGGCTGTGCCTCACCCCAACCTACAAGTTGTCTCGTAGCGAGTAAAAGCGCGCAGTTCGGATTTTATTGCATACGCATGGCGCCATCGCCAATGCCCATGCATAGGCGAAGCGTGGCGAGCGCCTTGTATGGGTTAAGTAAACAAGATGGACTCTTCTGTGTGGAAGATGTTTCGTCAGGCCGCCAAGCCAGTTTCGACGGCACAACATGACCGCGCAGAAACAACCAATCGACCCAGGGCGTGGCCATTATCGGCTCCCTGGTGCGGTATCCACGGTATCGCCATGCAACGTGGTCGCCAGCATCGACGGCCGCGCGCAGAACTGCGTGTACCAGGAAGAAAGCTGCGGCCGTGCCTGCTGGAAAGCATATACACCGCGAAAATCAATCCAGCTCAGCGCCGTTGCCAGCGCGATATCGCCGATATCGATCGCTTTTTGCGCGTCGAGATGCGTTTCGAGAAAATCGCAGGCAGCGATGATCTTTTGCAGTTGCCCGTCACGCAGCGGTGCCCAGCGCACGGCTTCTGGCCGCCGCTCGGTTTCCCAGCGTACGGCGATGCCCGCATCGGCAATGCCCGTGGCAATGGCTTGATGGCGAAGTGCGCGATAGCGAAGTCCGGGGTCGGTGGGGATCAGCTTGGCGCCATCGTGCAGGGAATCCAGGTATTCGCAGATCACGCACGAGTCGAAGATCACTTCGCCATCGCCGCTGATCAGCACGGGCACTTTCCCCAGCGGATTGAGCGCGAAGACATCATCGTTGCGCGCGAGCGGACTGGTTTCGTGGTGTACCACTTGCAGGCGATCGGCCACGCCCATTTCATGGGCGGCGACCAGCACCTTGCGGGCATAGGGTGAGTGCGTTTGATAGAGAAGTTTCATGGGCAGGAAGGTTGTGATGGAAGCGGGTGAAGCAAATCAGGCGGCGAGCAGGCGTTCGCGCAAGGCAGGCGCGATGTTTCCACCCGTCAAAATCGTGGCTATGCGTTGTCCTGCGTAACGCGCGGGTTCCGCCAGCATGGCGGCGATGCCGGCAGCGCCCGCGGGCTCGACCACGACGCCGAGCGTGCGGTGAATCAATTGCATGGCCGCGAACAGATCCACTTCGGATACCGCGACAATGTCATCGCAACATTCGCGCAGTAGCGGCAGTGTGGCGGCAATCGGCACGCGCACGGCAATACCATCGGCGATGGTCTCGGCATGTTCGGTGGCGATGGCTTTTCCGGTTTCCAATGAAAGCTTCATCGCCGGTGCGTTGGCCGCCACCACCGCGACAATGCGCACGTGCGATGCCAAGGCGCGCACCACCCGGCCTACGCCATCGAGCAACGCGCCGTTGCCGAGCGGTACGACGAGCACGTCGAACGGCGCCGCATCGAGCAGTTCCAGAGCAATCGTGCCGGCGCCATCCGCGATGGCCGGTTCGGCGCCGTCCTCCACCCAGCGCTGGCCGGTTTGCACGGCGTGTTCTCGCGCGGAGGCTTTGGCGGCGTCGAAGTCCATGCCGCTGAGGCGAACGTCCGCACCCAGGCGACGCATGGCATCAAGCTTGACGGGATTCGCCTGGGTCGAGGCAAACACCGTGCATGCATGGCCGCGCCGCTGCGCCGCATACGCCAGCCCTTGTCCAAAGTTGCCGGCCGACGCGCAGACCAACGATTCCCCCGGTGCCAGCGCCGTGGCGCAGAACAAATCCGCGCCACGCCCCTTGAAGCAACCGATCGGATTGGCCAGTTCGGATTTCGCCAGCACCTGGCAGCCTGTTGCAGCATCCAGCGCCGCGGCAGTGAGCAGCGATGAGCGGAGAAACACCCGATCGATATGGCGCCGTGCGTCAAGCACACCGTCGATGTCGCGATCCAGAACCATGTGCAGGTACCCATTCCGAAGCAGCCGTGATGGCGACTTATGCTAGGGTTTGCCCGCGCGGCCAGCCCGCGACGATCAACAGTCAAACGCGTTATTTCCCCCACTTACGCCCCTACCGCGCGCACATGCCCATCGAACTGGACAAGCTTGACCGACGCATCCTCGCCATCCTGCAAAAAGACGTGCGCCGGTCCGCCGAGCTGATCGGGGCCGATATCGGCCTTTCGGCATCGGCCGTGCAACGGCGCATCACGCGCCTGCGCGATGGCGGAGTCATCATCGCCGAAGTGGCCGTGATCGATGCCAGGAGCATCGGCCGCCCGTTGACGCTGATCGTCGACGTGGAAGTGGAGCGCGAACGGCCCGAGCTGCTGGCCAGCCTCAAGCAATGGATCGCCGCCGAACCGATGATCCAGGAAGCGTGGTACGTCACCGGGGCAGGGGATTACGTGTTGATCATCGTGGCGCGCGACGTCGAGGATTTCGAAGCCCTGATGCAACGATTGCTTACCGACAATGCCAACGTCCGCCGCTATCAAACGCGCGTCACCCTGGGCACGATCAAGCGCGGCATGCTGGTGCCGGTGGAGCCGCTGGCGGAATAGTGGGTAGCAAGCCGGAGCATGTCGAATCCATTCCATGCTGTTCGTCATACAGATCGGAGGACTTTCCTCTGCACCCGAGACCAAACCCATGTCGACCCAAACCGTTCGTCTTCACCGCGTGCTTCGCGCCACGCCCGACCGCGTCTATCGCGCCTTTCTCGACGCCGACGCCATGGCCAAGTGGCTGCCGCCCAATGGATTTACCGGCCGCGTGTCCAAGCTGGAACCCAAGGTAGGCGGGCAATACCGCATGTCGTTTGCCAACTTCACCACCGGCGACGGCCATTCGTTCGGCGGCGAATACCTGGAATTGGTGCCCAACGAGCGGCTGCGCTACACCGGTGTGTTCGATGATCCCAACCTGCCGGGCACGATGCAGACGACCGTTTCGTTGCGCGCCGTGTTTTGCGGCACGGAGCTGACCGTGGTGCAGGAGGGAATTCCCGAGGTGATTCCGGCTGAGGCGTGCTACCTGGGCTGGCAGGAATCGCTGGTGTTGCTGGCCAAGCTGGTGGAAGCCGAGATCCGGCAATAAAGCCATGCATGGCCTTGCATGTGCGTACCTCTCCTGATCCGTCGCCCCGGCGTTCGCCGGGGCGACGGTGTTGGAAGCAACTTTCATCATGAGGGGCGTCGCCACGCTGCATGGTTGTTGGGGTTCGGCTGCGCCTCACCCCAACCTAGGTGCTGCATCATCAATGCCCGAGGAAATTCTTCCCCTGCTTCAACACCACATCACACGCCTTGGTGGTGATCTTCGACTTCAAATCGCTATTGCCGCCGCCCACGCTGGACAGATCGGTGGTCTTCCCGTTGTTGCCCTTGAGAATCCCGCTAAGGCCGCTCTGGTAATCGCCATTGCTGGCGCCGCCGTTGGTCTTGCCCAGCAGTTTGCTGGCAAGGCCCGATGCGCCGGAGTCGCCGCCGAGGTAGTTGTTCTTGACGCAGTACTGCAGCAACCCGGCCACGTTGCCCATGCTGCCGGAACTCAACGAGCCGGCATTGCCCAGGCCGCCGAGTTTTCCGCTGAGGCTGCTGCCCAGGTTGCCAAGGTCCTGGGCGGATGCCGCGCCGCACGCCAGGCAGCATGCGAAAGCTGCCGCGGCCATTATCGAGGTTCTTGCCATACCGTTCTTTTGCATCTTCATGTGCATGCCTCCTTGTGGATGGGTGATTCAATACCGACGCCTGTTAGAAGTATGTCAGCGTGCTTCTTGATGATCCTGCGAAAGCAGCCTTCCGGCGCCGAACCGTTGCGACAACTTTGTAACACTGCGCGGGTTCTAATTCACGGCCAGCGACGAAAAGGGCCATGCGACATGCCGAATCAAGACGCCATCCAGGCCGTCATCAAAACCAGCCTTACCGGCTATGACCTGATCAACAAGCCGATGTTGAACAAGGGCATGGCGTTTACCGCGAGTGAGCGCGACACGTTTCGCCTGCATGGCTTGCTGCCGCCGCACGTCGGCACCATCGATGAGCAGGCGGAGCGGCGGCTGAAGATCCTGCGCGCCTTCAGTACCGATTTCGAGCGCTATGCATTTTTGCGCGATCTGCAGGACACCAACGAAACGCTGTTCTATCACGTGCTGGTGCATCACCTGGAAGAACTGCTGCCGCTGGTGTACACGCCGACGGTGGGCGAGGGCTGCCAGCATTTCAGCGAGATCTGGCGCAAGCCGCGCGGCTTGTTCCTGAGCTATCCCAACAAGCAGCGCATTCGCGAGATTCTGGCCGATCCGCGCTTCGACCGCGTGCGCGTCATCGTGGTGAGCGATGGCGAGCGCATTCTTGGCCTGGGCGACCAGGGCGCGGGCGGCATGGGCATTCCGATCGGCAAGCTCTCGCTCTACACCGGGTGCGCCGGCATCCATCCCGAACTCACGCTGCCGATCCTGCTGGATGTCGGCACCAACAATCGCGAACGCCTGACCAACCCGCTGTACATCGGCTGGCGGCACGAGCGCATCGTCGGCGCCGAATACGACGGATTCGTGGAGGAATTCGTCAGTGCGGTGATCGAGCGCTGGCCGGACGTGCTGCTGCAATGGGAAGACTTCGCCGGTGCCAATGCCGGCCGCCTGCTGCAGAAGTATCGCGATCGCCTGTGCACCTTCAACGACGATATCCAGGGCACCGCCGCGATTGCCGCCGGCACCTTGCTGGCCGCCATCAACGTCACCGGCATCCCCTTGCAGGAGCAGCGCATTGCCGTGCTGGGCGCGGGCTCGGCCGGTTGCGGCATCTCGTCGTTGTTGCTGCGCGCCGTGGTGGATGCCGGCGTAAGCGAAGCACAGGCGCGCAAGGCGTTTTTCCTGGTCGACCGCAATGGCTTGCTGGTCGAAGGCATGGAAGGTTTGACCGCTGCGCAGGCGCCGTTCGTGCAATCGCGCGAAGCGATAAAGGGCTGGAACACCGATGCATCCAGCCACATCGGTTTGCTGGACGTGATGCGCCATGCCAAGCCGACGGTCTTGATCGGTGTATCGGGGCAGGCCGGCGCTTTTGCGGAAGACGTGGTTCGCACCATGGCGCAGAACGTGGCGCGCCCGGTGATCTTTCCGCTCTCCAATCCGACCTCGCGCAGCGAAGCCACGCCGCAGCAACTGCTTGAATGGACCGATGGACGCGCCTTGATCGGCACCGGCAGCCCGTTTGCGCCGGTGCTCTGGCAAGGGAAAAGCGTGCACATCGATCAAACCAACAATTCGTATGTGTTTCCCGGCGTGGGATTGGGGGTGCTCGCAGTGGGCGCCAAGCGTGTCACGGATGCGATGTTCATGGCGGCAGCCAAAGCTGTAGCGGCGATGTCGCCGACGGTGAAGGACAAGACCGCTTCATTGCTGCCGCCGGTGGATCAGTTACGCGAGGTGTCCATCGCGGTAGCGAAGGCGGTGGCGTTGCAGGCGCAGGTGGATGGCGTGGCGGCGGCGTGCGACGAAGCGGAAGTGGAGCGGTGCATCGAGGCGTTTGTGTGGGAGCCGACATATTTGCCGTACGAGTTGGCATGAACGCATGAATCGTCGCCCTGGCCGCTGCCTGCTCCCTCCCCTGCGTCAGCAGGGGAGGGGTGGGGTGGGGTTGCTCATGCTTTAGCATGCACCCGACGCGATGCTTAAGGGCATTTCTATAAATCAACACATCCGTTTCTGAATGCTCGGGATGGCCATCTCCGCGTAGGTTGGGGTGCGAACCCCAACATCGCGTGATGATCGGCATGGCGATGTTGGGGTTCGCACCCCAACCTACGGTTCTGAGAGATACCTTGAACCGTCGTCCCGGCGAAAGCCGGGACGACGATGCTTACGCTAGTGCCATTGCCCTTAAGTCCGAAGCACTGACCCCAACCCTCCCCTGCGAACAGGGGAGCGAACAGTTGTTCCGCAATGATCATGATGGGTGCGCTTATTCATCGCTCCACGGTCGACGCGGCTGCGGTGCGGCCAGATGCAGACGGTTGTTGATGTCCTTCACCCCATCCACGCTATCCACGCACTGCTCCACGCGGTGGCGCACCATCGCATCCGATACCTCGCCTTCGATAATCACTGTGCCATCGCGCACATGCAGCGAGATGTCCGGTGCGTCGATGTCCGCGCGGTTGTCGAGTGCTTCGTAGACATCTTCGCGAATCAACTCGTCGGTGCGGTTGCCGCGCCGTGCGGCCCGCTCGGCGTAGTGCGTGACCTTTTCGGCATCGCGATCGACATAGCCTTCTGGTGCGGTTTCCAGATGTTCCGTGGTCAACCGGAAACCAAGATCGGGATCGTCCGGTTCGTAGGCGGGATTGACGTCGCCGGGTGGCAGATCGCTCAGCAGTTCGTCTTGCGTATCGCGATACTGCAAGCGCTGCGCCTGGTCGCTGTGCTGCGCGTCTTCTTCGTCGCTGGGGCCGACTTCGTCTGCGTATTCGTTGTAGCCGCCTTCGGGCAGCGTAAGCCGCTCCACGCTGTAGTTGGTTTCATCCAAACGCAGCGGACCCTGGCTTGGTTCTTCCGGATCGCGGTAACCCAGGTGTTCGGTGCGCCGATCGGGATCGAAACTGCGCGGCCCGAAGCCGGGCGAGGCATCGTTGGTGTCCCACGCCTGCTTGCTGGGAATGACGCTGGTGTCGGCCACGCTGCGCTCTTGTGCGGTCATGCGATTGCGCTGTTCCGGGCGTGCACACGTGTGTTTCGCATCGCTGGATTTCTTGGCCATGAGGCACTCCGGTTCGTGTTCGTGACCAAAAGCTACTGCGCGTGCGAGTGGCGAGAGGGTGAATCGGATGCTAGCTGGATGTCATGTCTGTGCATCAATTCATATGCGTGAAAAATGCAGGTTTTTCGCAGCGAAAAGCACACTGACTGGCGCTTGCTGCGTTTGCGCGCGCACTGCTTGGTGTTGTGACATGCAGCAAGCTTTCACACACATGCAAGCCGCGGAAGCACGCAGGCATCACACAGGCGATGGCATGTTCAGCTCTTGCATGGCCGCGTGGATTGCAAGCGGCCGGATTTTTTGCAGAGCAATACAAGAGGTAAGGGCATGAGCAGGAAACAGCGCAACCCGGAGCGGGGCGCCATGAGCGTACGCGAAGCCGGCCGCAAAGGCGGCGAGGCACGTAAAGAACAATTGGGACCGGAAGGTTATTCGGCGCTTGGCAAGAAAGGCGGCGCCGCCCGCAAAGAAGAACTCGGCTCGGAAGGTTATTCGGCTCTCGGCAAGCAAGGCGGCGAAGCACGCAGGCAGGAACTTGGCCGCGAAGGCTATGCAGAGCTCGGCAAGAAAGGTGGCCTGCGCAGCCGCGCCTCTTCAGCGGAACGCAACAAGAGCTCGAATCATCAGCAACACTGATGTGTTTGTCGTGAGCGCGTGAAGCCGACGATAAGAAAGCTTCAACAAGCGATCTTTCGTCGCTTGATCGCCAGACATGTACGTGACTATTGACTGAATCTGCACGTTTTGTCGATAAGCGCTATCGGAAGCTTCGTTCAGGTAACGCGAGGATCAGCGAAATGCCGCAAACACGACCGGCGTGGGAGTCCCCGCTGGCCCGGCCGCCCAGCATGTCTCCCCCGCAAGGATCGTTGAAAGAGTTGCGCGATTTGGCGTTGCGCTGCCACGACTGTCCACTCTGGAAACATGCCACGCAAACGGTGTTCGGCAAGGGACCTGCACATGCGCCCATGATGTTGGTAGGCGAGCAGCCCGGCTTGCAGGAAGACGCTTCGGGCGAGCCATTCGTCGGGCCGGCCGGTGCGTTGCTTGACCGTGCGCTGCACGAAGCCGGTCTCGATCGCGCCAACGTCTACATCACCAATGCCGTCAAGCATTTCAAATACGAGCTGCGCGGCAAGCGCCGCTTGCACAAGCGCGCCAACGCCGCGGAACAGGCCATCTGCCGCGAATGGCTGGCGGCGGAACTGCGCGAAGTGCGCCCGCAACGCGTGCTGGCGCTGGGTGCGATGGCAGCGCAGGCATTCTTCGGCACCACCTTTCAAATCACCATGAGCCACGGCCGCTGGCTCAGGCTGTCCGGCGGCATCGATGCGATGGCCACCTGGCATCCCTCGTCCGTGTTGCGCTCGATCAACCGCGATACGCATGATCATCGCTACCAGCAACTGGTAGATGATTTGCGTGCGTTCATGGCAGGCCCTGAGCATGTGCACGCGGTGTCGGTGGTGGGACGAAGGGCAGGTTAGCCATGTAGGTTGGAGTAAGCGAATGCGAAACCCAACGTTTCCGCCATTTGCATGCCGCCATGTTGGGGTTCGGCGTTGCCTCCCCCCAACCTGCGTAAATCACTCCGCCGGCTGCAACAACACCTGCACCTTGTTCAACAACTCCCCCATGTCGAACGGTTTGATCAAGGCATCCATCGCGTTGTCGAACGCCTTGAAATCATGCCACTCCGACTCGGCGTAACCGGTCATCAAAATCACGCGCAACTTCGGCAGCAACTTGCGCGCCTGGCAACACAACTCATAGCCATCCACGCTCGGCAGATCCAGATCCGACAGCAACAGGTCCCACGACGCGTTGCCCGCAAGCATCGACAAGGCCTCATCGCCGGTGGCGGCTTCGGCCACGATGCAACCCAGTTGCCGTAGCCGGGTGGCGACGGATTCGCGGATGGTCTGGTTGTCTTCCACCACCAGGATGCGATAACCGCGCAGATTCGGCGCTTTCTTTGGTTGCTGCGGTGGCGCGATGTCCATGCCGGCACTGTCGCACGGCAGATAAAGCAGCACCGACGTGCCCGCGCCAGGCACGCTCTGAATATCCACGGCGCCGCCGTGCTGCGCGGTAAAGCCGTGCACCATGGACAAGCCAAGACCCGTACCGCGTCCTTCCACCTTGGTGGTGAAAAACGGTTCGAACGCGCGCCGCCGCGTTTCGCTGCACATGCCGGGGCCGTCGTCGGTTACGCAGATTTCGACGTAGACATCATGGCTGTGATCCAGCGATACCTGCACACTGCTGTCGCCGGGATGGCACAGTCGGCAGCTGATGGCGAGATGGCCATGCCCGGCCATCGCGTCGCGTGCATTCACGGCGAGATTGACCAGCGCGCTTTCCAGTTGTCCGCTATCGCAGATCAACGGCGGCAGATTGTCGGGAAACGACACCTCCAGCATGATGCCGTCGCCCAGCGTGCGGCCGAGCAGTTCGCGCATCGCGTTGAACACCTTGGCGATATTGGTGCGCTGGCTGGAGCATGCCTGCCTGCGCGCCAACGAAAGCAGGCGTTGCGTCAGGCGCCCGGCGCGCAAGGCGGCGTCCAGCGATAGCAGCACGTGCCGCCTGGCTTGTTCGGCATGGTGCCGGTCCAGGCTCAGCGATGCCAGTTCGAGCGAGCTGATGATGCCTTGCAAGGCATTGTTGAAATCATGCGCGATGCCGCCAGTGAGATGGCTCATCGCCTCGATCTTCTGCGCGTGCACGATCTGTTCGCGTGCTTCGCGCAGGCGGCGCTCGGCCAGCTGGGATTGCGTGCGGTCACGCATGATCAGGGCGAAACCAAGCAGGGTACCGTCGCCATCGTGGATGGCTTCCAGGATGACTTCCGCCGGAAAGCCCTCACCGGCGCGCAGCAGTTCGCACCCTACGCAGGCGCGGCCGTCCCGGCTTGCGGTTTGAATCAGGTGTACGGGGAATTCGCCGGTGCGTTGCGGTTCACTGAAAAACGTCGCAAACGACTTTCCCACGATGCTTCGCGCGGCATGCCCGATGAGGTGCTGCGCGCCGGCGTTCCAATCCATCACCGTGCCTTGCGGATCGAGCATGCAGAAAGCGGCGTCGTCCACGCATTGCGTGAAAAGACGGAAACGCCGTTCGCATCCGCGCAGGCGATCCTGCAGTAGCGTGTGCGGAAGCATATGGCGCACGACCATGGCAAAGCCATGCAATTGCTGGTTTTCGCCTTTCAATGCATGCATGGAGATTTCCACCCGTCGACGTTGTCCATGCGCTTGAGCGAGCCACGTCTCCTGGCAGGCGAACTGATAGGTGCCATCCGCGTTGATCGCGGCGTCCAACAGATCGTTGCCGTGGGAACCTGCGTAAAGACTGGTGTAATGCTTGCCGATCAGATCCTGCGTTTGCATGGCGCCGAATGACGCTTCCCCTGCATGAATTGCCACGATACAACCGCGCCGGTCGAGCATGAACACGGCGCAGTCGGATGGCAATGAATGGGAAGGGCGATCATGGCGTAACGCTAACGGCATGGCATGGCTCAAAAAGCGTGTAAAGCCGGGCGGTGAATGCAGTGGTCTTCGCGGACGAGCCGATCGAACACTGCGCTTTTACTCATGCAGCGGAAAACGGGCAACACCCATGTGCGTGACCGTTGCGCGAGTTCCATGCCTTCAAGGCCCGCGCAACGTAAGACTGGCGTCAATGACTGCGGCATTTACCTGCGATCGGCGAGCCCCCTCTAGCTCCTCGCAGCCATCCCGGCGCCAGCCTCCTGGTCCGTTACCGCCTGTTCAAGATGCTGGTTGCGCCGTAATGGCAACGTGAAAATTCCCGTGAAAACGGTCAGTTAAGTGCCTTTATTGGAGTTTTTCTTTCGCCATGCTGACGAATGGGTGTGCTGTTCGCCAGGAGAGCTGTAGACCGGTCCGTTCGCTTGCCCTGCGCGAGGTTTTTTCCGTTCGCTAGGCATGCTGGCTGTTCCCGGTGCGAACACGCTTTCTGGCCAAGAACACGGCCGCGACGCATCGGGCTCATGCGTTATCGGAGAGTAAGAATCATGCAAGCGAGCGAAATCATGACCACCCATCCGCGCTGTTGTTCGGCGCGCGATTCGTTGCAAGGCGCCCCCAAGATCATGCTTGAAGCAGATATCGGCGAAGTGCCCGTCGTAGACGAGCAGCAGAAACTGGTTGGCATCATTACCGACCGCGACATTGTCGTGCGTTGCGTGGCTGCCGGCGAATCGCCGGACACCTGCGTGGTGGATGCCTACATGACGGCACCAGCGGTGTCGTTGACGCAAGACGCCAGTGTCGAAGACGTTGCCAATGCGATGGCGCAAGCAGCCGTGCGCCGCATTCCCATCACCGACAAGGAAGGCCGGCTCTGCAGCATCGTTGCGCAAGCCGACCTGGAACATTCCGCCGCGCGTTCCCAGAAAGAAAAAGTGTCGCAGCGCGTTTCCACGCCCCACTGAGCGGCATGCACTCATCATGAAATCACTGATCGAAGCACTCTCCGCCTTTCCCATCTGGGTCCAGCCCCAACCCGCGCCACCGCCGGACCCGGTAAAACCACCGAGCCCGGCGCACCCGATACCCCAACCCGAACCACCCACACCGCAACCAAGCCGTCCACCGTTGATCGAGCCGAATCCGGAGCCGCCGCCGATCGATGATCCAGCGCCGCCGCCGAGCTGGCGCCCGATGGCGTGGGTAAGTGCGGTAGGCGTTTGCTAGCTTTTTTCTTCCTCTCCTTCGGGGAGAGGATTGGGGCAATGCTCCGAACTTAAGGGTCTTCAACCGCCATAAACTCTCGTTCGTCATTCCAGCGAAAGCTGGAATCCAGTGCCTTTCGGCTAAGTCGCTGGATTCCAGCTTTCGCTGGAATGACGGGTTTGGGTTCTGTGGCGGATGACAAAACCTTAAGTTCAGAGCATTGAGGGTTGGGGAGGGTCTGCGCGGAGCGTGACCTGTCACTTTCCCAGTCGCCTCATCCCGTCGTTCCGGCCTTCGCCTATTGCTGTCCGGGGAAAACAAGGTGCACGGAAATTTTCTTTTGCACATCGCATGACGTCTAAATTTTCTACTTGAAATTCAATATCCCCTGACTCGTCGCCCCGGCGAACGCCGGGGTACAGTGCCTTGTGCCTTTGAGTATCCGCAAGTCGCTAGGTGATTCGCTCCGCTCACCCCTTTCGGGGCCGTCCATTCGGACGTTCTCCGCGCTTCGCGCTGCGTCCGGCTTTCGCCGGGACGACGAGCTTTTTAGCCATTTCGCTTAAACAAGCAAAACTTTCCCCGGACAGCGATGGGC
>NZ_DATEJY010000077.1:0-4660 GCF_035277725.1 Dyella sp. | reverse complement strand
TCAATCGCGTGCGGAGCAGGATCGTCATGTGGCGCACTGGATCGAAACACGCAAACGCCATGTGTTCGAGTGGGAACAGGGCCCGCTGTTCCATATCCACATCTTCCGCCGCACCGAGGACAGCTTCGAGTTCGTGATCAGTTTCCACCACGCGGTGCTCGATGGCTGGAGTCGTGCGGCGCTGACCACGGCGCTGTATCAGCATTACGAACGCCTGCTGTCGGGCCAGTCGCTGGCACCGATCGAGACGGATCGGACCTACCGCGACTTCATCGCGCTGGAGCAGCAAACCCTGGCCGATCCGCAGGCCAAGGCGCATTTCGCCGCGCTGCTGGAAGATGCCCCGGGCCTGCAGCTGCCTCGCCTGACGATCGCCGCGACGGGGTACGCACATGCCCGTCATCAGATCGAGGGGTTTGCACAACACGGCGAGGCCTTGTTAGCGCTGGCGCGGCAATTGGGCGTGTCCGTACAGATCCTGTTGCTGACCGCACACCTGAAGGTGCTGGCGTTGTTCGGCGGTCAATCACGCGTGCTCACCTGTGCGACCTATAACGGCCGCCCGGAACAATTAGGCGCCGAGCGTGGCCTGGGTCTGTTCCTCAACTCCCTCCCGCTTTGCCTGACGCTGGCTCCCGGCAGCTGGAAGGACCTGATCCTGCAGGTGGCCGAGCAAAACACCGCCAACCTGGCGTATCGGCGGTATCCGTTGGCGCAAATCCAGCAGGACAGCGGCCGTACGTTTTCCGAAGTGCTGTTCAACTTCACGCATTTCCATGTCTACAACGACATTGCACAAGGCGAAGGGCAGACGCTTCAGGCCCTGGCTTCGAGCGGATTCGAGCAAACCAATTTCGATTTGCTGGTTACCGCATCGTGTTCGGGCCTCGACGAAGCGATGCTGGTGGCGCTGGTGTACAACGCCGAAGTATTGGATGCCCCGCTGATCAACCGCTTCGGCGCCTATTACAAACGGGCCATCGAGGCAATGCTGGCCGATCACCAGGCGCAGCATGAGGCCTGCATTCTGTTGAACGAGGCGGAGCAGCACTATCTGTTGCATACCTTGAATGCGACAACGCAGGACTATCCGCATGATGCGTGCCTGCATGAACTGGTTGAAGCGCAGGTGGCGCGCACTCCCGACTCGATCGCCCTGGTTTATGAAGGCAGCACGCTGACGTATCGCGAGCTGGACACCAAAGCCAATCAACTGGCGCACTACCTGCGCACGCACGGCGTCGGTCCGGATGGCCTGGTGGGCCTGTGCGTGGAGCGCTCGCTGGAGATGATGATCGGCATCCTTGGCATCCTGAAAGCGGGCGGTGCGTACGTGCCGCTGGATCCGAGCTATCCGAGCGAACGCCTGGCCTACATCCTGGAGCACAGCGCACCGGTGGCGGTGCTGATGCAGGCCCATCTGGAGGATCGCCTGCCGGCGATGGCAGTGCCGGTATTACGCCTGGATGCAGATGCGGACGTCCTGGCTGCATACCCGACCACGCCGCTGGCGAAACAGGTGCTCGGACTGCGGCCCGACCATCTGGCCTATGTGATCTATACCTCCGGCTCCACCGGCAAGCCCAAGGGCGTGATGGTGGAACACGCGAACGTGGTGAACCGCCTATGGTGGGGGCGGCAGACATACCACCTGCACAGCGATCATTACGTTTTGCAGAAAACTCCCTATGGCTTCGACATTTCCGTGTGGGAGCTGCTGCAGCCGCTGATTTCGGGCGCGCGGCTGGTGATGGCGCGGCCGGGCGGTCATATGGATCCTCAGTATCTGGCCGAGATCATTGAGCGGGAACGCGTCACGCTGATGCATTTCGTGCCGTCGATGCTGCAGGCTTTCCTGGACCACGCGCCGCTCGAGCGTTGCCATAGCCTGCGCTGCGTGGTGTCCGGCGGCGAAGCCTTGCCCCCGGCGCTGCAGGCGCGTTTTTTCGCGCAGCTTCCTTGGGTGGCGTTGCACAACCTCTACGGTCCGACCGAAACGGCGATCGAGATCACCGCCTGGGTTTGCCGTAACGATCTGCATCCGGGCATCGTGCCGATCGGCCGTCCGATCGCCAATGCGCAGGCTTACATCCTGGACCAGCATCGACACCCGGTGCCGATGGGCGTTCCCGGCGAGCTTTATCTGGGGGGCGCCGGGGTTGCGCGCGGCTATCTCCATCGCCCGGATCTGACAGCGGAACGCTTTGTCGAGGATCCCTTTGCCGCACAGCCGGGCAAACGGCTGTATCGGACCGGCGACCTTTGCCGCTGGCTGCCCGATGGAGTGATCGAGTACCTGGGCCGCAACGACTTTCAGGTGAAGATCCGTGGTTTCCGCATCGAGCTGGGCGAGATCGAGCAGCAGTTGAGCCACATGCCCGGGGTGACCGCGGTCGTGGTGATGGCGCGCGAAGACGAGCCCGGCCAGAAGCGGCTGGTGGCCTACCTCACCTTGGATGCTACGCAGGCTGGGCGCAGCCACAATGAAATCACCGCTTCGTTGCGCGACGCCTTGCGAGCCCAGTTACCCGATTACATGGTGCCTGCAGCATTCGTGTTCCTGGATGCGCTGCCGCTGCTCTCCAATGGCAAGGTCGATCGCAGGCAATTGCCGGTACCGGACATGTTGGCGACGACTTCGGTATACATGGCGCCAACCACCGGGACGGAAGTCGACTTGGCAGCGATATGGGGTCGTCTGCTCAAGCTCGATCCTGCCGGTATCAGCGCCACGGCGAATTTCTTCGAACTGGGCGGCAACTCCTTGCTGTCGGTGCGACTGGTGGCGCAGATTCGTGATCGCTGGCAAGCCGAACTGCAAGTGCGTGACATCTTCGACGCCGCCGACCTGAGTTCGATGGCGGGTCTGATCGAGTCCAGACGCGATACGGCGGCACATCCGCGCATCGTGCCATTCGCTCGCCACGGCGAGCTCGCACCCACATCCTTTGCCCAGCAGCGCCTGTGGTTCGTCGACCAGTTGGGCGGGAGCGTGCACTACAACATGCCCGGTGCCTGGCGCATCCAGGGCGCATTCGATGAACGCATCGCCGAGCGCGTTCTTCAGCGCATCATCGAACGTCATGAATCCATGCGCACGGTGTTCATCAATGGTGAACACGGGCCGCAGCAGAGGATCCGCAGCAGCTTTACGTTCGCCCTGGCTCAAGTGGATATTCAGGCCGCGCCGCTCGCGGCGCGGCCACAGGCGGTGCAGGCGATCATCGACGCCGATGCGCGCAAGCCCTTCGATTTGGGCACGGACCTGATGCTGCGTGCAACCTGCATGCGTCTGGCTCCGCAGGAAGTCGTGCTGCTGGTCACCATGCACCATATCGCCTCCGACGGCTGGTCGATGGGTGTGCTGATGCGCGAATTCGTCCAGCTCTACGACGCCTACGTACAAGGCCTGGACGATCCGCTGCCTCCCTTGGATATTCAATATGTCGATTACGCCCAATGGCAGCGCAGCTGGCTAAAGGATGAGGTGCTCGACAAGCTGTTGGGTCACTGGTCTACCCAGCTTTCCGGTGCACCACCTGTGCATGCGCTGCCCATGACGCACGCACGTCCTGCCAGACAGAGCCATGCGGGCGCGGTCTATCGGCAGCAAGTGGAAACGACCTTGGGCAGTGAGCTCAAGCTGCTGAGCCAGCGCCAGAACGTCACCTTCTTCATGCTGATGCAGACGGCGTTTGCGTTATGGGTAAGCCGCCTCAGTCATGAGTCTGACGTAGTCATCGGCACGCCTGTCGCAGGCCGATCTCATAAGGAACTGGACGCTTCGATCGGCTTTTTCGTGAATAACCTGGCTTTGCGCTGCCGGTTTGACGCCAATGTGCCGTTTTGCGATGCATTGGCGGCGCAAAAGCAGACGATCCTGCAAGCGTACGTGCATCAGCACGTGCCTTTTGAAATGCTGGTAAGTCATCTCAAGGCACAGAGAAATGCCAGTCACGAGCCCATTTTCCAGCTGGTTTTCGGCCTGGGATTGAATGGCGACGTCGATACATCGTTCGCGCTGCCGGATCTGCGGGTATCTGCGATGCCGCGGGAATCGACCCCGGCCAAGGTGGATCTGGAGCTGACCGTGATCGAGCAGGCCGATCGGCTGGAGATCTGCTGGACGTATCGCACCGATCTGTTCGATGAAAAGCTGATCAGCGAATTCGCTCGGAGCTATGCCCAGCTGTTGCGGCAAATCGTGATGAATCCGCATCGCGGCATTTTTGAATACGCGCTGTTGGATGGTGAGCGTCACGATCAGTTGCTGGCAGCAGGGCAAGGGGCGCTCAAGCCCTATGCGCAAGATGCGTGCATTCACACGCAGTTCGAAGCGCAAGTCGCGCGCACGCCGGCGGCCATCGCGGTGCAGTACGCAGGGCAGGCGCTGACCTACGCACAACTCAACGACAAGGCCGACCGCCTGGCGCGTTACCTGGTGGACGCGGGCGTGACCCACGAGGCGCGTGTGGGCATCCATCTGTCACGCTCATTGGAGCTGATGATCGCGGTGCTAGGCGTACTCAAGGCCGGTGGCGCGTATGTGCCGCTGGAGCCGGGGCTGCCGAAGGATCGCTTGAGCTACATGGTGCAGGACGCCGGCATCGGTTGGGTGGTGGTGGCGTCTTCGGCGCTGGAAGGGTTGCCCTTGCAGGGC